>DROQ01000223.1 GCA_011321845.1 Planctomycetota bacterium | reverse complement strand
TCAGATAGGACATCTTGAAGAATTTAACCCTGCAGTTATTGCATGCAAAAAATATATTGATAATCCGATGTTTATTGAATCAATAAGAATATCACCATTTACTGGAAGAAGTACTGATATTGGCGTTGTAGGGTTTGTTTCGGTTTTTTCCACCGATGTCTTCGGTGGTGGCGAGGAGGGCGCTTCGGGTCTCGACGGCGGTCGCTCCCTTGCGCAGGGAGCGATAGAGAGCCGCAGCTCCGCAGACCTGGGGGGCAGCGTAGCTGGCGCCGTTGGCGACCTTCTCTCCCTGTTCCAAGTCCATGCGGGGCATCACCATGGAGACCCCGTTGGCCATGATGTGGGGGTAGTTCCTGAGCTTGGGTTTGGGATCGCCACGGACTGGACCCCGGCTGGAAAAGGGCGCGACGACGCGCGTGTTGGGCTGGACGGCCCCGACTGCAAGGATATTGGTCGCCCCGTGGGCCCAGACTGCATAGTTCGTCCCCGCATTCCCTGCGGAAACCGAGATGAAAATGTCCCCCAGCTCGGCGGTCCGGTCCATGGCCTGCTGCTCGATCGAGGTCGAGTTCGCGGTCCCCTGGTAGGACATGTTGGCGACGCGGATTTTGTACTTGGCCGCGTCCCTCAGGACCTGTTGCCAGGCTTTGACCATGGTCGTCAAGAGGGCGAGACCGTTCGTCGTGTCGGCGATCGAATAGCCGACGATCGATGCCAGGGGTGCGTGCCCACGATCGCTGTTGGCCTTGTTGTTCCACTTTTCACCAGCGGCCACTCCTGCTACGGGGGTACCATGATCGATCGCGTCCTCGGGGGGCTGTTTGCCCATCTGGACCATGGCCAGGACCCGGGAGCCTTGGATCCCTCCGCCGGTGGTGTTCTTGGGGTTTCCGTTGACGTAGAAGGTGGCGTGCGGTCGCCCGCTCGTTCCCATTTTCATGTCGAGGCCCGAGTCCACGATGGCGACGGTCACGCCCTTGCCCTTGATCCCGGCCTTTTGCAAGGCGTCCACGGCATGGTTCTTGGCGTTGGTGGAGACGAGGATACGGCTTGCTGCCCGCAAGCTGTCCTCGTAGATCGCCGCCACGTCCTTTCGCTTGCGAAGGATGGCCACCTGGGAGGGAGTTGCGGAGATCGAGGCCGCAGGAACGAGCCAGAAAACCTCCCGCAGCTCGGCCCCAAGAGCCTCGGCCTGGAGGGCGAAGCCGTCCCTCTTGACCCTGGCCACGCGCTCCGCCCTGCGAAAGCGGGCTTCGAGCGCGCTCAGGGAGAGCTTGCCCTCCCGGGCTTTTTGGATGCCCTCGCGCAGCTCGGTGAGAGGATCCACCGCCCCCCGAAATTGGACGATCCAGGCCTTGGGGACCTCCTTCTTCTGCTTCGAAACAGGCTCCGGATTCTGACTCCAAACAGGGCTGACAAGGGTGAAAAAGCAGAGGGATAGAAACGCGTACATCAGAAACCTCCATAGGAAGCATTCGAGGGGGTTTATGACACGGCATTTCTCTATAGAACATCACAGGAAGGGGGGTAACGGCCTCCCTACTCACCGCACCCGAAACCCCTGGTGCCAGCGGCTCCAACCCGAAAAAACACCCCCCGCGCTGCTCTGGCGGACCCGCAGGTAATAGGTTTTTCCGGGAGCGAGGGCCTTTTTTCCCTTGAGGCTCCCCACGAAGGCTCCGTGGGCCTTGTCGATCACGGTTTTCTCGGATGGAGGAAGGAGCTTGGAGCGAAAGACGACGTCGCGGCCTTCGAAGTCGCCGGCGGCCTGCAGCTCCCAGCGGCCGGGACGGCCCGGGCCGTGGTAAGGGGTCTTGTAGACGACGGGGTTCTTGGGGCAGGAGACCGGGCCGATGGCTTTGGTGGAGATGACAAAGTTGTCGAACCAGCGGGACTGGGTCTTGGGGGAACCCTGGTTCCAGTAGGCCTCGAGAAAGACGGCGTTGATGCCGTGGCCTTTGTAACTACCGCGGAAGTTGAGGTTGCGGCGTTCGCATTCGAGGCGGCCGTCGATCCAGAGCTGGTTGATGCCGTCGCTCTTGCCGGGGGTGTTGAGCTTGGCGCGGGATTCGACGAGGACCCAGTAGCCGGATTCGCTGGTGGCATGGATGGGGAACTTGGAGACGGGGCGGTTGCCGAGCCACTTGAGGCGTTTGAAGTCATTGTAGTGCCGGGTGACGACGCGGGCGCCGCGGACGCCGGTGGCGGGATCGAGGGTGAGGGAAGGACTGGCGCCGCTCCAGACATGGGCGATCATGGCCTGGGCCCAGCGATTGTTGACGAGGCTGGTGGCGCGGGACATCTTGGCGGGCCCTCCCTCCCATCCATATTGGTGCTTGACGTAAATGCGCCAGTAGACCTCGTCGAAGCGCTCGCCGGGGCGAACGACTTTGTTTCGATAGGCGGGAGAGTCTCCGAAGAAGACCTTGCGGTTGCCGATACCCCGGCTGCCCTTGGGGTAATGCATGAGCAGGGAGCGGCCCCTTCGGCCAAAGGCCACCTTGGAATCGAGGGGGCTCTTGCCCTCGGCATAGTCGATGGGTTTGCCGTCGAAGTCGTCATACCAGATCATGGCGGGATCCTTGGCCTGTGGCTGATCGGGGAGAGGGACCACGCAGTCGATGTGAGGGGTCTCGGGCCGGGCCTCCAAGACCGGAACGGGAACCTGTCCCCAGAGGGGCTCTGAAAGGAGGGAGAAAATCAACACAAGGATTGGTTTTTGCATGAATCTGATTCCGGCTAGGCTTCTCTCTTTTGGTGAAGCGCCATCCACTTTGACCAGAACCGACCCCGAGAACAAAGAAGCTATGACCGACTATCCCGAAAAAACCTGCTCCATCGATCGCCTTGTCAACCATCCACGTCTCGTCGACGCGGTCCTCGCGGGCAAGAAGACACAGCAGAGGCGCAACGGCGTCTACGCATATCCGGGCGAAGAGTTCGAGTTGAAGGACAAAAAGTTCCGCGTCGTGGGCTTACGCCAGGAGAGCCTCGCGGACATGACCGACGAGGAGGCCCAGGCCGAGGGCTTCCCCAACCTGGAGGCCTACCTGGGCCTGATCAAGAAGATGCACGGAGGCATGGACATCGACCTCGAGGGCAAGGTCTGGGTCCACGAGTTCGAAGCGGTCTGACCGGGCTGATCCTCTAATCCAACGAACAGGAGGAAGGCCTCGGGGAAGGGGGTGAGCTGACTCCGCCCCGAAGAAAGGCCTTACTTCTTCCTCCCCCGCCGGAGCCGGGGCCGGAAGATTTTTTTGTGGAGCGCATAGATGCGCTTCAGCTCTTGGATGGGCTTGGGGTGGTCGTCCACGCGGAGGTCCCGGTAGCGGTCGTTGAAGCCGGCGTAGCCCCAGCCCTCGCGGGCGATGTAGAGGGCGGCGCTCTGCCGGCCCCGGCGGTCGCCGCCGGCCTTCTGTCCGGCTTCGAGGGCCGCGATCATCCGGTCGCCCAGGTCTCCCTCTGTCTGTTCGAAGGCCTTGGCCATGGCCTTCACGACCTCGGGGCCCGCGAGGATGTTGCCCTGGCAGCAAAAATGTTTCCCGACGATGTGGCCGGCCCAGGTCATGCATTTCTTCCCGGTGAAGCTGGCGGCGCGGCCCTGGGCGTCGACGATCCCGAGCTGGCGGCGGGCCCGGCCGGGGTCGGCCTGGGTCAAGGACTCCACCACCTCCTTGGCGCTCTTTCCCTTGGCGAGGAGGGCGAGGCCCTCGGGACCGTAGCGGGTGTTGGCGAAGGCCTGGGTGGCGATGGCGCCGGCGCCGGCCTTGACCCAGGGGACTACGGAGCCCACGGCGATGAACTTGGACTGGACGGCTACCCCCCACTCCCGGGTCTTGGGGTCGTAGGCCACGATGGAGAAGGTCGCCACGGGAGGGAATGGGTGTCCCGCTTGCTCGGGGAATGGGTGTCCCGCTTGCTCTTCCGCTTGCGAGGTGAGCGAGGGAGAAGGGTGGTTCCAGGGCCCAGTACGCGAGAGAGCACAGGAGCTTAGGAAGAGGAGGAGGGAGAGAAAGGGAAGGACTCGAGGTTGGGGGTTCTTCATTGCTCGTTCAGTCTAGGCTTTTCCTTTTTTTGGGGGGAGCCGTTACGGGGAACATCTCCGTGACTTATGGGGAACATGCTCCCATGGTTCCAGATGGGCCAAGGCCCGGATTCCACGGTTTCGTCCTGGTCTCGGCTCCCCCACCCTCTCCTCGTCTCGGGGATCCTCCTCTTTCTCTGGCACGCGGCCTATGCCTTCTCCTGGACCCTCGACGACCCCTTCATCAGTTTTCGCTACGCATCCTTCCTAAACCGAGGGCAAGGGCTGGTGTTCAACCCGGGGGAACGGGTGGAGGGTTAC
>DROQ01000222.1 GCA_011321845.1 Planctomycetota bacterium | reverse complement strand
GGGGGTTTCCTCTTCATCCTGGGTTGGGTGTTCATGATCTACAACATTGCCAAGACGATCAAAGGCAAGGTCGTGGTCAACGGGGAGGCCGAGGTCGTGACCTGGAGAGAAGGCCCGGACGCTCCCAAAACGACGAGTTTGATCTTCAGTCGGGCTCTCTGGATCACCCTGCTCGGGCTTGTTGGCGGGGTTCTGATGGGTGCGGCGGTCTTTGACCGGGACAAGGGCTTCATCCTCTCCATCCTCGGTTTCGCCCTGCTCCTCCTGGCGATCATCATCGGGGCCTTCGGGCTTCGCTCGCTTCGGGGGGGACAGGGTTACTGGCATAAACGCCTCGAGGCCAAACCTCTGGCCTTTTCCATCCTGGCGATGTTCGCCGTCGCCGTGGGCGGGATCGTGGAGCTGGTCCCGGGCTTGATCGCCCAGAAGGAGGTGCCGCTCCTGGCGGATGGAGGGCCAGCCGTGGAACCCTACACGCCCCTCGAGTTGGAGGGGCGGGACATCTATGTCCGGGAAGGCTGCTATGTCTGCCATTCCCAGATGATTCGCCCCTTCCGCTCGGAATTCCTGCGCTATGGACCGCCGAGCACCATGGCCGAGTCCATGTTCGACCATCCCTTCCAATGGGGTTCCAAGCGGACGGGGCCCGATCTGGCCCGGGAGGGAACCAATGGCAAGAACATCACATGGCATTTCAACCACATGCTGGACCCCCGGAGTACCAGCCCCGGTTCGATCATGCCCCCCTATCCCTGGCTCCTGGAGGCCAAGGTTCCCTATCAAAGGACGGTGGAGAAACTCAAGGCCCAGCGCACCTTGGGAGTTCCCTTCAGCGACAAGGACATCGAGAATTGTGAAGAGATGTACAAGACTCAGGCCAGCGCCATCGTCCGCTATTTGAAGAAAAACCAGGTAGGAACCGCGGCGATGGACAGCGAGCTTGTGGCTCTCATCGCTTACTTGAGGCGGCTAGGACATGGGCGACGCAAGCCCCTGGAGAAGGAATAGGAGGCGGTCATGATCAAAGAGTTCTTCTCCAGGATCACCCTCCTCCATTGGCCCACTTTCGCGATGGTTTTCTTCATCCTGTTCTTCACGGGGGTCTTGCTCTGGGTTTGGGTCTTACACGGGAAAAAGGATTATGAGGAAGTGGAGAGACTTCCACTGGAAGAGGATGAAAATCTTCGGGAGGTAAAGGGAAAATGAGCGAACAGCAGCAACTCGACCGCCCCAACCAACTTGTGAGCCATGGGGAGGAGGCCCACAGCTTCGATGGGATCCAGGAATACGACAACAAACTCCCCAACTGGTGGCTCTGGACCTTTTACCTCGCCTGCATTTTTTCAGTGGTCTACTGGATCCACTACCACGTTCTTCAAACCGGCCCTTCCTCCATGGAGGCGTATCAGATGGAGATGAAGGCCGCCAAGGAGGCTGCCGAGAAACGGGCCGCCAAGAATCCCCTTACCAATCGCCTTCTGGTGAAGCTTTCCAAAAACCCCAAAGCAGTGGAAGAGGGCAAGAAACTCTTTTTGAACAAAGGCTGCGTTGCTTGCCACAAGGCCGATGCGGGAGGATTGATTGGTCCGAACTTGACGGATGAGTATTGGATCCATGGGAGCAAACCTGTTCAAATTTTCCAGACGATCTCAGAGGGGGTCCCCCTCAAAGGGATGCCTGCCCACAAGGCAACCGTTGGGCGAAAAGGGATCGAAAAAATCGTGGCCTACCTCCAGACGATCCGAAACACGCATGTAAAGGGTGGAAAGGAACCCCAAGGAAAAAAGGAAGATGGTTGAGAATTCTTCCTGGATGTTCGATCTTTGTTAAATGAGTGCTCCGACCAAGACAAAGGCCGACGTCCGCAGGCCCGACCTGGAAACCCTTTACTGCATCAACGAGGATGGTTCGCACAACACCATCCATCCGGCGGATGTCAAGGGACGGTTCCAGAATCTCAAAAAGACCACCTGGGCTTTTCTGATCGCCATCTACGTTGTTCTTCCCTGGATCAAGGTGGGGGGGCACCCGGCCATCCTTGTGGACTTGCCGAACCGGCACTTCTTTCTCTTCGGAAAGATCTTCAACGCCGCCGATTTCTGGCTCTTCTTCTTTGTCCTCTCGGGGGTGGGCCTCTTCCTTTTTTTCCTGAGCGCCACCTATGGCCGGGTCTGGTGCGGCTATGGTTGCCCCCAGACGGTTTTCCTGGAGGGGGTCTACCGACGAATTGAGCGCTGGATCGAGGGGGGAGCCACCGCGAGGGACCGGCTCGCCAAGATGCCCTGGAACAGGGAGAAGATCATCAAACGCTTCTCCAAGCTGGGGATCTATCTCTTGATCGCCCTTTTCCTCTCCCACACCTTTTTGAGTTACTTCATCCCCGTGGAGGTCCTGCTGAAGGCTGTGACCTCCTCTCCGGCCGCCCACCCGGCGGCCTTTACTTTCATTCTCATCTTTACTGCCATCATCTTTGGGAACTTCACCTGGTTCCGGGAACAGCTCTGCCTGATCGTCTGTCCCTACGGCCGCCTCCAATCCGCCCTCTATGATCCGGACACCATCGTCGTCGGCTACGACCGGCGACGGGGCGAACCCCGGGGGCGTTACAACAAGGAGGGGGAGCATGGGGATTGCATCGACTGCTACCGCTGCGTCGCCGTCTGCCCGACTGGGATCGACATCCGAAACGGGACCCAGATGGAGTGCGTAGGCTGCGCCAACTGCATCGACGCCTGCGACGTGGTCATGGACAAGGTTAAAAAGCCCCGTGGCCTGATCCGCTACGACTCGGAGAATGGATTCGAAGGAAAGAAAACGAGAATCCTTCGTCCGCGGACGATTCTCTACATGGGCATCATGGCCCTGTGGCTGGGAGGGTTTCTCTACGCCGTGATGGGGCACGCTCCCTTCGACGCCGAGCTGATCCGGCTCCGGAGCGACACACTCTTCACGATCGAAAAGGGGAAGATCCGAAACCAGTTCCGGCTCCAGCTGACGAACAAGACCGGGAGCAAGCAGAAATTCGAAATCAGGACCCTAAGCCCCAAGACGGCGGAGTTCATCCTTGCCGAAAAGGCTCCAGAGTTGGATTCTCTGGAAAGCCGCAACATCCCCGTCTTCGTCTTTGTTCCCGAAAAGGACTACAAACAGGGGACCCTTGTCCGCCTGGAAATCCACTCCAAGGCGGGGACCCGAGTGGTAAAGGCCCCCTTCCTCGGACCCAGGAAATGAGTTCATGAAAACCTTCCGCGCAATGATCGCGAAACGTCCCTGGCTCCTGATCGTTTTTTTCCTGGGTGCGGTTGTTTTGCTGTCGGTAGTGGTGGTCCTGATCGCCGTAACGCATCCTCCCATCTTGATCGAGCGATAGAGAGGGCCGCCAGTAAATGGACCCATTCTCAAAAAAACGCTCAACATCAAAGGGGAGGCCTTCCACAATGGGGGGATGAACCTCCCCTTGCGAAGCTCTATCTTCCTCCTTCCCCTTCTCGCTCTCTTTCCCCAGGGGGAGGGGGGGATTCCAAAACCCTCCTCCAAGGTGGCTACCCAGGTCCGCTTTCCCCTTCCCTGGAACCGAAACCTCCCTCCGAATACGGTGTTTCTCTTGGAGGCCGCCCCGCTCCAGCTGCTCGAAACTCGGGAAGAAAGCTTGACTCCTTTCAACCTCCTCTCGCTGGGGTTGTTCCCGGGGATTTTCGCCTACGTGAAGCTTCGAGAGGATGAGCTTGGAGAGGAGAGAGGGAGCGGCGTGGAAGATCTCACTTCCGAACTCCAGGACATCACTCGCCTCAGCAGGAAGCTGCGCTCTTTTGACCGGGGCTTTTCCTTGTGCCTCCAGGTGGATCTTGGTCCGAATAAGAAGCCCCGGCTTTATGGACCCATCCTTCGAGGGGAACTGGCCGGGTCCTCCCAAGGGGAGGGATTTTGGGGGGAGATGGAGGAGCTTCTGGGTCCATCCGAAGCGGAACAGGGGGATCTCGTTCTCCACCTGCCTTCGTCTTCTCCCACCGAGGTCCGGGCCAAATGGTTGGAGAAGAAGGTCTTTATGTTCTGTGACTCGGGGTTGAAGGTGGGGCGAGCGGGGTTGGGCTATTTACGGCGGGGAAAGAGAGTGGCCCTGTATCCGGTGGCGGACTTTTGCCCCTCCCGGGAAGAAACCGACCGGCTGGCTTTTTCCAGGAAGCTGCGAAAGAAAGTGGCGCGAGGGCTCGCTTATGCCGAAGGGCTTTTATCCTCCGAGGGATCCCCCGGAGGAGAATCTGGGGAAAAGGCAGCCTTCCCTCCCATCGAGCCCAAGGGGATGGAGTTGGGGAGGTTTCTCGTCCGTTTGGCCCCTTTGCGAACCCTCCTTGAGAAAACCCTGGCGAAAGAGCCTGGGAAACGCGAACTGGTGATGGGACTCTTTCCCCTTGAGCGACTGGAGAGCCGCTTGTGGAGCGCGGGGAAGGGGGTTCGTGAGAGGACCCATCTGGTAGAAGGCATAGGAAGATCTTCGGTCTTTCGATCTCTTCTGCCCATGAAGCAAGGTCCGGGGGACCTTGCTTTTTACCAGCCTGAAGAGGTTCAACTGATGTTCCGTTTCAGGCTTGATTTGGACTGGCTCCGCGATCTCGTCCTGAAACTTCAAAAGCAACCCGGGTCACCCCCTGCCCAGATCTGGGCGGACAGCCTCAACCTGGCCCGCGCCCTTCTGGGGCTCCCCGTTCCCAAGGAGCCGGCGAGTCCCAGGGACCTCAGGGGGAGCCTCTTGGTCCAGTTTTTTTCCTTTGGTAGGGCCTGGTCGAACCTCCTCCTCCTCGTCGAGCGCCGGGAGGGTTCTCCCCCTCCGCGAGAACGTTTGATCCAACTCCTTCGATCCAGTTTTCATCTCGGCCTCAAGGAGCGGGCACCTGCCTTCGAAGCCAGGATCAAACGGATGCGAGGGGGGGAAGGAGAGATCCATTCGGTGAATTGGCTGCGTCCCTTGTTGGACCATCAAATCCTGGACAAGGATGTTCCCGTGGGGGCTTTTCCGGGTGGGGGCTTCCTCTCCACGGGGAGAACCTCTCGCTACAACCTCCTCGCCTTGGCTCCGCGCTCTCTACGCTCCTATCTCAGGTTGTTGAAGAAGAGGCGGACAGGTGAAACGGGGCCCGCTGCCCTTCCATCCGAGTTGCAAGGCCGGGGGGCGAGCCTCATGCTCGGCTTCTACCACCCCATCCCCAGCTCCTTCGTTGCGCAGAATTTGATCCTCCTCATTCGGGGTTTCCGGGTTCTCCTCCCCAAGAATCTGCGACCTTCGATTCCGACCGTTTCCGGGATCATGAAACGTTTTCCACCCGAGGGGTTTCGTCTCTGGGACCCGGGAAAAGAAGCAGGGGGAAAGCGCCTCCTGGTCCTGGACCGCTGGGGTGGGAACAGCCTTTCTCCCACCACCCTGGCCTCTATCGTGATGGGCACCCTCTTTGGGATGCCTCTTTTCTCCCTGCGGGAACACTAGGAACTTAGAAATCTGTCCGCCTTTGGCTCCCCGGCCAGGCCCCGTCCTCTCACTCTTTCTGAGGTTCTCCCCATCTCCCTGACCAAGCCCTTGGTGGATTCCGGGCCGGGCCAAGAAAGGGAGAATTCCTGTGGGAGGGAAAGGAGAGCACGAAGGTCGGACGGAAACCTCCGACAGACAGCCAAGGAGTCAAGCGAGCAGCTCGAGGACCTTCTCGGGGGGCCGGCCCATACGGGCCTGCTTTCCTCGGACCGCGATGGGACGTTCGAGGAGTTTGGGGTGCTCGGCGATGGCTTGGAGAACCTCTTCGCGGGGCTTCCCCTCGAGGCCCAGCTCCTTGTAGAGGGCTTCCTTCTTGCGAAGGATGAGGTCCAGGGATTCGGCTCCCAGCTTGTGGAGAAGGTCTTCCAGCTCCTTGACGCTGGGAGGCTTCTCCAGGTAGAGGCGCAGCTCGAGGGGGACCCCCCGCTCCTCCAGCAGAGCCTTGGCTTGCCGGGATTTGCTGCAGCGGGGGTTGTGCCAGAGGGTGATGGTCTCTTGCCTGGTTTCGCTCATGGGGATCAGCATATCCCCAGGGTGAGCCTTTCTACAACTCCACCGGGTCTACAACTCCACCGGGCACTGTTCGGCCGCTTCGCCGAAGGCCCGCCGCACCAGGAAGTCCTGCTCCTTCTGGTGGCGTTTGTAGGAGCCGGTCGCGGGGCTCGTCGAGGGAGGGCGCCCCGCGTATTCGAAGTCGATGCCCTGCTCCAGGGTCAGCATGCGGAGAAACCACCACGCGCCCATGTTCTTGGGCTCCTCCTGGACAAAGACCAGGGTCTCGGCGCCAAAACGATCGATCTCCGCCTGGACTTCCCGGAGGGGGAAGGGGTAGAGCTGCTCGATCCTGGTGATGGCCGTGTCTTCGCGGCCGCTCTTCTCCCGGTGGGCGAGGAGGTCGTAATAGACCTTGCCCGAGCAGAAGAGGTGGCGTTTGACCTTGGCGGGGTCGGACTGGGTCTCCGGAAGGACCTCGTGGAAACGCGTTCCCGGACCGAAGTCCGCCCGGTCGCTGGCGGCGCGCCGATCGCGCAGGAGACTCTTGGGTGTGAGGACGACGAGGGGGCGTTTGGTCTCGGCCTTGCCCTGGCGTCGCAGGAGGTGGAAGTACTGGGCGGAGGTCGTGCAGTTGGCCACGGTCCAGTTGCCCTGGGCGGAGAGTTGCAAGAAACGTTCGGGCCGCGCGCTCGAATGCTCCGGTCCTTGACCGTCGTAGCCGTGGGGGAGGAGCAGGACGAGCCCTGCTGTTTGCCCCCACTTGGTTTCGCTCGAGGCCAGGAATTGGTCGATGGGAATCTGGGCGCCGTTGACGAAATCCCCGAACTGCGCCTCCCAGATGTTGAGGTCCCGCGGCCGGACCAAGGCGTTGCCGTATTCGAAGCCGAGCACGGCTTCCTCGGCCAGGAGCGAGTCCCAGACCTGGAAGCTCCGTCCCTTGGCCGCGAGCTTTTTGAGCGGGATCCAATCCTCACCCGTCACCTGGTCCCGGATGACGGCGTGCCGATGGGAGAAGGTTCCACGTCCACTGTCCTGTCCGGCGATCCGGATCGAGATCCCCTCCTGCAGAATACTTCCAAATGCAAGCGTCTCCGCGCAGCCCCAGTCGATTCCGCGCTTGCCCTGGACCATGTCCTCACGGCGGCGCAGTTGGCCGAGCAGGTTGGGATGGACCACCAGGCCCTCGGGCATGGTGTTGGTCGCCTCGATGATGGAAACAAGCTGCTCCTGGGGCAGCCCCGTCGGGACCGAAGCTTCTTTCGCGTAATCCTTGGGGGAATGATCGCAGAGTTCGAGGACCTCCTCGTCGGGCAGCTCGACCGGCGCCTGGTTCCGCGAAGCCTCCAGGGCGGCCCGCAGCTCCTTGTCGAAGTCGTTGCTGATGGATTCGGCTTCTTCCCGCGACATGGCTCCGCGCCGCACGAGGAGGTCGATGTAGTGCTCGCGCACGGTCGGGTGCTTTGCGATCTTTTTGTAGAGCAGTGGTTGGGTGTAGAGGGGTTCGTCCCCTTCGTTGTGTCCGCGCAGCCGGTAGCAGACCATGTTGAGCACCACATCGGCCTTGAACTCGTGCCGGTAGTCCGCGGCGACATGGATGCCGCGCAGGACCGACTCGGGGTTGTCCCCGTTGGCGTGCAGGATGGGGGCCTCGATCATCTTGGCGAGGTCCGTGGGATTGGTCGTGGAGTAGAGGTCCTTGGGGCCGGCCGTGAAACCGATCTGGTTGTTGACCACGATATGCACGGTTCCTCCGACGCTGAAGGCCGGGAGGTTGGACATCTGGAGGGTCTCGGCGACCACCCCCTGCCCGGTGAAGGCGGCGTCCCCGTGCACAAGAACGGCGACGGTCTTCTCCCGCGCCCGGTCTCCCGCGAGGTCCTGGAGCCCGCGACACATGCCCTGCACCACCGGGTCCACCGCCTCCAGGTGGCTGGGGTTGGCGGAGAGGATGACCTCGCACTGCTTGCCCGAGGGAGTGACATAGATCCCCTTGGCTCCCAGGTGGTATTTGACGTCGCCGCTGCCCTCCGAACTCTTGGGCAGGAGAACGCCTTCGAACTCCCGGAAGATGGCCTCGAAGGACTTGTTCTGGATGTTGGCCAGGACATTGAGCCGGCCGCGGTGGGCCATGCCGAGGACGATGCGCTCGACGCCCTGTTCGGCCAACCGGTCGATCAGCTCGGCCAGCGCAGGGATGAGGGTGTCCGCACCCTCGAGAGAGAAGCGCTTGTTGCCCGGATAGCGCGTGTGCAAGAAGCGCTCGAAGTTCTCCGCCCGCACCAGTCGCTCCAGGATGCGAACCCGGTCCTCGTGGGAAAAGACCTCTTCATTGCGCCGCCCCTCGACACGAGCGCGGATCCAATGTTTGCGCTCGCGGTTGCTGATGTGCATGTATTCGATGGACCAGCGCCGGCAGTAAGTCTCCCGCAGCACCTCGAGGATTTCGCGCAGGGTCGCCCAGGGCTTGCCGCAGAGGTCGCCCGCCAGGAACTTGCGGTCCAGGTCCCAGATCGTGAAGCCGTAGGTCGTGACGTCGAGGGAGTCCTCGTGGGTGGGGGCGTACTCCAAGGGGTCCAGGTCGGCCAGGAGGAAGCCCCGCACGCGGTAGGCGTTGATCAACTGCCAGATCTGCACCTGCTTTTCGGCGCGCTCCGCTTCGGAGCCTCGCTGCGCCTGGTCCTTTTGCGCTGCCCATGGGGTCCAGGGGACGCGCATCTCGGCAAAGATCTCCTCATAGAAGCCATCGGCTCCCTGCAGCAGCTCCTCCATTCGTCGGAGCAGCAGTCCCGATTCCGCCCCCTGCACAGTGCGGTGGTCGTAGGTGCTGGTGATGGTCATGACCGGGCCCAGGGCGGCCTCGGCCACCGTGTCTGGCGACATGGCCCTCGCGTGCACCGGAACTCCGATGGAGCCGGTTCCGATGATGAGTCCCTGCCCCTCCATCAGCCGGGGGACACTCATGGTCGTGCCGAATCCCCCGGGGTTGGTCAGGCTGACCGTCGTGTTCTTGAAATCGTCTGCGCTGAGTTTTCCCTCCCGGCCCCGCTGGACGATGTCCTCGTAGGCCAGCAGGAATTCGGCGAAGCTCAGCTCTTCGCAGCGCTTGATGTTGGGGACGACCAGCATGCGCCCGTCCGGAGTGGCGACGTCGATGGCGAGCCCCAGGTTGATGTGCTTCGGCCTGGCTTTGAATGCTTTGCCCTCCCGCTCGGTGTAGAAGGCCTGGCAGCCGGGATGTTCCCGGAGGGCCCGGATCAGGGCGAAGGCGATGAGGTGGGTGTAAGAGGCCTTGCCGAGGGCGCGCACCCGGAGGTGGGCGTTGAGGATCTTGCGGTTCTCGTCGAGAACCTTGACCGGAATCGTGCGCACGGAGGTCGCTGTTGGAACGCTCAGACTGGCGTTCATGTTGGTTGCGATTTTTCTTGCCAGACCCCGCAGGGGTTCGAACTCCGCCTCCTCCGAGGAAAGGTCGGAGGCAGGGGAGGATTCCTTCTTCGGGGAGGGGGCGGCCTCGGCCGGCTCCGGACGGGATTCGGCCTTGGACTGGGCGGGAGAAGACCCCCTTTTGGTGGGTTTGGCGCTTCCTTCCCCTTGCCCCATGGACTCGAACCATTGCCGCCACTCTTCGTCGATGACCTGGGGGTCGCTTTGCCATTTCTCAAAGAGAGAAGCCACGTAGGCAGCGTTCACGCCGAACTGCTCTTCAAAATCAATCATCTGGGGGTTCTCACAGCAAAATTCAGGTTAAGGCCTTTGTGCAAAAGAGCTTCGCAATCTTTTTATCGTCTATTCATCCCCCCGGGCTTGGGAGAGATTCGCCCCGGGAATCCAAGCGCGTGGGTCAATTTGACCCAAAACCCCTCAAGAGCAAGCCATCCCTGGATTTTGCCCATGGGGGGGCTGCACCTTGGGAAGGCAAGCTGATACAGTTTCCCTCTCTCAATCATTCCTCCCAGGCTTCTGCCATGGGCAAGGGACTGGGTCTTCCTTTTCGGGAAGTCTTACCTGGATCCCCTGCCTTGCTGGGTTTTCTTGGAGGATTCACCTCCTTTCTCAATGGAGTCTATCAATGAAATCACGTTCTTTCCGTTTGCTTGCCATGACCCTCGCGGGTGGTTTTCTGGCGACCGCCCTTTCCGCCCAGACGACCTTCTACGTGGATGTCGCCACGGGCAAAGACACGAACAGCGGAACCTCCAGGGCCAAGCCCTGGAAGTCCATGACCAAGGCCGCATCCACGATGCCCAAGGGTTCCACTCTCCTGGTGTTCCCCGGCGTCTACAGCCCCAACACTTCCGGCGATAGCTTTCCCATCACCTTCGGCGTGGTGGATCAGACCAACTGCAAGGTCATCGCAGTGGGTGGACCCAGCAAGACCATCATCGACGGAGGAGGGAGCACCGGTCTGGGTCTGGTCCGCTTCCGCTCCAAATGCCCCGGCATCCGCTTCACGGGATTTACCTTCAGGAACATGGGGAAGTCCTTCTGGTCCCAGGCGATCCGTATGGGTTCTGCCTCCGGTGGTGTGTTCGCCTCCGTCAAAGCCGAGGTGGACCACTGCGTTTTCGAAAAAGTGCACCGGGCTCTGGTGATCTTCGGTTCTCCCCCCAGCACCACCGTCAGCGATGGCAACTCCTTCCATGACAATCTGATTCTTCCGACGACGGGGCAGGCCATCGCCGTCTATGGGATCGGAGGCAACTTCATCTACAACAACACCATTGTGAACCCCGGCCATGACGGGATCTTCCTCTCCGACGCCGCCTTCAAGCAGTGGAGTGGAGCCATCGTCCGCAACAACATCATCGTAGGGGGCGCCGCCGCCGGGATCATCGCCGACAACACGGCCTTCAAAACCGTGGGCAACAAGACCAACGGGCCGGTCGTGGAAAACAACGACGCCTTTGCGATGAAAGGGAGGAACTACGCGGGCTTCAAGGTCGCCGCCTCCAACCTCCAGGTCGATCCCAAATTCGCCAACCCCACCAAGGGTGACTATCGCTTGACCGCCGCCTCGCCCCTGGTCGACAAGGGCTCGACCAATCTCTCCAAGATCCGTCACGACATGGACAGCTATCCCCGCTTCTTCGCCTACAAGGGTGCTGCCCGCATTCCCGACATGGGAGCCTATGAGCTGCACCGCCAGGACATGGTGGTGACCACGCCTCTCCAGACAGGCAAGACCGGGAGTGTCAAGTTCAGCGGGACCCCGGGCCTCGGACTGGTCCTGTTCTCCTTGAACGACGTCAACCTCCTGAGTCCTTACGGGGTCCTCCTCATCGATCCTGGCCTGCTGATCAGCGCTGCCACCGCCATCGGCTCCATCCCCGGAACGAGGGCCATCGCCATCCCCAACGACCCCCGGCTCGTGGGGATCCGCCTGGTCCTCCAGGGGGGATCGGTCACCGGTGCCAACAAGACCCTGGAGCTGCTCCAGGTCTCCGAGCAGGTCCTCTAGGACCCCGCCCGGATGGTTCTCGATTTAGAAGCATCCGGGCAAGCCCCCTCCCTCTGCTCCGCCGGATCGGCAGGGAGGGAGGGGGGGCTGGTGCCCAGCTCATGCCAAACTGGCATGCATTCTCTTCTCCCATGCTGCCACTCTCTAGCTAAGTCCTTGAAATAAAAGGTCTTGACTTATCCAAGCGATTCCTGGCACATCCTTTGATATCCGAAGGCTCAAGAGCAGGAATTCGGACCGAAGCAGGTCCTCAGGAGGAAGACTATGTCAAAAATTATTGGAATCGATCTCGGAACAACGAACTCGGTTGTCGCCGTCATGGAAGGTGGGCAGCCCGTCGTGATTCCCAATCTCGAAGGCGCCAGGACCACCCCTTCGGTCGTCGCCTTCTCCGACAGCGGCGAGCGCCTTGTGGGAGCCCCCGCCAAACGGCAGGCCATCACCAATCCCAAGAACACGATTTATTCGATCAAGCGCTTCATGGGCCGTCGCCACAACGAGGTGGCCGCCGAAGAAAAGATCGTCCCCTATGAGATCGTCGGAGGCCCGGAGGAGCTGGTCAAGGTGCATGTCCGCGGCAAGGACTACACTCCCCCCGAGATCAGCGCGATGATCCTCCAATACCTCAAGGAGAGCGCCGAGGCCTACCTGGGCGAGAAGGTGGACAAGGCTGTGATCACGGTTCCCGCCTACTTCAACGATTCCCAGAGGCAGGCGACCAAGGATGCGGGCAAGATCGCCGGCCTCGAAGTCATGCGCCTCATCAACGAACCGACCGCGGCCGCCCTTGCCTACGGTCTGCAGAAGAACAAGAACGAAAAGATCGCCGTCTTCGACCTGGGGGGTGGGACCTTCGACCTTTCGGTCCTCGAGCTGGGAGACGGGGTGTTCGAGGTGCTCTCGACCCATGGGGACACCCACTTGGGTGGAGATGACTTTGACCAGGCCGTGATCAACTGGCTGATCGAGGAGTTCAAGAAGGAGACGGGCGTGGACCTGGGCAACGACCAGATGGCCATGCAGCGCCTCAAGGACGCGGCCGAGAAGGCCAAGATCGAGCTGAGTTCGGCCATGCAGACGCAGATCAACCTGCCCTTCATCACCATGGACGCCAGCGGTCCCAAGCACCTCAATATGAACCTGACTCGCGCCAAGTTCGAGCAGCTCATCGAGGGATTGGTGGAGCGTTGCCGCAAGCCCTGCGAGATGGCCCTCAAGGACGCCAAGCTCAAGGCCAGCGACATCGACGAGGTCATCCTGGTCGGCGGGTCGACCCGCGTTCCCAAGGTCCAGGCTCTGGTCAAGGAGATCTTCGGCAAGGAGCCCAACCGCTCGGTCAACCCGGACGAGGCGGTCGCTCTGGGCGCGTCCATCCAGGGTGCGCAGCTCGCCGGCGAGGACGTGGGCGACATGGTGCTCCTGGACGTGACTCCCCTTTCCCTGGGTATTGAGACCCTGGGTGGCGTCATGACGGTTCTGATCCCCAGGAACACCACCATCCCGACGAGCAAGTCCGAGACCTTCTCGACGGCTGCGGACAACCAGACCGCCGTGGATATCCATGTGCTCCAGGGAGAGCGTGAGTTCGCCAAGGACAACCGGACCCTCGGCAAGTTCCAGCTCACGGGCATTCCCCCGGCACCCCGAGGGGTTCCCAAGATCGAGGTGACCTTCGACATCGACGCCAACGGCATCCTCAACGTCAAGGCCAAGGACGCCGGGACGGGCAAGGAGCAGAAGATCGTGATCCAGACCTCCTCCGGTCTCACCGAGGAAGAGGTCGAGAAGATGCGCAAGGAGGCCGAAGCCCACGCTTCGGAGGACAAGAAGCGTCGCGAGCTGGTCGAAGAGAAAAACAAGGCCGACAACCTCGTCTACGAGGTCGAGAAGAACCTCAAGGAGCTGGGGGACAAGATCCCCGCGGAGGACAAGACCAAGATCGAGGAGAAGGTGGACGTGCTGAAGAAGGCCAAGGATGGCGAAGACCTCGATGCGATCAAAAAGGCCGCCGAGGAGCTGACCCAGGCCTCGCACAAGCTGGCGGAGATTCTCTACCAGCAGCAGAGCGCCCAGCAGCAACCGAACGCCGAGGAAGCCGCCCAAGGCGAGCCCGCCGGTTCGACTGCATCGGCGGGTGACGAGGAGATCAAGGACGCGGACTTCGAAGTCAAGTAAGCTCCCTCCCTTCGTTCCAGCGAAAAAGCCGGGAAGCTCCCTCGAGCCTCCCGGCCCAACTTTTCCAGCAAACCGTTACCTTCCCTCCTTCTTCCCGCTAAGTTCCTCCACATGATCGAGGTTCGGGGATTGACCAAGGACTACGGTTCCTTTCGGGCGGTCGACGACCTCTCCTTCCAGGTCCGGGAAGGAGAGGTCGTGGGTTTCCTGGGCCCCAATGGGGCGGGCAAGACCACCACGATCCGTGTGCTGACCTGCTACCAACCCGCCAGCTCGGGCACGGTCCTCATCAACGGCTGGGACGTCGTCCAGGACTCTCTTTCGGTTCGTTCCACCCTCGGCTACTTGCCCGAACAGATCCCCCTCTATGGGGACCTGAGAGTCCAGGAATACCTCCATTATCGGGCCGGGCTCAAGGGGCTGCGAGGCAAAGAGCGTCGGTCCCAGGTCGAAGAAGTCATGGAGGCCGCGGGTGTCACCGAGATGCGACGCAAGCTCTGTTCCCAGGTTTCCCGGGGGTACCGCCAGCGGGTGGGCCTGGCGGACGCCCTCCTCGGATCCCCCAGGCTGCTCATCCTCGACGAGCCCACCTCCGGTCTGGACCCCAACCAGCGACGCAAGGTCCGCGACCTCGTCCGCAGTCTCAAGGAGCGGCACACCATCCTCTTCTCCAGCCACATCCTTTCGGATGTCGAGGATGTCTGCGACCGCATCCTTCTGATCCATCACGGCAAGCTGCGGGCCTCGGGGACCCTGGAGGAGCTGACCCACGAGTTGGGCCAAGAGGAGCTGCGGTTCCGCGTGCAGGCTTCGACCACGGAGGTGCGCGCCCTGATGCAGGAGCTGCTTCCCGGGGCCAAGGGTACCTTGCGGGAGGAGGAGGGTTGGACGCGCGCGAGCTACCTCCTCCCCCCCGAGGCGGCGCGGGAGGATGAAGACGTGAGTGTTTCCCTGGGCAACCGCTTTCTGGCCGAGGGGCGGGCGCTCTCGGAGCTTTACCTCCACCGGCCCAGCCTCGAGGAGACCTTCTTCGCCCTGACGCAAGACCGCGAGGAGATCGAGGAAGCCGGCTCAACGAAGGAGTCCGGGGAGGTCCTGGGATGAGTTCGGTTCCCAAGGTCTCGCATCGGCTGGGTGTGCTCTTTGGCAGGGAACTCTTCGGGCTCCTCGTGTCTCCGATCACCTACCTTGTTTTCACCCTCTTCTTCTTTTTCCGCGCCTTCGAGGTGCAGTCTCTGATCGAATCCTTCGCAGGGGGCGGGAGCCCGAGTCGCTTCGCTTACTATTTTCTGGCGAGCCCATCGACGCAATTCGCGGTGGTGGTGATCCCCCCGATCCTGACAATGCGCCTCCTCGCGGAGGAGAAGCGGAGCGGCTCTCTCGAACTCCTGATGACCGCCCCAGTACGGGACTGGGAGGTTGTGGTCGCCAAGTGGGGAGCGACCTGGCTCTTGTTCGCCCTTCTCTGGGTTCCCAGCTTTTTGCAGATCCTGCTTCTGATGCAACCGAGCTTCCTGGGAGCCAGTCTGCCGATGGGGCAGCTCTTTGCGGGATACATGGGCCTCTTTTCGGTGGGTTCGCTGCTGCTGGCGGTGGGGCTCTTTACTTCTTCGCTGACCGACAACGTGCTTCTGGCATCTTTGATTTCGCTGCTGGCCGGCCTGGGGCTTCTGGTCGTCCCCCCTATGCTGGCGGAGAAGTTGGGGGGGAGGGCCTTCACCCAGCTCTCGGTCGACTCTTCGATCGGGCAAACCCTCCTGGGACAATTCCAGGTCGTGCGTCATCTCGGTTCC
>DROQ01000221.1 GCA_011321845.1 Planctomycetota bacterium | reverse complement strand
TTGAGATAGGGAGCCGCGAGAGAGATCGTGAAGTCACGGTTCAGCCCGAGGACGGCCTTGGCCACAAAGGCGTCCACCGCCAGTTTCTGCCCCATCCCGCTCTTCTTCACATGCACCCAGCGTGGAATCACCCCCTGCCCATTGAAGTCCACCGTCCTCCCCGAGGTCGTGACGATGGTGTCGTCATAGACCAGGCCCAAATCCTCCAGCGCGTGCTCGCGCAGCGGAATCGAATTCTGGCAGCCCTGGCCAAAGACCAGGAAGAAACCCAAGGGAACCAGAAGCACTCTTGGAAGCGAAATCCGGGGGAGAAGCATGAAGGGATGATAGACCCAAGACCCTAGTCCAGGGTCAAGAGTGATTTTAAAAAAAGATACCCCGTGACTCTTCAGGAAATTCAGAATCGACCTATGTTTCTTTGTGAAAAAATCTATGAAACCTTTGAGGATTTTATTTATCGTTGCTAGTCGTATTTTTTGCCTTTTTCCTCTTGAATTGAGTGATGCACTCAGGGATAGACGTGGGAATTGGAGAAGGGGTTTTCATTGACCATTTCCGTTCGCCAGTTCATGAGGGCGCACATGTTTGGTATGGTGCCCTCAAATACAGGTGAATGTTTATGAGTTGGGCCTTGTTTGTTAATTTCCCCTATCCAAGGATTAGAACAAAAAGTTCTCCAATTGATCTCAATGATCTGGATACCCCTTTTAATGAAGTTGGGGGGGAGTATCCATGGGAGCCATCAGGGTCCATTCACTGGGAGTCAATTTCAAAAAAAGATGCTAAAATTTATGAGGTTGTGCGCCCGGTTTTTCCTATTTCTTCATCCCTTTTGTTTACATTAACTTTAGGGTCAGGCCTATTCCTTAGAGATCGAGAGGCCTGGACCTATGTCTTTGAGAGAAGTCCTGGCAAGAAGCAAGGATGGAATGAAGGCTTGGAATTTTGGAGGTCTGATTTTTACGATCTTTCAGAAAAAATCCTATCCGTTTATCCTGCTTATGAAATCGGAGCATTTTGGATCGGAAGGGATGTTAATTATTCTAAGCCCGGGTTTGACAAAAGATACCCGGTGACTCTTCAAGAAATAGAATATCGAACAGTGTTTCTTTGTGAGAAGGTTTATGAAATCTTCAAGGATTTTGTTTATCATTGCTAGCAGTTTGTCGATCTGGGTTTGAGGGGTCTCCCGATTTTCGTGTGCAGGGTGTAACTAGGTTTTTCAAAGATAGCTTTTCCAGAATCTTTCAAACGTGAGCCTGAAACCCAAATACCTGGAAAGTAGACAAGGGGGACCTGATTTCGAAAGGTCGGATTTTGGGCTTAGGATGCAGGTTTCAGCGGGAATGGGAGGGGTTTCGAGAAGAGAGCCGGATTATCTTGGACATCACTGCCCGTTGGGTTTTCCTCTGTATGCTCTTTTGGCCCTCAAAAAAAGAAGAGAAGGAGATGGGGGAAGATGTTTTTCAAGAAGATCGCTATCATTTGTTTGCTTATCCCGATTCTCTACCTTTCTGTCCATTTTATTTTTTTTCAGCAAGGGAAAAAGCCTGAAAAGATCGAGGGAGGATTGAGGACTTTGGACTCAGGGAGCTTACCGAGGGAAGATGGTGCAATAAAAGAAAATGTTCCAAAAAGATACCGGTCTTTTAAAGAGCGTTTGAAGGAAAGGGAACGGCGCTCCTCATTTGTGAGAATAAAAGTTTTGGATTCACGTCATCATAAACCCCAATCGGAAGTTTCTTGTTATTTTCTACGAGAAAGGGATCTAGGGAAGAGTTGTTTTTCTGTTAAGAGGGCTCCTTCTATTTTGAGCGATAGGATGGGGGGAGTGAAGATTGATTTCTCGAGATTTAGAAAAGAGCGTGTTGTAGGGATTCTTCTCTATAAGAAGGGATTTATTCCAAAGAAAGTTGGGATTTTAGAAGAGAGAGACTTGACCGTTTTTTTAGAGCGAACTTCCGTTCAAACGATTTTGTGTGTTAACCCAAAAGGAGAACCCCTCAGTGGGATAACGGTCGTTGCCTCAAAAAAAACCCGGTACAATCCCCCTCCTGTTAAGCAAAGTGACAAGATTGTAGGGATACCCGGTTCAAAAAGAAGAGTTTGGGGTGCCCTCACAGATAAAAATGGTCGATGTAACCTAGAGGGAATGCCACCCGGCCCATATCGATTCCATGTTTATTCTGATCATTGGCAGAGCCTGGACCGGAGATTTAATGGGCAGGTGGGGATTCAAATCTCTTCCGACACTTTGAAAGTTGTTCTTCATCCGATTCTGGCTGCGTTGTTTAAACTTCCAAAAAACTTATACTCGCAAAAGAGTTTTCCGGGAATCAGCTGGAGAAGAATGCTGTTAAAAGGCCCGAGGACTCGGATCGCTTTAATGGGTCCTATGGCTCGCGCAAAGGAAAAATTGAAGCAGGAATTCACGAATTCATTGGTGAACGTTGCCTTGCCAGCGTCCTCCTTAGCTTATCCGGAAGTAAAAGCAGAGGTTTTGTTGCAAGATGGCTCGTTTTTCATGGGGATTGCAAAAATGCTTCCTATTTCCAAGGGTTTGGTTCCTCATGGCTTGACCTTGACCAAAAAAATTCCTCAAAGAAAAATAAAGATCGTCAAGAAACAGGGGGGACCTCCCATAAGTCTTGGATTATTTGGTAAAGTCTTCCGGTTTCAACGGATTCAGACGGGAAAAATATATGAGCTTCCTTGTGGGGATTATAGACTTGGAGGTCCGACTTCTTATCCAGTTGGGGTTTGGAAATGGAAACCCCGCTCTATCACCATTAATCCGGGGGATTCTATAGAAACTTTTCGCTTGGATCTCGGGCAACCCATGAAGGAGGTTGAACTTGTTTTTTCTTATAAGGATCCTAATTTTCGCGAACCCTTATATGTTCAATTGATTTGTAAGGGGAAGGGTTCCATGGGCTTCATGCCAAAAGCGATTATAAAGGGGAAGATCTCTACCCTTTTGCCCTATGGCAAAATTCTGATCAAGGCCAAAACTCTTCACTATGGAGTCGTTGAAAAAGAGGTCATCGTTGGAGAAAAAACCAACAGCAACATTGTTTTAGAGATCTAGGTTTTTTTTCAAGGGACCTTCAGGATTTGATTCGCGCCCAAATCCGCCAGTAAAAAGAGGTCGAATTTAGCCCCTGTTTTGGGCGAGTTCTCAGGGTTTCTTTTGGAGTCGGCCGCCTGTGGCGATTGCCTTTTCGCAGGGGGAATGAGAGTCACTTGCAATGTACTGCAGGCCGGGCCTATCCAAGGTAGCTTTTCCCAGATCTCCTAAATGTAATCCTGAAAAAACTGGGAATTAGAAAAGGGGAACCTGATTTCGAAGAGTGATGTTTTGAGCTTAGGACGGGGGTTTCAAGGAGAATGGAAGGGATTTCGGGAAGAGGGTCGGATTTTCTTGGACAGCACTGTCTTGGACAGCACTGACTGCACGCAGGGAGCGGTGCTTTCAACAAGGCTCGCCGGGGACCAGAGAATCCTTCGGCTTGGGGTCAGGATGCCTTAAGGAAGGTTTTGCGGAAGATCGGAATCCTCCCAGGGCTTTGGCCGACTTCGCCGAAGGCGCCTGAGGCCAAAGCCCTGGGAGGATTCCGAGGCGCGCGGAGAAAGGGGGAACCTGGTCGGATAGGGAAGAGGGGACTAAGGTCGGATCCATACGTCCTACAGGCTGGTAGAAGGGGGAAGCATGGCCGCAAAACGGAGAATGGGGGGATCCCGTGGAAGGGTGGAGTGCGGGCTCTGCAATTCCTTTGAAGCGAAACCCACCCAACGGGTTGGACGCGGTTTCCTTTGGATGCCCGGCTGGGTGTTGTCAGGCGGGGGGGGCCTCCCCTATGAAGGGGGGAGAGGATTGTTTGTGGGGCTCTGTTTTTGATGCTTGGTTTCAAGGCACTTTCTCGGTGCTCGGTTTCAGGGTTCGGTTTTCAGGTTTCGGGAAAGGTTGATGAGTATGCGGACATGGCGCGGGTTTCTTACGGTTTTAGCCTTGGGACTGTTGTTGGGGGGAGGCTGGGCGCAGGAGCGGCTTCGGGTGGCCAGCTACAATGTCGAGAATCTGTTCGACAACTATGACGATCCCTACAAGCCGGACGAGGGGACTTCGCCCAAGTATTGGGGGGATGTGCGGCGGCTGGCGGGGGTGATCGACGGGTTGGACGCGGATGTGCTTGCCTTGCAGGAGGTGGAGAACCTGGGGATCGTGAAGGTGCTCAACGGGCAGTTGAAGAAGCCCTTCGCCTATGTGGAGGTGCTGCCTTCGAACGATTTCCGGGGGATTCGCTGCGCGCTGCTCTCGCGGCTGCCCATCCTGCGGTCGATCAGCCATCGCTACCAGAAGCTGGCGGGGCCGCATGAGTTCGCGCGGGACTTTCCGGTGTTCGAGCTGGCGACCGGGGGGAACAAGTCGCTGCTGGTGGCGCCGGTGCACTTCAAGTCGCATCACTCGAGCAAGGGGGACCCGGAGAGCAAGAGCTGGCGCGGGGCGGAGGCCAAGGGGGTGCTGCGGATCCTGAAGGGGCTGCGGGCGCGGGGTTTCGGGATGCCCTTTGTCCTGCTGGGGGATTTCAACGACACCCCGGAGGCGGAGACGCTGGCGCCGCTGTTCGCGAGCCTCAAGAACGGTCTTGCGGTGGTGCCGGAGAGCGAGCGCTACAGCTATGTGTTTCGCGGCAAGCGGCAGCAGATCGACCACCTGCTCTACGATGGGGGGCTGACGCCCAAGGGCGGGGCCTTTTTGCACCCGAGAGACAATCCCTCGGACCACGCGCCTTTTTACGTGGACTTCGCCTGGGAGGGGACGCTGCCCCGGGAAAAGATGGAGGTGACGGCGGGGGATCGGACGCCCTACCGGCCCAAGGTGGAGGCGACGGATCTGCGCAAGCTGCGCGCGCTCCTGCTCAAGGAGGTGGAGGTCCACGGGACGGTGGTCTCGGTGAAAAAGACTCGTCGGGGGGGGCATTACAAGATCGCTTTCACCAAGGACCCGCGGCGCTCGTTGCAGGTTTTCGTGCCGGGCCACGCGGCCAGGCGTTTCAAGGATCTGGAAGGTCTTGTCGGAAAAAAGGTCCGGGTCCTCGGGCCGGTGTTCCTCTACCGGAGGAGCCTGGAGATCAAGGCGGTGGACCCCAGCCAGATCCAAACGGAGGGCTGAGGCGGCTAGAGAAGCGGAGGGGGTAAGAGAAGCTGGGGCGGTAAGAGAAAAGGAGACAACTCTCCCCTGGGTTTCAAAGATCGGATCTTGGGCGCGTCAAGGGATCCAGAAGGGATCCATCCAAGGGGATGCGGAAGCGGTAAGATGGGAGGCGACCGCTCCCGCCCTCTCCTGAACCTCACGATCCTGGGTCCAAGCGTACGATGAAGAACTGGCTCCTTCCCCTTCTCCTCCTTCTCGCAGCCTGCGGGAGGGATCCGTTGCATCCTCATGTCCGCAAGACGCCGCGCTGGAAGAAACACAAGGCCAGCCTCGCGCGCCCGCGTCCGCCCCTGCTCGTTCTTCCTCCGGCGCCGGGGATGGCGCTGGAGGGTCCGGTGGATCTCCAACTTCTGGAGGGGAGTCTCCTCAGCGGAGCCGAGCCCCTGGTGGAGCTGCCGACGCTGGACTCGGCGGCCCTGCGCATCGGGGGGGAGCAGCGGACCCTGGGTTTGTCGGCGCTGGCGGGGAGGGCGGGGCTCTTCTTCGCCTTCGACCGCAGGCGGCGCGTCAGCGGGGACGCGGCCTTCGCCTTCCAGGCCCTGCCCCGCGGCGGGTTCCTGGACAGCGGCAAGGTGCTCTTTTCCCTTCCCCAAGACCGGAGGAGCCGCCCCGAGGCTTCGCCCGCGATCACGGCGCGCTTTGGGACCGAGCTGGAGATCGTCCCCCTCCTGGATCCCCTGGTGCTGGGGCCGGGGGCGGAGCTGCCGGTGCGGATCCGATTCCGCGGGCCAAGTCTGGCGGGCGCGCGGCTCAGCGCCGAGGTCCAGGCCCTTGGGGCGGGCAAGAGCGCGGGAGTCACCTTTTCGGCGGAATCGGATGCCTCGGGCATGGTCCTCGTTCCCATCCGAAGCGCCGGCCTCTGGGTCCTTCGGACCGAGAAAGCGGACAAGGGAGCGGATGGGCGCGCCCTGCTCTTCAGGAGTTTTTTGAGTTTCCGTGTGCCGGGCCTGGCCCCGAGGGCTGCGACCAGGGAGGCGCGATGATGCGTTTGGAATCTCTCAGGTCCCCCCTCTCCGCGCTCTTGGTGCTGGGCGCCCTCCCTCTCGGTCTCGCGGCCCAGCTCCGCTGGAATCCCCTCGGCCCCGCGCCCATCGCCAACGGACCCTACACCGGCCGGGTCTCGGCCGTGGCTCCCAGCCGGCAAAACCCGAAGCTGCTCTACGTCGGCGGGGCGGACGGCGGCGTCTGGAGGTCCACCGACGACGGCGCGAGCTGGACTCCCATCGGCGACGCGCTCCCGACGACCTCGGTCGGCGCCCTGGCCGTGGACCCCAAGAACGACCAGGTCCTCTATGTGGGCATGGGGGAGTCCAACTTCGCCAACCACAGCCGCTATGGCCTCGGCCTCGCCAAGACCAGCGACGGCGGCAAGACCTGGCAGGTGTTCGGCGCGCGGGAGTTCGCGGGGCGCTGCTTCTCCCGGATCGAGATCGACCCCAGCAACCCCAAGATTCTCTACGCGACGACGACCCACGCGGGCGGCATGCCCATCCGCAACGGCGCGCGCGGCCACCCCCTGGCCCGGGGCCCCCTCGGCCTCTTCCGTTCCACCGACGCGGGGCGAAGCTGGCAGAGGATCGGCAAAGGCCTCCCCGACCTCTCCGCCACCGACCTCGCCCTGGACCCCAAGAACCCCAAGGTCCTCTTTGTCGCCGTCGGACACATCTTCGGCGACCGCCGCAACGGGCTCTACCGCTCGACGGACGGAGGCCTGAACTTCGTCAAGCTGAGCCGCGGCCTCCCCAGCTCGGGGGTGGGCCGAGTCTCGGTCGCCGTCTCTCCGACCAAGCCCAGCCGGGTCTACGCCAACTTCGTGCGCGCGGCCAGCGCCACGGGGGGCGGGGCCTCCACCCTGGGCTTCTACCGGAGCGATGACGGAGGAACGACCTGGACCCGCAAGAGCCTCGGCAATTTCCAGGCGAGCTACGGCTGGTATCTCTCGGTCGTTCGCGTGCACCCGACCCGGCCGGACACGGTTTTCGTCGGCGGTTTCACCATGCGGCGCTCCACCGACGGCGGGAACTCCTGGCGCTCGGTGACGCCTCCCCACGTGGACCTGCACGCCATTGAGTTCGACGCCTCGGGCCGTCTCCTCGCGGGGGATGACGGGGGGCTGCACCGCTCCGCCAACCTCGGCTCCTCCTGGTCGGCCTTGAACAAGCTGGGGCTGATCCAGTTCTACGCGGGCATCAGCCTGCACCCCAAGAGCGCGGGCGTCATTCTCGGGGGGACCCAGGACAACGGCTCCAACGAGCGCTCGGCCACCGGTTCCTGGCGGCACGTGTTCGGCGGGGACGGGGGCTGCACGGCGATCGATCCCAGCGGGAGACGGAGGTTCGTGGAGTACCAGGGAACGGGCAACCTCTTCCGCTCGGTCAACGGATCCTTCTTTCGGCGGAGCGCTTCGGGGATCTTCGGGCGCAACTGCTTTCTGCCGGCCTTCGCGATCGACCCCAGCAACGCAAGTCGCATGGTCTATGGGACGGAGCGGGTGTTCCTGAGCACGAACGCTGGCTCGAGTTGGTCCGCCATCAGCGGGGATCTGACGCAGGG
>DROQ01000220.1 GCA_011321845.1 Planctomycetota bacterium | reverse complement strand
GTAACCCTCCACCCGTTCCCCCGGGTTGAACACCAGCCCTTGCCCTCGGTTTAGGAAGGATGCGTAGCGAAAACTGATGAAGGGGTCGTCGAGGGTCCAGGAGAAGGCATAGGCCGCGTGCCAGAGAAAGAGGAGGATCCCCGAGGCGAGGAGAATGATCGGAAAGGAACTTCGAAGTGAACTGGGTAATGAGGGTGTGTGCTTGAAAGGGGTCATTTAGTTTTTTTATATTGTTGGAGGGAAAACTCAGGCAGGTTAACCTAATGGTAAAAGATCTGCCAAATTCTAATCTCAAAGGTGTTTAGTTTGTCGGCAGGTCTCTGACTTTCTTAACTCAGTTGCGAGGTGACCATGAGAGCCAAATCCCTATCTTTAGCAGCTTTAGTTATCTCTTTTTTTTCGGTGGGCTTTAACTTTACTCGTCAGGATGAAGCAGAGATCCCATATGTCCTTCATGATTCTCAAGGGAATCTTCCAACGGGGGCTACATTTTGGGATGTTGGAGCCAAACTTGACCAAATGGTTTTTGCAGCAGATTTTGGTGTGATCCCAAATGATGGGAATGATGATCTCCAATCCTTACAAAGGGCTGTCGATTATTTAGGAGACAAAGGGGGCGGGGTTTTGCTTCTTCCTCCAGGGGTAATCGAAATTACCGACGTCCTATTTTTGAACGAGAACGCAGTTGTTATTAAGGGAGTTGGGATCGTTGATTTTGAGTCAGGATATTCTAATCCACCTCAAGGAACGGTCCTAAAAGCCATTGGATCCAATTGGGCAAGCTGGAAGACCGTCCTGCATGTTGGAAAAGCAACCTCAGGCAGTGTTTTGGGAACCACTTTTGGTGTTGGGTTGGAAAACTTGTCTATAGATGGGGGAGGGGTTGCAGGTTTGGGAGTGGATATTGAAAATGTTCAGCACTCATATTTCAAGTCCTTGTCGATATCTAATATGACCGATGTCGGGTTGCGTCTAAGAGATTCAACTGACTCCAACAGTCCCAATAAGGGGACAAAGTATAATGTGTTTTCTAATATTTTTATCCATGCAAGAGGGGGACTCTCTCAATCTGCGACAGGATTGGAGCTAAATTATACTCTTTCCTCTGGGGGCGTTTTCAAAAACACATTTATTGGCCTTAGAATAAATCATCAAACTGGGCATGGTATTCACATTAAAGGGGGAGACGGAAATGTTTTTTTGAGTCCTTTTGTTTGGAAAAACAATGGCGATGTGGGGCATGGTCTTTTTATTGATCCGCCCACAAATGTTCGGGCAATGAATAATCACTTTTTTTATCCCATTTTAAGCTCAGTCTATGCTTCTGATAAGGTGACTCCTCCTATACGGATTTGGCTTTATGGGCTCAATTTCTCCTCAGATAATAATGGGGTTTATCCTATTTCAGGCAATGCACATAATCTATATGTTGTATTAGAAAGCGGAGAGTACCCTGGTCTTGGGTTTCCCGCTGAACGAAGGCAATTCATTCCTGCAAACCAGTTGACGGTAAGGGGCGGAAATCCAACTCTTCAGTGGGTTGGGCAATCGGGGAAGGAAATACAGGCTTATCACTTAAAGAAAGGTGACAAGTTGAATGGCTCTTTTTTGTACAAGAAAGGAGAGGTCTCCTTCGGTGAGCCCCCAAAAGTTTTCGCTTGGGTAAAAGTCCTCTCTCAGCAGTCCTTTGGGCTTACCTTATCAAGCGGAGCTTTCATTCACGGTTCCACTGGAAGTCCCGCACAGTTTCGTAGTGAAGCAACCATTGGAGATATGGGGCTAAACTATGCAACACAAAAAGTATTTGTAGGGTTTTTAACTGACGAGATAAAGAAAGCTAGTGCTACTGACCCATCAGACAATGACAATCGGATGGTCGGTTTTTCCCTAGAAGTTACTTCCGGTCCTTCAGGGGGGGGAGCTTTCGAGCTTCTTGGAATTGAAATTGTGAAGCGTGGGGATTGAATCTTGGATTAGGAGTCTGTCGGACTTACCCACCAAACCTTAACCCTCATTTTCCCCTCCCACCAGTGCGCTCCCTTTCTCCGCCCGGCTCGGAATCCTCCAAGGGCTTTGGCCGACTTCCCCGAAGGCGCTTGAGGCCAAAGCCCTTGGAGGATTCCGAGTTCCACATAAACCTTTCTTGAACTGCCACCACCCCAAACCATAAAAGTCCCTCATGACGACCTTCGTTGAAGCAAATCACAAACAACTTCTTCTCCTTCCCCCCGACCTTCGCGATTGGCTTCCGAAAGACGACATCTCCCACTTCATCCTCCAGGCGGTAGAGCGAGTGGACCTTTCGGCCTTCAAAACCAATCATCCTGGGAGCGGGTCCCCCCAGTACCACCCAAGGCTCATGCTCTCCCTTTTGATCTACTGCGATGCGCAAGGGATCTTTTCTTCCCGCAGGATCGAAAGGGCCACGTATCGTGACCTTGGAGCCCGGTTCATTACCGCCAACACCCACCCCGATCACGACACGATCTGCTCCTTTCGGAGGTAGAATGAAGAGGCCTTCGCGAAGACCTTTTTTGAGGTCTTGAAGAGGACCATGGAGCTCAAGCTTCTCCGAGTGGGGACGGTCAGCGTGGACGGCACCAAGAGCGACGCGAACGCCAGCATCAACAAAAGCGTGCGCTACGATTGTGCAAAAGCCCTCGAAAAGCAGCTCCGAAAGGAGGTCCGGGAGCGCATGAAGGAGGCCGAAAGGGCTGATTCGAGCAACCGGCCCGATCCCGATGCCCTCCTGGGGGAGCTTACGAATCGGGAGAGGCTGGCCAAGAAGCTCGCCGAAGCACAAGAAAGGATGAAGGCGCGCGCCAAAGCTCGTGCCGAAAAGGAGAAGGCCGAGCCTGAGAAAAGGCTCAAAGAGCGCAAGAAACATAAGGGACGAAGATCCGGAAGAAAGCCTGGGTCACCTGATCCAAGGCCTGAGGAGCAGTCGAAGCTGACCGATCCCGACAGCCGGATCATGCGCAAGAACCATAGGGCTGAGTGCAGGCAAAGCTATAACGCCCAAGCGGTGGTAGAGACCTAGAGCATGTTGGTCTTGGGAGCTCGGGTCTCTAACTGTGCAAACGATACAAATGAACTGGTGGCCGACGTGAAAAGCATCCCCTCGGACTTGCGACCTCCAAAAACCGTTTTAGCCGACACCGGGTACATGAATGGCAAGGAGGTGAGAGCCTTGCAGGAGCGGGGAATCAAGGTGCTGATGGCAACGAAAGCACCCCGCAGAAGAAAGCATGACTTTCGCCGGGAGAAGCCCAAGAAGAACGAAAAGCTTCAGGCAAGGAAGCCCTGGATCCTGTAGATGCGAAAGGAGATAGAGAAAAAGGAAAACCGGGATCTTTACAGGTTGCGTAAGCAGACGGTGGAACCAGCTTTTGGGATTGTGAAGAGGGTGATGGGGTTTCGACCATTCCTCTTACGAGGGATCAAGAAGGTGGAGTTGGAGTGGAAGTTGGTTGCCCTTGCGTACCACATCAAGAGGCTCCATGCCTTGACTGCGAAAGGGTAGAGTCTTCGAGGGGTGGTAGACCCTGTATGGAGAGAAGTTAGCTCTGAATCGAGAGGGTTTTTGTGCAAATTGTCTGCATGGGAATTCTTTTGGCAGGAGTGAAGGGATTTTGAGAAGAAAAAGACCTATCGGGACCCAAAATCTCCCATTTTTTGAAAAGTCAGATC
>DROQ01000219.1 GCA_011321845.1 Planctomycetota bacterium | reverse complement strand
GATGTGGCCTTTTTGGTTCACGAGGTTCTTTCTGCAAAGGTTTTACTGGTGGGGGGGTTGGGCTTTGTTGGTGTTGGGGGGAGAGGGGGGGGCGAAACGCCTGGAGGCGTTTCCTACATGAAACCCCTGGAGGGGTTTTCTACATGAAACGCCTGGAGGCGTTCCCTACTGGGGGTTCCACTGGCGTTTTCTATTGGGGGGGAGGAGAGGATGGGGGTAAAACTCGAGGCCATGATGCTCACACTATTGGTTCTTCACTTGATCGGCGCAACTCTCTGGGTGGGAGGACACCTCATTCTCGCTTTGGGGATCCTTCCACAGGCTTTGCGGGAAGGGAGCGCAAAGAGGATTCTGGATTTTGAAGCACGTTTCAAACTCCTGGGGCATAGCGCACTGGTGATTCAGATCTTGACCGGGATCGAAATGGCAAGACGGATGCAACCCAAGATGGGCGAGTGGTTCAGCTTTGGGTCGTCTCTGGATCGGACGATTTTCGCGAAGTTGGTTTTGTTGGGGCTGACGCTGGTTTTGGCTGTGCATATGAAGAAGAGGGTGCTTCCGGGGGCGGGGGATGATCCGAGGAAGTTGGCGATGCATGTGCGGGTGGTGACGGTGTTGGCGTTGGGGTTGTTGGTATTGGGGGCGAGTTTTAAGGGGGGGTGGGTTTTGTAGGGGGGTGGGGAAACGCCTGGAGGGGTTTCCTACTTAAAACCCCTGGAGGGGTTTTCTACATGAAACGCCTGGAGGCGTTCCCTACTGGGGGTTTCTACATGAAATGCCTGGAGGCGTTCCCTACTGGGGGTTTCTACATGAAACGCCTGGGGGCGTTTCCTACTGGGGGTTCATGTGGTGGAACAGGTGGTTGAGGACGAGGGGGAGGGAGAGGGCGGCGCTGTAGTGGTCGCCGGGGAACCAGAGGTGGTGGTCCCTGGGGAGGGAGGCTCTTTTTTGGAGGAGCCTGGCGAAAGGAGGGGGGACGACCTGATCGTTCCTGGCAGAGTAGAGCCAAGTTTTTTTAGGGTCGATCCCAGAAGCAAGCCGGCCCGGATCGATTCCCTCTAGTAAATGGTGGAGGGCCTCTCCCTGGATCCCCGCCCTGGCAAAGGCCCGCCGGATCTTGGCGCTGTCTCGGCTGCCCTTCTCCAGGATCCCGCTGAGTCCGGCTCCGGTCAGCATCAGAAAATGTCCGGCAAACCCTTCCCCCGAGCCAGCGGTCAGGGCGGCCACAAAGCCGCCCTGACTAGTTCCCTGGAGGAAGACTTTGCCCTTTTTTATGGCTGGAAGGGCTTCGATCGCGAGGCGGGCACGATGGGTGTCCAGGACCGCCTGGCGCATCCGCTGGGCGAAGCGGGCAGGTCTCCAGCGCCGCCCACCAGGACCGCGCCTCAACCCATAGCCCGGCATGTGCATGACAAAACCATGGTGCCCCCGGATACGCGCAGCCCGAGCAAAGCCTCGCGCCACCACCATCCGCCCGGCCAGGATGTGAAGAGCTAGCAAGGCCTGGTGGCTGTCCCTCTTGGGGGCGGGACGGTACCATTCCAGCACGACCTCGTCGTTGGGCAGGCCCGTGGTCGATCGGGCCGAGGCAAAACGCAGCAGCGCATCACAGTCCATCCCCTTGGCAGGAGGCTCGATCCTGACACTAAAGGGTCTCCCCGGCGGCAAGAACCCTCGGGCTCTGACTTGGGCCTCCGGCCCCAACCGGGGCGACGGTTCGCAGCGCCCCTGCACGCGCAGAACCCCAGGCTCCAACCCCCGCGCCTCCCGCGCCAAAGCTCCCAGATCGAAGCGTACATAGGGATTCTCCGCCGCCGGCCGTGTCCTGCTCGCGTTCGCCACATAGACCAGTCCTTTTCCCGGGACCATCAGGGCGTTGTGCAGGTTGCTCCGCATCGCAACCGGCCGGTCCATCAGTCGCAGAGCGCTCTCCACGGTGAATCGGCCATAACCCCTCCGGATCCTCGCCCTCAGCTCTTTCAGCCGGCGCCCCGCCGAGAGGGCCACCACCTCCGGGATCCCCTCCCCCAGCAATGAGTGTCCCGCTCCCGCCTCGATGAACTCGATCTTGTCCGGAGTAGCGGCGACTCCGACCGCCCCCGGACCCTTGGCGTCGGCGAACACGTAGTAATACTGGCAGGTCCTGGGTCCCCGTGCGAACAGCGCCCGAACCGCCTTCAAGTCCCCGCAGGTCTCCAGGGCATCCCGCATCAGGCTCGCCATCGGGACTCCATTCCATTGGCCTCGTCCCCCGCCCCCCATCTCCCCGAGGGAGATCCCCGTCTCGTTCATCCCCGTCACCGAACCGACAAAGCCCGCATAGCCGACGTTGGCAAAAGCAAAGCCATCGTCCGGCTGCACTACGAAGAGGCAGGCAGCCTCCTGCAGCCCGACTGCCGTCATGTAATCGAGCACCCGGCCGTGAAGGAGGACACCCTTGTTGGTCGCCTTGCCGAAAAGGGCGAAGCCCGAGCAGTGGAAGTACTCGGGCAGGACATTGGCAAGCCAGACCTCCCTCTCGGGAATCCCGGGCAGGGCCTTGGCCAGGGCCCCCAACTCCCGCCGCTGCCGGAGTGGGATGTGCGGCCTCAGCATCTCCAAGGCCCGATCCATCTCCGCGGGAAAAAAGCGCCCGCTGCGCAGCGTCTCCACCGCCCCCACCAGGTGCACATAGCTGTCGATCGTCTCTTCGATCAGGGGTCCCAGCAACTCCCCGTGCGCCCGGCCCAGTTCTTCGGGGCTCCCGGAGAGCAGGACCACCCGCCGCCCCTTTTTCCTCAGGAGGCGTCCATGGGGAACCGATTTCTCGGGGAGCCGAAGGCGCACCCCGGCAAACCCCGGAAGATAGAGGGCCAGTCCCCGCCGCAGCCCACGAAACAATGTTTTTTCCAGGCGCCCTCGCTCCACTTCCTGGGTTTCCGCCCCCTCCGGCTCCCAGTCCAGGTCCATCTCCCCCTCCCGTCCGCGCAGACGGATCTTGTCCTGGTGCGCGAGCCAGGTCCGGGCGAGGCCGAGCAACAGCCCTCCGCCCCCCCGCGCTCCCCGCCCCAGGAGCCGCGTCCCAAAACCCCTGGGCCGGAGACCATCCCCAGGCCCCACGGCCGCCCGGGCCAGCAACACGCGACCCTTGGACGGGAAGACCAAACGGCATTCATCCGGCCCCCAGCGCAATCCAAAATCGACTTCCTTGGAGCGCACAACAAGCCGAAAACGCTCCACACCCGGTCGAGCGAAGGAGAGCCGCAGGTCCGGCTTTTTGGTTTCGGCCGAGAAAAACAGATCGAAACGCAGCCTGGTGCCGACCTTTGCCCGCAATAGGGCAGCAAGAGGGTCCTGCCCTCTGAGTCCCGCCCCAAGGAGGACCATCGTCCCGAGGAGACCGACCATCCGAGCGCCTTTCATCCCATGCTCCTGTTTCTCTGGAGAGCCAAATCCCAGACTATAACCGAGCCCGGAAAAGAGCCCCCGAACTCCCTGAAGAAGTTCCAGGCCCCCTCAGGTCAGGCGAGGGCAGGGTTCAAAACCGCAGGGTCTGGATGAATCGCTCGCATAGCCCATTGAACTTCTTTTCGAAGGAGAAACGCAGGACATCCATGCTCTCCGCCTGGGCTTCGCAGAGAACGAGGAGTAGACGACGCCCCCGCTGGAGGATGTAGACCTGGGCGATCCGGTCTTCGGGAGGGAGGGTCGTCGACCAGGCTCTCTCGATGATCCAACGTGATACAAAGGCGCCCCGAAGCGGTCCGCTGGAAACGGAGCCAAGGACCTTTTTCCTTACAAGATAATTGTCATAACGGCCCGCAAGCGCCTGCTGGATCCTGTTGTGCAAGAAACCGTCCCTATCGGGGCGGGAGGAGGGGTCGAGCCCAAGATCGGTGCCAAGGACGAAAAACCGGAAGGCGACTTCCACGTTCTTGCCCGTGGTCTCGACAATGGTCTTTCGAACGGGAACAAAAGCCACCTGGGCTTCGGTGCCGAAGCCGGTGAGACGTTTCGGGCGGAATCCAGGAAAGGGGCCCGCCCGAAGCTTGACCCCAGGTTCCACATAGCCCTTACCGCTGATCCTCCCCTCGTCCGATCTTCCCTCGGGATGGATGTCCACTATCCGCCAGGAGCCCTGGGTCGCCGCGAGGGTAAACCGCTGAGGCAAGCCCTCGCGCATCCTCGTGGCTTCGATGGCCAGCGTCAACCCGAACTGCCCCAGGATGCGCGTCCCTTCGATCGCCATGGGTGTCCCCAGGTCGCGAGGCATCCTTCGCACCCAGGGACGGAGTCGGTTCCAGGACCTCCCCTCCATCCCAAAGGTGAAAGCGGCGGGGGAGATCCATTGTTCGAGGCCCGATTCGATTTCCCGCTGCTCCCAGGATTTGGAGAATCCTTGGACGGCCCGCAGGCCATCGGCGACAGGAGGCATCTCAGGGCCCTTTTCCCCATCCAGGACAAAGAGCAGATTCACCGTCTCCTCGCGGGGAATGGAGCTGCGCCTCGCCTCGAAGGCGAAATAATACACTCGGTTCTCCCCTTCGACGCGCACTTCCCGGGGCGCGGGATCCATGGCGAGGACCCTCGACCTCCGTGGAAGGTAGAGCACATGCGTGTGGGCCATGCTGGGATAGACGGAGAACTGGAAGTGGTGCGAAAAGACTCCGAAACGCTCCTCCAGAATCCGCTTGGGAACCGGCGTCCTCCGAACCTCGACTTCGAAGGTCTCCTCCCCCTCGGCCGGCTCGAAGGCCAACCAGGAAAGGGAGGGGTCCTTGCCGGGCAAAACCATGGGTGTCCCCTTCTGGGGTTTGAGGATTTGAGGGGGGCGGGCGTCCGCGAAATCGCGCAGGCCCCCCTGGAGGGGGATCTTGATCCTTTGGCCGGCGAACTTGTCCAGGCTCCCCGAGACGAGGTTGCGCCATGTGGTCCAGCCGTCACCGGAGATCCGAAATTCTGTCCAGCACTGGGGGGAACCGATCTCCAGGTTCTGCTCCCACTGCTTTTGGCTCTCGGATGGTTCGATCAGGCCGGGCTCAAGGCCCCGTGTATAAAAAGCCACCCGGAACCCACCCCAGGGAACCGGCTTGAGGCCGGTGGGGCGCTCAAGGCTCAACAGCGAAAATTCGCCCTCCGGCCAGCGATAGTCGCCTCCCATGAGGGCAGGGCCCTCCCCTGGATCCAGCACCCACTCGGCGAGGCTCCCCACCAGGTTGCGGCAGCCGATTCGGCTGGCTCCCCGGTCCGGGTCCTCCAGGGGCGAGGGCCTTCTCCCCCCGCTTGGATTGTGCACAACGCGCGTGGGATCGAAACGCTTCCCCCAAGGATACTTCCAAGGGAGACCCAGGTTTCCCGCAAGGATGAACTCCCCTCGCGTCGGAAGATGCCCTCCCACCCAGCGCGCAAAGGCCAAGGCGCCCTGCAAAGGCACCCCTCCCACAGGAAGCTCCTCCTCCCCCTTGGGGCAACGCTCCCCTTCCCACCCCAGAGGGCGCAGCGCGATCTTGAGAAAGGGATCGCTCAGCGAGGAGAGGAATGCGGCATAGTCCCTCCCCACCACTTCGTCCTTCTGGATCATGAAGGGTGGAATCTTCTTTCTCGAAGAGCCCGCGCAATAGCTTGTCCCGGGACGCAGCTCCTTCTCGGGGAGCAGGCGCAAAGAAAGTTTGGAGACTCCGTCCCGGGTCACGCGCGCGACCATGTGACCGACCAGATAGCCGGGGGCCTCCGCCTGGAGGAGATAGGTCCCAATGCGGAGAGATTTCCCCGCGACATAGTCGGTCTCCTCTCCCAGGGACCCATCCGGTTGCAGAGGAATGAGCTGCACCCGAGCGAAACCCGGCGAGATCTCCAACTGCAGGACTCCCCTTCCCTGAACCTTCCTCCCCAGCTCTTGGAGAACCGGATCTTGGGAGAAGTGGCCCGAAGTCGCGTCGAGGAGTTTCTGGCAATCAGCGAAACGGCCCTTTTTGTAGAGTTCTTCGACCTTTTTTTTCAGTGCCAAGACCCAGCGCTGGTGCACCGCCTCGTCACCGAGGGCTTTGCGGGCTTCTACAAGAGCGTTCGAAGCCGCTCCCCCCTCCCCTTTCCCAAGGCGGTCGAGAGCGACCGCAAGCTGTTCCATGCCACCTTTCCGCGAGAAAAAAGCCCGGCCTTCGATCCATCCCACACCGAGGAGACTGACCACGACCGCCCCCACCAGTGAGGAGAGAATCCATTTCCGGTTCCTCCGAAACTTACGGAGGGTCTTGTCGGTCACGCTGGGACCTTTGGTGGCAATCTCCTTTCCCCGGACAAAAGCCCAGAGTTCCTGCGCCAAAGTCTTGGTGTCGGGATAGCGACGGGCCCTGTCCTTTTCCAGGCAGCGCATGATGATCCGGGCAAGGTCCTTGGGGATGGCACTGTTCAACCTGGCGGGATCTACAGGATCCTCCTCCAGGATCTTTTTCATGATCTGGGTGGGATGCCTTCCCTCGAACGGAGGCCGGAAGGTGACCAACTCGTAGAGCGTCGCCCCCAAGCCATAGACATCCACCCGCTGGTCCAGGTTGGCCTCTCCGCGTGCCTGCTCAGGGGCCATATAGGAAGGAGTCCCGACCGCATCCCCGGAGCGCGTCAGCCCCCCCTCCATCTGGTCACGGGAGAGGCCGAAGTCCACCAGGACGGGAGAACCGTCGGGACGGATCAGGATGTTGCTGGGTTTCAGATCCCGATGAAGAATCCGCTCTCGATGGGCCTCGAAGAGGGCGTCGGCGATTCTCGCGCACCAGGAGGCAGCGGCCGCATAGAAGCGGGGCATCGGGCTGGCCGGCACCCAATCCGGACAAGGAAAACCCGCCTCTTCCAGCAGGCTCTTCTTCATTTCCGCCGGGTCCCGGCTGCGGACCTTTTTCAGGCAGTCCTCCAGGGATGGGCCCTCCACCATCTCCATCGCGAAGTAGTGGATTCCGTTCTCTTCCCCGATGGTATAGACCGCCGCGATGGCCTCGTGCTGGAGCCTTCCCGCAGCGGCCGCCTCGCGCTGAAAACGCGCCAGGGCCGACACATCCATGGAGAGTTGGGAAGGCAGGATCTTGAGCGCCACTTTGCGGCGCAGAGAGTCCTGGACCGCCTCGAACACGATCCCCATCCCTCCGCGCCCCAACTCACGGAGGAGCTGGAATTCTCCGATCCTCTTCGGACCATATCCCTTGGTCTGAACCATGGGGAATCTATCGGGATTGCCCGGAGGACTCTTGACCTGGGCCTTGACCCCGAGGGCCCCAATCCCTAGGCTTATCCGGCATTTTTCCGCAGGATACTCTCACTTGTATTCTCATTACCCCCAAGGGAAGGGAACTCAAAAAACATGGCGCAATCCAACTCGGAAGGCTTCCGCAAGTCGATCCCCCTCCAGCTCACCGAGGAGGTCGCAGGCTCCTTTCAAAAGACGGTCCTCCTCCAGAAGCGCGTGCGCGAACTGGTTCGTGGACAGCGAGCCCTTTACGAGACTCGCGAAACCAACCCCATCGCCATCGCCCTCGAGGAGATGCGAAGGGGCCTCATCGACCTCCCCGAGCAAGAGGGAGAGAGCATTTAAGCCCGGCTTTTCCAACCCCTGGCTGAGGAAGCCCAGCCAGGCTATAGATCCCTTGTCTCCACCACCGTCTGGAAGTTGATCCAGACGCGCTTGGAGTTGTCCTTTGCCCGCACGGTGTTCACAAAGACAAAGTGGGCAAGCACCTGCCGGGCCGAGGCCGGTCCTACGATCTGAGTCTCGAAACCATGGGGAAACCCATCCCCGCTCGTGTCCAAGATCCCGAATGCTCCGATCCCTTTGGACGCTCCCCCGGGGTTTGCGCTGATGGCGAGCTTGCGGGAGTTCAAGAGGTTGGGCGAGGACTTGGCGGCATCGCGAGGGAGTTGAAACCCCGAGGGAACGGGGTTTCGTTTTCCATCCACCAGGATCTCTTCGAAGGCCGCCGGAAAACTCCCTCCCGGCCGCCACAAGTAGCGCATCTGCGCAAAGGGGAGGCTGGGCTCGTCCGGGTTGGTCCCCGCATAGAGGTGCGCGCAGACCCTCTCCTGCTCCGTGGGATCCGCGATGCTCTCGATCTGGGAGAGGTCCCCCACAGGAGGAGAGACCCAGCGGACGAGATCGAAAGCATCCAGATCCTTGCTGGGATCCTTCCCAGGCAGCAGACGCAATCCGTAGAGAATGAAGCGGTAGACATCAATGCGCACATAGTCTCCCCCTCCCGAGCGATCGAATCGATCGGTCCGATCCTGGCGAACGAAGAACAGGATGTTCCCCGTCTTGGGATCCGTCGAAGTCTCCTTTTCGAAGATTCCATCGCTGACGATCTTGGGGAGCCTTCCCGCGATCATGTCCAAACCCGTCAGATCCATTCCGGCGAGGTAGGACAAACCCTCGCTGTCATTCTGGAAGAGGCGCGTCGAACTGCCCACATCCCGCCGGATCTGATCCAGCACTCCCTGTGCAACAAGGGTGGCCGCCGCGTTTCTCTCCGCGTAGGTTTGCGCGTTCTGGCTCCTCAGGGCAAGAGAGACGATACTGGCCACCAAGGCCCCGATCAGGGCCAGGACCACGATCAACTCCACGAGGCTGAAGCCCCAATGCTTCCTGGACCGCATGTGTTCCGTTTGCCTGGTCATCGCCTCACCTCTGGATGTAGATCTTGGTCTTGTGGTAACTGTAGTGGAGGGTCGTATTCTTCCGGTAGCATTCGACCAGAAGGATGTAGGACCCCGCGGGGAATTTCGAAACGGGCGTCGCCCAACTGTAGGTCTCATCCCCGGTCACTGCGTCATCCATGAGGTAGCTCGGGTCTGTCGGCCGGGTTCCCGGAGTTGCGAGGCTGTCATCCTGCACGTATTTGAAGGTCGTTCCTCCATCGGCCGAGTACATGAGCACGTACTGGAGATTGGTCTCGGGAAGGCTGAAGCTGCTGGAGAAGGACTCGGTGTACTTGGCTCCATCCCATCTCTTCCAGCTCGTGGACCAGGTGACCGCAATGCTGCTTGGATCATCCAGTTCGGTGATGTCTGTGGGCGAGACGATCTCCACCCTCGGCGGAAGCTCCACCCCATTGGTGATGGTGCTGTTCCCGGCCTCGAAGAAGGAGTGAAGAAGGCTGAGCACCGAGTACTTGGCGATAAAGGCCGAGCCCGACTCGGTGGTCCGGTCCAAGCCGTTCACAACGATGTGGGCCGTTCCGCTGTTGTCGGGAAGGGTCAATCCCACCAAGGCAGAGCCCTGGTTTCCACCCGAGTGCTGGTAATAGGTCTTTTCGATCGCCCCCGAGAACCGGGGATAGTTGCTGGTATAGCCCCATTCGTCCCCGACCCCGCCACTGTAGTTGATCGCCACGCTGAAGGGGCGACTGATCTTGGTCGAGGTGGGCAGCGGGAAGTTGTAGTTCTGAGCAAGCTCATTCCCCGCCCCGACCAGGGATCCCGTCGACCCCGAAGCGAACTGATGGTGGAAGGTAGAGCTGCTGGTCCCAATATTGAAGATCGAAGTACAGCCCTCGGTGGCCGTCCGCCGCTGGCTGTTCGCGAGCCTGGTCCCATAGGGAAGCCGCGGAGTGATATCGTTGCGCTGGTCCCGATAAAAAGTCCCAGCCGTGTTCCCAGCCTGGAGATTGCCCATGCTCATCCAATCTCCTGCCGCGGAGTCCGGGTAAAGCTCGCCGAGCCAGTACATTCCCCACCAGTAGTTGGAACCACCGCCTCCCTCGCGGATGATCTTTTGGTAGCGTAGGGAGGAGTTTCCGCCCCCGGCGATGTTGTCCACATAGCCCGTTCCATTCCCTCCATAAGGCCTCGTGTGAACCGGGATGGAACTGGGATAGCCGTTGGCGCTGTCATAACCGATCTCGTTCCCAAGCCCCATGTAGTAGTAGGAGAAGCCGGTCAGAGTCGTGTAGAGACTGTTGGTCTTGGAGAGGGCCGTCCGCAGCAATTGGGCATAGCGTGGATAGTCGGCCTCGATGCGCCCCCTCCATCGATCCCTGAGGCGCCCCGCCGAAAAACCCGGCCACCGGGATTGCCCGTTGTTGGAACCATCCTTGAAGTTGTCGAAGTACCAGTTGTATCCGTTGGCGAAGGGACCCGAACCGTCCTTGAGATCCGCATAGGGGCAATGCCGGGGATCTCCGATGAACTGGGCCCGCTCTGTGAAAGGCACGCTCTCCGGGTCCGCCACCCACCAAGTGTAGGTCTTGCTCAAGTTGTCCGGCTGGAAGGGGGCGGGATAGACGGTCCCACTACTGAGGTTGTCACCGATCCGGGTCCGTACCTCGACGGTCTGATCCTCCAGGATCCAACCCGTATTCAAGGAAGAGTCCAAAACGTCCCTTGTGATGGTGATCCTCCATCGGGCGGTGTTCTTCTCGACGACGCCGCTCGTCGCGAGGTCGGTCGAGAAATCATTGGCCGATTCCGTGGAACAGGGAATGTAATCCAAACCATAGAGCCGCCTGCTCGAATAGAGGCCCCGGTCGTCAGGGGCGGTTCCGAACTGTGGCGCCACCGAGGGCGTGTTGAAGAGCTTGATCAGGGTGTACTTTTCCCCACCCGAGGAAGTGTCGTCCACAAAGCTGACTTCGTAGTACATCTCCTTGGGGCGACTCCCCGATGGGCTCGTGGGCGCATCGGCAAAGGGTTTGTACTCGAGGTCACCGTCCCCCGTGTCCACTCCACCGGCCAGACATTGGATCCGGAGAGTCAAGGGGCCCGAACCCGAACCATTGACATTCTTGGTGAGATCCACCCCCATGACCTGAAGCGTAATCGCCTGGTCCTCAGTGAAGGAGTCTCCCGGGGAATTGGGATCGGTGCGATAGGCGTAGACTCTGAAATGGAGGTCTTCGCTGCTCGAAACGGTCGTCCCTCGAACATGCCGGAGATTTTCGGGGTGGGTCACAACCCTGAGACCGGGAAAGGTAGTGGGAGCCTTGGCGGGATCCGAGTAATTCCGAAGTGCCGGCATGGGGAGCAGCTCGCCGTGCAGATTGATCAGGATGGCGTTTTTGAACTTGTCGGGATTGGTGGCCATGTCCTCCAGAAGGAGGCGCCAGGTGGGGGTCATCGAGTCCTCTACTCCGTCGGCCACCCGCTGGTCGAAAAGCTTTCGCTCGTCTGGCAAACGCATCGCCTGGTTGAATCGATCGGCGAAGGCATAGGGATGGGGATTGTCCGTGGCGTCATACCCGTTCTTGAGGGTCCCATCCAAGAGGATGCGGCCGCGCATCGCGTCCGGGACATAGTAATAGGAACTGGCATTCCCCGCCGGCATCTTGCCCGGATAGAAATATGGATTGGGGATGGGATGATTCGAATCCTCCGCTTCGTTCACGAAGGGAGTGTAGAGCTGGTTGCGCCCGTAAGCGGCCTTGGTGATCCAGTGGGTCCGAAACTTGACTCCGGGGTTGCGGGCTTCGAGGTCCGTGATGGTCGACTCCACGAAGGGCCGAATCGCGTCCATGAAGACCCACCAACCAGGAACATTCTCCAAGGCCAAGAGATAAATGTCATACACCTGGCTGGGAGGGAAGGCGTCTCCCACCGAGTTCACGACCCCTGCGAGGTCCGCCATGGTCACATAGGTGCCGTTCCCTTGGGTCTTGTAGATCCTCACGGTGACATAGCGGACATTCCGGTTGTTCAGACCCGCGAAGGGTTTGACCGTGATCCGTCTCGCCCAAACCCATTTTCCATCGCGCTGAAAGTTCCCCGAAAGAGGGTGATCGGGCGCGATCGGGACTCCGCTTTTTTTTGCGATGGAGAGAACGGGGTTGTAGGAAACCCCATCGTCCAATGCGTCCAGGCTGTCCGCAGCCTTGTCCTCCGAAGCGTTGACATAGGTCTGCAGCTCGGCGAGCAGGGCAGTCGCCTTGGAGAAAGCGAAAACCTTCTCCTTCTGGGTGGAATTCCGCCGGTAGACCCCCGTGAGATGCTGGATCATCGCAAAGGAGAGGACCGCGAGGATCACGACCGCGAAGGCAAGCTCCACAAAGGTGAAGCCCCTCTCCGTGAGAGAAGCACCCAAAGAACGAGGATGTCCACTATTTTTGTCCCTATGATTCATCATGACCTCTACCCCCCTCAATTCTTGAGACTTCCCTTAAGCATGGTTTTTCGGATGGCCTTGCTCATCCGGTACTGGCCCACTTCGACCATGAGCGCGTTCAGAACGCCGTCGTCGTATTCCAGCTCCGAATAATCCCCGACCCCGGACATGCTGACATTTCCCAGAGCCACGATGGTCCCACGAATCAGGGAAGGCGCATGGATCGTCACGTTTCCCGTCACGTAGAGCATCCCCGTAAAAAAAGAGTTGGAACTCGGGTCGATGGTCAGGTCGCCATCTACGTAGACGATCCCCGTTCCCTTGAGAGGTTTGGCCGCGTTGAAGGTCAGGTCGGTCTCCACGAACAGGATGGAGTTGGTGGGGACGACGGAGGGGAAGGCCGCGTTGCTCGAAATCCGATCATCCGCGAGAGAGCGCAACTGTTCCGTCGTCACTCCAAAAACAGCATCCACACTGTCGTCCCAGGAGCCGATGGGAGCCACGCTGGGAGAACCGCTCACCTCACCCGAGATCGAAGGCGAACCCGTTCCGGATTTGTAGCCGATGCCGGCTCCCACTCCGCCAACAACACGCGCCTTGCTCCCGATCGAACAGGAGCCGCCCGTCTGGACACAGAGGGCCGCCTGGGTCGGAGGAGCCAACGTGATCCTTCGGATCTCGGTCTCCAGCACATTGGTCCCCAGCATCTGGTTGGGAGCCTGGTTGAAGGGAACAGAAGCGTCCTTGAGCCGAAAGACATAACCCCTACTGACGATTCGCCAGACAGTCCCCGGAGCCGCGCCCCCCCGCTCGATCGAAATATCCTCGGTCTCGGCCTCCGGAGGAGAAACAAAAGGGACCTCCTTGCGGACCTCGTACCTGCCCCACACTCCTCGGCTGATCTCGAACTCCCGCACAATCCCGATACTCGGGTCGTCCGTGTCCAGGATGGGAGGGCTGACCGTGGTGTCCTTGATCGGCGCAAAGCTGGTCACCGGCTGGCTGGTCTGCCTCCGGAACCAGGAGAGAGCATCGATCAACCCCGCCTGCGCGAACTGGCGTGCCTGGCCATCCAGGCGGAAGAGGACATCCGTCTTGCGGTTCGCGGACTCCATGACAATGGTGCCCGACAGAATCATTCCGAGGACCAAGATCGTCAGGAACATACCCATGAGGAGGGCGACACCACGCTCCCCCCTCCGCGAGGGGTTCTCCCTGGCCGGCAGGATCCCCTCCCCAGGTTGCATCTCAGAATGAGATCGCCTCCCTGGATTCCCGACTCCCAAATGTGAATGAAAATGAAGCATGGCACTCTCCCTTATGAACTTGCTCTTTATCGGCAGGCTTTGGGGAGAGTGGACGGACTACGGGCTCACCGTATCGCAATGAAACCGCAACCGACTCTAAACAAACAGGTTATGCTATTTTCTTCCAGAGAAGCTTGGGGAAAAATCAGTTCAGTCCCCATGCCTGGAGGGTCGGGTTTTTCGGCCCCCTCGGATCGAAGAGGACTTCGGGAACCCGGGCGGTAGGTTTGGGGGGCACCGATCCAAAATCCCGAACAGGTCGGATCCAATTCCCCTTGCCCGGCTCCCGGAGGGGAGATCTGGGGTGATGGGTGAAGTGGTAATAGTGGAGACCTGGGCACCAGAGAGTCTGAGCTGAGGACTGGATGTACATATCCCCGGTCTCCAGATATCCATGTCGCCCCCACTCCTCCCCGTTCCCATGGAGGTTGGCCAGAGAGGCGATTCGGATGGCGAAGTTGTAACAACCATGGTCGGTGTCCGGCTGGCTGTGGTCCAGGGGGATAGAGGTCCGGGGCCCCTCGAAACCTGGATGGATGGGTTTGAAGCCGATGTTTTTTACAAGAATCCCATCCGTGGGCTCATGGTTGCGAGGGATGCCGTGGTTTCTGGGTGGATCCGAGAGGGGAGGGTTGTGCTCGCACAACTCCAGGAGTCTGCGAGCGAAACCCAGATCGGCCTCGTTGTGGACCTCGTCCCCATCCAGAAACAGGACATGGCTGCCTCCGCGCGCCCGGGCCTCCTCCAAGCAGCACTCCCGGTTCTCCTGCTCGCTGCTCCCCCCAAAGTTTTCGAAGATGGTCAGCTTGGAACCGATGTGTTCCATTCCCCGGACGACCTCGAGGGTCCGGTCCTCGGAATAATTGTCGAAGAGGAGGATCTCGTCCACGAAGGGGAAAACGGAGCTGAGGGCGTACCAGATCCAGTATTCCTCATTCTTGACCATGCTGAGGGCGATCAGCTTCATCGGGATCCTTCGTCAGAAGTTCGGCAACACAAGGAGTTTAGCCGAGTTCCTCACATCCTTCGATGAAAAAGGATTGAGACCTCGGCCCGGATGTCCAAAATGTTCTCCCCAATCCAAGAGAGGACCCTCCCTCCTGGATTTCCAAGTTATCATTCGAGGAAAACAATGGCCGCAGTTGAAGAGCTGACTGATCACAACTTTCAAGAGACCGTCGAGGGGTCCAGCACCCCCGTCCTGGTCGATTTCTCCGCAACATGGTGCCAACCATGCAAGGCCTTAGCCCCCCTCGTGGATCAGGTGGCCAAGGAATACGAAGGCAAGCTCCTCGTCCGCAAGGTCGACATTGACCAGGCCCGGCAGACCGCGATCCGCTTCGGGATCCAGGGCGTCCCCACCTGCATCTTTTTCAAGGATGGAACGGAGGTGGACCGCTTCATGGGAATGCGGGACCTCAACCAGCTCCGTCAATCGGTCGAGAAGATCCTCGACTGACCCCATCCACGGATTCAGTCCGGCCGGGTTCCAGGCCCGAAAGATGCAGAACCCGGATCACCATTTGTAAAACCCTTCGCCGGACTTCTTTCCCAGCTTGCCCTCCGCCACCATACGCTCAAGCAGTGCGGGCGGAGCGAAGCGCCGGTCATCCAGAGTCTTCGCCAGATACTTGGCGATCGAAAGGCGCACATCGAGCCCCACAAGATCCGTCAACTCCAAGGGTCCCATGGGATGGCGATAGCCCAGTTTCATCGCCTTATCGATGTCCTCGGGGGAGGCGACTTCCTCCTCCACCATCCGGATGGCCTCCAGCCCCAGGATGAGACCGAGCCGCGAGGAGGCGAAACCCGGCCGGTCCTTGACCACGATGGGTTCGCGTCCCTGCCGTAACGCAATCTCCCGGGCGAGAGCCACCGTCTCGTCCGAGCTTTTTTCTCCCCGAACGATCTCACAGAGTTTCATGATGGGCGGAGGGTTGAAGTAATGCATGCCGAGGAAGCGCTCCGGCCCTGGAACGGCTCCCGCGATCTCCGTCACCGAAAGGGAGGAGGTGTTCGTGGCAAGGAGGCAGTCCTCGGCGACCAGGGAGGCGACCCTGGCGAAGACCTCCTTCTTGAGTTCCATCCGCTCGGGAATAGCTTCGATGACGAGGTCCACGCCACTCACAGCCTCTTCCAGATCGCAGGTTGTGGAGAGCAGCTCCAGCGTCCGAGCTCTCCCCTCTTCATCCATCTTTCCCCGGTCCACGGCCTTTTGGAGCATGGCCTGGATCCGCTCCATGCCCTTTGCCACAAAGGCTTCTTCGATGTCGTAGAGCCTGGTCCGCCAGCCCGCTTGGGCGGAGATCTGCGCGATGCCGTTTCCCATGGTCCCCGCTCCGAGGACCGCCACTGATTGGATCTCGTCGATACTCTTCATTTCTTCTTCCTGTCGAGGAAGCGCTGCATCCTCTTGTGCTTTTCCTCGCTTTCAAACAAAACCGCCTGGGCGGCGCTCTCGAGGCCGAAGGCCACGTCGGGCCGCACCCGGAACAAGGAGTTCATGACCCGCTTTGCGAGCTTGCTTGCAAGGGGAGCCATGCCCGCGATGGCCTCGGCGACTTCCAAGGCCTCGTCAAAGACCCGCTCGTCCGGAACCACCCGGGAGACCAGACCGGCCCGCAGAGCCTCCTCGGCGTTCAGGATGCGCCCGGTCAGGACGAGGTCCTTGGCCATCCCCATACCCACGAGGGCGGGGAGGCGATGCATACCCCCAGCCGCGGGGAGGATGCCAAGGTTCAGCTCAGGCTGTCCGAAGCGCGCCGAAACAGAAGCGACCCGGATATCGCATGCCATCGCCAGCTCCATGCCCCCGCCCAGGGACCAGCCATGGCAGGCCGCGACGATGGGAAGGGGGAACTCCTCGACCTTTTGGAAGAGCCGGGCGTTGATCCCCGCCAGGGACTCTTCGGCGCCTCGCTCCTTCAGCTCGCCAATATCGGCGCCGGCCACAAAAGCCTTCTCCCCCGCCCCCCGGAGAACAAGGGCCCGGAGATCTCCGTCCAAGGCCAGAGTCTCGAGGCTGTCCCCCAGGGCCCGAACCAGGGCCAGGTTGAGGGCATTGCGCTTGTCGGGACGGTTGATGGTCAGGACCGCAACCTCCCCTCGACGTTCGATGAGGACGAGCTTCTCTTCGTCGGATTCAACCATGGACATCTCCCTTGATTTCGATCAGGACTTTTCCGAACACCTTGCGTTCTTCGAGAAGCCTATGGCCTCGGGGCACCTGATCCAAGCCTTTGAGAACCTCGCCGATCACGGGTTTCAGCTTGCCGGCGACGACCAGGTCGAGGATGCGACAGAGATCGCCCTTGCTCCCCATGGTCGAGCCGAGGAGGGAGAGGCTCTTGAAAAAGAGGGCGTTCAGGTGGAGGTCCACCTTGGACCCTGTCGTCGCGCCGCAGGTAACATAGCGTCCCCCCCAGGCAAGGCAGCGAAGGGAACCCTCGAAGGTATCCTTCCCGACGTGGTCGAAGACCACCTCCACCCCCTTGCCGGAACTCAGCTCCTTGACCCGTCGGACGAAGTCCTCGCAGTGGTAATCGATGACCTCGTCCGCGCCGAGCGCGCGCGCGCGGGCTGCCTTGGCGCTGCCGCCGGTGGTCGCGAGAACGCGGGCGCCGAGGAGCTTGGCGATCTGGATCCCCGCGCTGGAAACCCCGCTTCCCGCGGCCTGGATCAGGACGGTCTCCCCCGCCTGCAGCCGGGCACGGCGCACCAACATGGTCCAGGCCGTCAAAAAGGTCAGGGGAAAGGCCGCCGCCATCTCCAGGGAGAGACTCTCGGGGATCGGGTGCACATTAGCCCTCGGCAGCACGACCTCCTCGGCCATGACTCCGTCCCGAGCCTCCCCGAGGATCTTGTATTGCCGGCAAAACTGGTCCCGCCCCGAGAGGCAGGCTTCGCAGTGTCCGCAGGAGGTCGCCGGAAAGCAGACGACCCGGGTCCCGGGCGCGAGGCCCTCGACCCCCGGCCCACATTCCAGCACCTCACCCGACCCGTCGGAGCCCAGGACCAGGGGAAGCGGGAACCGGTGTCCGGGGACACCCTTGCGCACCCAGAGGTCCAGGTGATTGAGCGCGGCGTAGTGGATCCCTATCCGCACTTCGCCGGGGCCGGGCTCCGGCGCTTCCCTTTCGATCAGTTCCAGGGCATCCAGGCCCCCATGCTCCCTCACGCAGACAGCTTTCATCGTGAACCTCCGTCCCGCTTTCCTTGTCTCACTTCCCCTCGAAGGAGGGAGCACGCTTCTCGAGAAAGGCCGCCAGCCCCTCCGCCGCGTCCCTCGAAGCGAAGAGCTTGGCCTGCAGCTCACGCTCGAGAGCGAGACCCTGCTCCAGGGGGAGACCCGCCCCGGTCTGACAAGCTCGCTTGATATGTCCAGTGGCCATGGCAGCCGTCCCCGGGCAAGCCAGCCCGGCGGCGTATTCGAGGACCCTCTCCAAGAAATCCTCTTCTTCGAAAAGTTTGTTCAGGATCCCCAGCTCCAAGGCTTCCTCGTAATCGAAGGTCCGGCTCTCCACCATCAGTTCCAGGGCCTTGGAGCTGCCCAGGAGCCGGGTCAGCCGCTGCGTTCCGCCGGTGCCTGGGAGGACACCCAGTTTGGCTTCGGGGAGGCCGATCTTGCCCTTTCCCTTGGCCCCGATACGCAGATCGCAGGCCAGGGCCACTTCGAGACCGCCACCCACGCAGTGTCCCCGGATCGCGCCGATGACCAGCTTGGGCGTGTGTTCCAGACGCAGCAGGGTCTCGTTGGAGTGAAGGCAGAAGTAGTATTTCCAAACCGGGTCCGCCCTCTTCAACATCTCGATATCGGCCCCCGCGCAGAAAAATTTCTCTCCCTCCCCGGTCAGGACCAGGACATCCACCTCCTGGTCGAAACGCGCCTTCAGGATGGCCTCGTCCAGGTCCCGCATCATCTCGTGGGAATAGCAGTTGGCGGGGGGATTGCACAGGGTCAACAGGGCGACCCGGCCGCGCGTCTCGTAGCGGACAAGGGGATCTCGGTCGGTCATGACAGCTTCCTCGTTTCAGACAACTTCCAAAAGGGTTTCCACGGTGCCAAGGGGAACCCGGGTCTCCGTCGGGAGCGAGGGAAAAGAATCTCCCCTGGAAGGCCTCGAAATTCGGCCCCGGCTGGCTCAGAATAGCCTCCGGAGATGAAGATACAGCGCGTTTGGATCGATGAGGGGTGCATTTCCTGCAGCCTCTGCCAGGACTACTGCCCCGAGGTCTTTCTCGTGCAGGACGGGGAGGACTGCGTCATCCACGAAGAAGCCGTCCGCTTCTACCTCGAAAAGGAAGAGGACATCCACCTCGCCGCCGAGGACTGCCCCGTCGAGGTGATCAAAATCGTGGAAACGGCTCTGGAGGACAGCGCTTCCACCTGAACCGCTTCCACCTGGACCGGGGAGGGCCCTTCGGTTTGGAGCCGCGCCTCCTCAAGGGACCACTTCTTCGGCGAAAATTTCCTCCAGGGCTTCGTCGATCCTCGGGTATTCGAAGACAAAGCCATGCTTTTGGGCTTCTCGGGGCAAGACGCGCTGCCCTGTGAGCACGACCTCGGCCCCTTCGCCCAGGGCCATCTTGAGTGCGAAGGCCGGGGCGGGGAGCCAGGCGGGTTTGCCGAGGGCCTTGCCGATGGCCTCGGCAAAGGCTTTCATCCGAACCGGATTGGGGGCGGTCCCGTTCCAGGGACCCTGGACCTCTTCGTGATCCAGGATAAAGCTCATCATCCGCACGAGATCCCGCATGTGGATCCACGAGATCCACTGCTTGCCGCTCCCGATCTTGCCTCCAAGGTTCTTGCGAAACACGGGGGTCATGCGTTCCAAGGCGCCTCCGCCCCGGCCCAGGACCACACCGATCCGGAGAGGCACAACCCGGACCCCATGGTCCCGCGCCTTGGCGGCCTCGGCCTCCCAGTCCCGGCAAAGCTCCGCGAGGAAACCCCGGCCGACCGGGCTGCGCTCATCCAGCTCCTCGTCATCCTCCCGCGGACCGTAGTAGCCGATGGCCGAGGCCTGAACCAGGACCCGGGGACCGTTCTCCGCCTTGGCACAGAGCGCGACGATCTTCTTCGTGGCCTGGATCCTGCTCTCGCGGATCTTTTGCTTGTGCTCCTCCGACCAGCGGTGGCCGAGCAGGTTCTCCCCGGCGAGGTTGATCACAGCGTCGAAGCCTTCCAGGGACAGCTCTTCCCAGGAGCACGCCCCGACCAGGCCATGAAAGCGGACAGGCAGCTTGTCCGGGCTCCGGAT
>DROQ01000218.1 GCA_011321845.1 Planctomycetota bacterium | reverse complement strand
TTTGAGAGTAAACTTGCAATTCTTCCCTTCCACCGAAGGATCCCCCCTTCCCCCGCAAGCTCTCATCCCCCCGGAGGCCCTCAATGCGCACAACCTTCCTATTCCCCACAGCCCTCACCCTCTCCCTCCTTGCCGCTACCAGCTCCCTCCCCGCCCAACTCGGCAAGTTCCTCCCCAACCCCACCTTCCCTGGCGCTTCGCACCTCCTCGATGTCCAGGGCATCGTCGCCAAAGCCACCGGCTCCAAGGCCTTCAACGCCATGCTCGGCATCGCCCGGGACAACAACGCCCACTACTGGGTGACCTCCCGCCGAAACGTCAGCTCGGCGACGAACCCCCACATGCTCTGGGAACTCTGGTGGGACGCCACCAAAAAGGCTTGGCAGGTCAAGGGCTACCCCCAGCCCGCGGGCGTTTCCAAATCCAACTGGGGCTTGCGCGACCTGGCCTTCGACGGCAAGCGCTACCTCTACGGCGGTGCGGAGAACCTCGCAACAGGCAACACCGTCTTCGCCTTCGATGTCCTCCTCAAAAAGTGGGACCCCACCAAGAACTGGAAGGTCCCAGTCGTCACAGGGCTCACGACGACGCGGGCGCTAGCTTTCGACCCCAACGGCGACCAGGGCAAGGGGAGCCTCTGGACTTGCAACTTCTCCAGCTCCCATGTCGAGTTCAACCGTGCGGGCAAGGCTTTGCGCGTCCTTCCGAACATGAGCCCTTTCACCTACGGGGCGGCTTTCGACCCGATTCGCAAGACGATCTGGTGGTGGGGCCAGGGGGATGCGACCCTGGGCAAGATCTACGCCATCGGCGCGGAGATGGACGCAGTCACCGGCAAAGCCACCGGCAACCGGGTGCTCGGGGATCAGAAGATCCCGGACCCCAAGTATCCAGGGGGATTTGCCGGGGGGGCGGAGTTCTACATGAACGGGGGGACACCCACCCTCCTGCTCCTGACCCAGGCGACCGCCGACACGGCCATGGAGGTCTATGGCCGCTTCTCCTATGGCAAGGCCAGTGCGGGAACCCTGGGAATGAATGGTTTTCCCCCGCTCGTCGGTTGGACCAAGACGCCGAACTTCGGTTTCCAGGTGACAGGCGCGAAGGGCTCGGTCGCCATCCTGATGCTCGGCCTCTCCAAGATCGCCCTGCCCCTGGGCAGCGGTTTCCTGCCTGGCTCGTCCCTCTACGTCGCCCCTGGCATCGTAGTCACCGCCGTCCCCATCGTGAGCGGGAAGGCGAGCATTCCTCTTCCTTTGCCCAACGTCCCGGCGCTCAAGGGAGCCGCGACCTACTGGCAGAGCGCTGAGGTGCTCGCGGGTCCCACGATGGGCTTCTCCCAGGGTGGAGAGACCATCCTCTACTGAGGAGCGCCGCCCTGATGAACGGGGTCCGGGGGGCTATTTGCCCAGGATGTAACTGAAACCTCCGCGTTGCATCCAGCATTTGCTGAGGTCGGCTCGGTAATAGACACGTTGGATGCTCTTCCCCTTGCCGGCTCCAGGGTCCGCTACGGTCACGGTTTTGCCGTCCTTGCTGAGCCCCAGGAGGACGATGAGGTGGCCGTCGGAGCGGGAGAAGGCGGCGTTGCGGAGCTGCCCCTTTTCGAAGGCGATGCTGATGATGATGGGCTGTCCCGCCTGGGTGAGCTGGATCACCCGGTCCCAGGAGGCGATGCGGGTGAGGTAGCCCGGGACACCCTGGGTCCATGCGTATTGGACGGCGCGGTTCCAGACGCCGTAGAGCTTGTTGTGGGGATCCCAGATCCCGCGGGCGGCCTGGACGAGGGAGACCCTCTTGCCCAGGGAGCGCAGGACCATGGTGACGGAGGTGGGGCTGCAGACGAGGGAGGAGATGGATTTGGGGGCGCTTCCCTGGCGAAGGAGGGGGACGCGGAGGGGGGGCCTGGTTGGGAGGATGCTCGGGGATTTGGGCTGGATGCCCCCCAGGGTGTCGCTGAAGGTCACATGAAGTCGCCTGAGGACAGGGCTGGGTGAGGAGGTTCGTTTTTTGGGTGAAGGGCGGGATCCAGGCCGGGGTCGGCGGGTGGGGGAAGGCATCTCAGGTGGAAAAGCGCTCAGCCGGAAGCGGGCGCGGGTGAAACGCCGCTTGGAACGGAAGATGTCGATGGCCACGCGGCCCTGCTCGCAGCGGAGGCGGCGTTTCCCCACCGGGACTCTTCCCCAGTCCCCGATGTGGAGCCAGGGGGACCAGCCTTTCTTCGTGCCCACCTGGATCTCTACCCGAACCCCGGTCCCCGGGGGGACATCCAAGTTCCAGGAGGGGAGAACCTCGTTGAAGGGCCGGGCGGGGCGGAAGACCCGGCTGAGCCAGGGCCGCTCGAAGGAAAGATGGGTGTCCCCCTTCTGCTCGAGGTCCTGGTGGGGGTTGGTCCAGGTGGAGGTTTGGGCCGGGCAGGGAGGGAGGGCGTTCAGGAGGAGGAGGAGGGGCAGGAAGGAGATCGGGAGGGAGGAACGCATGGGCAGGCTCACTTTCACCGAGGGGTGAGCTGGGCCTGGGCGATGGGGAGAGCCCCTGCGAAGAGACCGCGGACGACCTTCTCCATGTGGGGGAAGTCGAGTTTTTGGTACTCGTCCCCCGTACCGTGGTAGTCGCTGTGGAGGGAGCCGGCCGAAAAGCTGTGGGCGACGATGCCCTGCTGGACGAAGGAGCGGTTGTCGCTGGCTCCATAGAGCATTTCGCTGTACTTGGGATGCTCGAAGATGCGGACCCGTGCCCGGCGGGCGCCCTGGGCCATGTAGGTCCCAAGATTGGAGTGACCCCAACCTGTCATCCAGATCTTCCCCTCGGCCCCCTCTTCGGGGCGCCCGATCATCTCGATGTTGATGTCGGCGATGATCTTGTCCTTGGGCCAGGGAGAGTTTTTGAGGAAGGCTCGTGAGCCGAGGAGTCCTTTTTCTTCGCCCCAGAAGGTCACGAAGATCAGACTGCGCTTGGGCGGGGTCTCCAGGGAGGCGAAGGCTTCCGCCAGGGCGATGACTCCCGCGCAACCGCTTGCGTCGTCGTCGGCGCCGTTGAAAACCGGGTCCTCGGCGCCGGGCTTGAGGCCGATGTGGTCCATGTGAGCCGAGAAGACCAGGGCTTCGCCGGCGTGCTCGGGATCGCTCCCCCTGAGGATGGCTGCGACGTTGCGGACCTTGGACTTGTCCCGGACCAGCGCGGGGAGATGGATGTCCAGATCCTCCTCGGGGGCGAAACCCGGGGGGACCAGCAGAACAGGGATCGGAAACCCGCCCCGGCGTCCGAGGGCCTTGGGCTGGGCGAGTCCCCTCGCCCGCGCCACAAGGCTGGAATCCGGGGACACCCTCAGGAGGCAGAGCTTGGCCCCCTTCGCCCGGGCACGGCGGGCGGCCCGATAGGCCAGGAAAATGGGGGGGACCTTGCGTCCCTTTCTCCCGGGCATGGCCGGAAAGGAGCCCGCCTTGGGGAGGTCCCCCAACCAGATTTCCTTGCCGGGCGCGGCGAGGAGGTCCAGGTCCTGGTCGGGGGCCTGGAGAAGGCCCAAGTGCCGCAGGGCCTTGCCGCCCTTGGTGCGGAAGCGGACCTTTGCCTGCGGGATGCGAACGGTGGACACCTCGTTTTCCAAAAAAAAGGAGCCCTTGGGACCCAGGCCCTCCAAGCCCGCCGCCAAGAAGCGTGAGGCGATGTAGCGCCCGGCGATCCGCAGACCCCGGGAAGGGGTGTCCCGCCCCTCGAGTTCGTCGCTGGCCAGGAAGAAGAGGGTGCCCTCCAGCTTCTTCGCCTGGATGCTCAGGATGGCCCGGCCCTCCTCGGGGCTGAGGCGGGGGAGGGCGAAGCGCTGGTGGGCGCGGCCCTGGAGGAGGCTGAGGGTGAGAAGGGGCAGGAAGAGGGGGTTCATGTGCGGATCTCCATCCAGATGGCTTTGAGATAACGTGTCTCGGGGCAGGCCAAGGATACGGGGTGATCGGGCCCAGCGCCCGTGCAGCGAAGGATGCGAATTTCCCTTTTGGCCTGGGCGGCGGCCTCGCGAAGGACGAGGAGGAAGCCTCCCTCGTCGAGCAGGCCGGAGCAGGAGCAGCTGAGGACCTGGGCGCCTCGAGGTAAGGCGGCGAAGGCCAGGCGGTTGAGGTCGCGGTAGCGGCGCAGGCCCTCCTCGCGCTCTCCCTTGGAGTGGATCCACTTGGGCGGGTCGAGGATGAGCAGGTCCGTGTCCCTGAGCTTGTCGCCGCGGCAGATCTCGAAGGCGTCCGCCTGGGCGACGCGCACCTTGAGGCGGTTGGTCTTGGCGTTGGCCCGGGCCAGGGCGACAGCCTCCTCGTCGAGATCGTAGGCCGCAACCCTCTTTGCTCCCCCCTTGGCCGCGTTGAGAGCGAAGCCCCCCGCGTGGCAGCAAAGATCGAGGACCCGCCTTCCCCCGGCGAGGCGGCGGAGGAGCAGGCGGTTCTCGCGCTGGTCGCAGAAAAAACCGGTCTTGTGCCCCTGCCCGGGGGTGAAGTGATAACGGAGACCATACTCCTCGAGCTGGCCCTCGGCCCTGACTTGGGTGTCCCGGATGGAGAAACCCTCGGTTTTTGCGGCGTCGCGGTTGAGGCGGAGGACGAGGTGGGCGCCCGGGAATTCCTGGAGCAGGCGCTCCCCGATGTCCTCGAGGTAGGGCTCGTAGCCCTTGGCCGCTAGTTCAGCCACGATCCAGGTTCCCAGCCGGTCGACGACCAGGCCGGGGAGTCCGTCGCCCTCGGCGTGGACCAGGCGGTAAGCCTCGGTTTTCTTGGCCAGTCCGAGCCGGCGGCGGAAGGCGAGGGCCTCGTCCAGGAGGCTCGAAACGAGGGAAGGGTCGGCCGGTTTTTTCCCGTGGTCCAAGAGCCGTAGGGCGATGTTGGAGCGGGGGTTGTAGAATCCCGTCCCCACAGGTCTGCCCTCGCGATCCTTGACGAAGACCAGGGAGCCTGCGGGGAGGGGGGTTTTGGGCTTCTTGCACTGCTTGCGAAAGAAGTTGGGATGGCGGCCATGGACCTTGATGTTCAGGCGGAGTTCGGGAAGTGAGGAATTGGCCATGTGCCCAGATCGAGTGCCAGAAGACGTGGAGAGGGAAAACGCTGGAGGGAGCCTAGCGGGCCGAGGCGGGAGAGGCGACTGGCTGTCGGGGAACTTGCCGGGGATTTCCGGGCGCTTCGGGGTGGAGCGGGAGGATTTCGAAGTGGAGGAGGTCCTCTCCTATGAGCCCTGCGGGGAGGGGACGCACACCTTTTTGTGGGTGGAGAAGCGCGGGCTCAGCACCTTCGAATGTGTCAAGCGGCTGGCCCGGGCTCTGGGGCGCAGGGAGCGGGAGTTCGGTTACGCGGGACTCAAGGACAGGAACGCGGTGACCCGGCAGTGGATCTCCATCGAGCACCTGGACCGCCGCAAGTTGGTGGGCTTGGAGATTCCCGGCCTCGCAATTCTGGACCAGCGCCAGCACCGCAACAAGATCAAGCTGGGGCACCTCAAGGGGAACCGTTTCCGGCTCCTGCTCCGCGGCCTGGCCGAGGGGGACCTGGGGCGGGCGCGCGCCATCCTGGCCCTGCTCGAAACCAAGGGTGTCCCCAATTTCTTCGGGCTGCAGCGCTTCGGGCGGGGGGGGAGCACGCCCGGCCTGGGGCGGCTGCTGTTGGAGGGCAGGCATGAGGACTTTCTCGAGGCCATGGAGCCGGGGAACCCGGTCGCGGGCAAGGCCCTCGCCGAGTGGAAGCGGAGCGGCAAGGTCGAGCGCGCGCTGCGGGCCTTCCCCCGGCGTTTCCTCTCCCTCTGCACGGCCGCCCTCCAAGCCCAGGTTTTCAACGACTGCCTCCGCGCACGCTTGGGCAGCCTCCACGAGGTCGAGGAGGGGGACATCGCCTTCATCCACAAGAACGGCGCCTGCTTCCTCGTCGAACCCGCTCCAGTCTCCCCCCTTGATCCCCCCTCCCCTGGGGACAAGCAAAGGCCGAAAGGGGACACCCATGCCCCGTCTCCGGTCGGAGAGCAAAGGGCGAAAGGGGACACCCATTCCAGGACTCCGGGCGGGGGGGACAGACCCCAGACCCCGAGCAGAGGGGAGACCCCGGGAATGGGGGACCCCCACGCCCAGACCCCGGACCAGGGGGACCCTCAGTCACCAAGCACGGAAATGGGGGACACCCATGTGATCTCTCCCGACATGGAGGCCATCCAAGCACGCGCCGCCCGCTTCGAAATCTCCCCCAGCGGACCCCTTCCCGGCCCCAAATGCCTCCGCCCCAAAGGCGCCCCCGCCGCCCTCGAGGCTGCCATCCTCGCACGCTATTCCCTCAGCCACGAGTCCTTCGCTGCCTCCCCGGGGCGCTACGCCCCCTACCACCAACAAGGCGCCCGCCGCCCCCTCCGCGTGCCCATCGGGGACACCCATGTTTCGCCCGGGCCCGCTCCCGATCAGATGCTCCTGTCCTTTTCCCTCCCCCGCGGCTCCTATGCCACGGCCGTCCTCGCCGAGCTGCTCCGCTTCCCCCCGGACCAGGGGCCCCATCCCCGCCCTTGAGTCTCCCCGCCTCCCCGTTATGCTTCTCGCCTCGATTCTCCTCCTCGTCGGATTCAGGATCTCCAGCCATGGGGGCGGGAATCGCGCGGGACTCCCACGGATCGGGGCGTGGCGCAGCTTGGCTAGCGCGCTTGCTTCGGGAGCAAGAGGTCGGAGGTTCAAATCCTCTCGCCCCGACCATTTTTCCTCGCCCCTACATGGGGCTTCCCCCTCGCAGTGTCCCCCTCGCAGTGTCCCCTTCTTCCCCCCTCCCCCCTCGCATTGTCCCCTTCGCAGTTTCCCCCTCGCATCGTCCCCCTCGCAGTGTCCCCTTCTTCCCCTCTCCCCCCTCGCATTGTTCCCTTCGCAGTTTCCCCCTCACCGTTTTCCCCCCGCCGTCTTCCCACGCGCAGGCCTCTCCGTCAGAGTCTTTTTCCCACCCTCTTTTCCATACCAAGGCCCCTTCCTCTTGGGTCTCCGGAGAAAATTCCAGAAATTTGGATTCGAGGCCCTCTCTTTCCGATAGTCGAGGAGTGAGCCGAAGAAGGAAAGAAAGGCTCAGGAGGCCAGGGAGAGCCTGGATTTTCTTCGGTTTTTTCTCCTTCCTGAGTGCCTGTGGAGGTGGGGGGAGCAGCGGCTCTTCGGGCTCCCAGCTGGTTCCCAAGGGGGCGCGGACCTTCGCCATCGACGTGAAGGAAAGCAAGAACGAGACCTACGACCAGGCCTTCACTCTGGCCCAGGCGATGAAGGTCGCCAACGTCAAGATCTCCCTGGACTGGAACCTGATCGAGACGCAGACCGGCTTCGATTTCACGATCCCGGACATCATCGATTCCTATTATCCCGCCAAGAACATGCCCGTGGTCCTGGTCTTCCGTCCCATCGACACGAATCGGAACACCTTCCCCTCGGATCTCAGCTCCAAGGCCTTGGATGACAGCACCCTGATCTCCCGCTTCCAGGCCTTCCTCTCGGCGGTCAAGGGGCGTTTGACGCACACCACCGTCGCTTACATCCAGATCGGGAATGAAGTGGACGGGTATTTGGGAACGGACTCGGGTCAATGGTCTGCGTGGACGACCTTTTTCCAACAAGCCCGCTCGACGGCCAAGGCCCTCTGGGGAAGCTCTCTCAAGGTCGGCTGCATCGGGCAGTTCAAAGGCCTCACGGACTCTTCCACCAGATCCTTTTTTCAGACTCTGAACGCATCCGCCGATCTGGTCTCCGTCAACTATTATCCCCTCAACAGTGATTTCACGGTGCGCCCGACCACCCAGATCTCGGGTGATTTTCGAACGCTGGTCGGCCTGTACCCCGGGAGGGAGATCGTTTTCCAGGAATGCGGCTATCCCAGCTCCACCGCCTGCAAGAGCGATCCGAGCAACCAGGCCGCTTTCATCCAAGCGGTCTTTGCCGCATGGGATGAACATCCCAGCAGCATCCTCCACATCGACTTCGCCTGGCAAACGGATGTCCCCGCCAGCACCGTGGACCAATGGGTGGTCCAATACGGGATGAGCGCGAGCCCCTATCTGGCCGCTTTCAAAGGCTACCTGGGCAGCCTCGGCCTCCGCGACGAAAACGGCCAGGCCAAAACCGCCCTCGCCACCCTCCAGGACCAGCTCAACAAACGCGGCTGGTGAGCCCCAAGCCCCAAAGGGGACACCCATTCCTCCGAAGAGGGCGTCGAAGGGGGAGGCGTCGAAGGGGGACACCGATGCGTCGAAGGGGGACATGCGTCGAAGGGGGACACCCATTCTTCCGGATTTTGCTCGCCGTCTCTAAGGGCTTTGGGGTAGCGTGTTTGCATGAAAGGCCAGCCCATCACGCCTCCTTCGATGGATCACTACTATATGGGGATCGCGATCGCGGTCCGTGAGCGCGCCAACTGCCAGGGGACCCGGGTGGGTGCCCTGATCGTCAAGGGCAATCGCATTGTCTCGACCGGCTACAACGGGACTCCTTCGGGCATGACCAACTGCCTCGACGGCGGTTGCAAGCGCTGCGCCAGCAGGGAGATCCAGCGGGGCTCGGGCTATGACCTCTGCATCTGCGTCCACGCCGAGCAAAACGCCCTCCTCTCCGCCGCCCGCTTCGGGATCTCTGTCGAGGGAGCCACCATGTACACGACCTCCCGTCCCTGTTTCGGGTGCACCAAGGAGCTGCTCCAGGCCAAGGTCCCCGAGGTCGTCTACTTGCACGAATGGGCGCACAGCGACGAGCGATGGCAGGAGGAATACGAAATGCTCCAGGAAGAGATCCAGCTCCGCCGCTACGCGATGAAGGATCCCCAGGAGGACTGGGCTCTCCGACGGGGTTTGCACAACGCCCTCTTCGAACGGGAGAAGGCTTGACGGTGGGGAGCGGCCCCGAAATCTACCAGGTGGACGCCTTCACCGAGGAGGTCTTCGGAGGCAATCCTGCGGCCGTCTGCTTGCTGGAGTCTGAGGCGGACTCTTCTTGGATGCAGGCCCTCGCTCAGGAGATGAACCTCTCGGAAACCGCCTTTGTCCGACCCGGAGAGGAGGGCTTCTACCTGCGCTGGTTCACTCCCCTGGTAGAGGTCAAGCTCTGCGGTCACGCGACTCTTGCCACTGCCCAAGTGCTCCGGGAGAAGGGGATGCTCCGTCAAGGGGGAAAGGTCTGCTTTCAAACCCGCAGCGGAAAGCTGGAAGCCACCCGCCAAGGAGAAGAGATCCTCCTGGATTTTCCAGCCTATCCGGTAAGCGAGGCCCAGCTCCCACCTGGGGTGGAAGAATCCCTTGACGCGGAGATTTGTTTTGTCGGGCGGGCAGGGGAGGACTTGCTGGTCGAGCTGGGATCCGAGGAAGAGCTGCGGGCCCTCGCTCCCGACCTCGCCCTCCTCAAAGGCGCTCCGGTTCGGGGCTGGATCTTTACCAGCCAAAGCAGCTCTCCTGCATACGACTTCGTCTCGCGCTTCTTCGCTCCTGCCGTCGGCGTGGACGAGGACCCGGTCACCGGCTCGGCGCATTGTGCCCTTGGGCCCTATTGGAGCGCCAAGACGGGGAGGGAGGAGCTGCTCGGATACCAGGCCTCCAGGCGGGGAGGCCGGGTGCGCGTCCGGAACCTGGGAGAGCGCGTTCTCCTGGGTGGCCGGGCCCGGATCATCTTTCGGGGGCGACTCTGCCTCCAACCAACCGCCCTCCTTCCCAGGGAAAAGAGGACACATGACTGAATTCGCCACCGTTCTCCACTGCATCGATGGCAGGTTCCAGCTTCCGGTCTTTCACTATCTGCAAGAGCGCTTTGGAGTGCCCTACATCGACGTCATTACCGAAGCGGGCATGGTGCGCCACATCGCTTCCCCGGGGGAGAACCCGGTCAAGAGTGCGACCTTTGAAAGCCTCCGCATCTCCATCGATCGGCATGACTCCGCCCAGGTCGCCCTCGTGGCCCATGAGGACTGCGCGGGAAACCCCAAACCGCGGGAAGAGCAGGAAAAGGAGCTGCGCCAAGGGTTGAAGGAGCTGGAGCGCCATTTCCCCGACATGGAGCGCGTCGCTCTCTGGTGTTCCCTCTCCGGTGAGGTCGTGGAAGTGGGCTGACCCATCCTCAACCCCGCAGGCTCTTCAAGAAGCGCAGCAGGGAGGCGTGGAACTCCTTGGGACGATCCAGGTAGCAGGGGTGGGAAGCGCCCGCCAGGATGTTGACCTCGGATTTCTGAAACAGGTTTCCCAGGGCTGCTGCCCCCGAGGCGGGAAACAGCCGATCCTTCTCCCCCCAGACGACCAGGGCGGGCACGGGCGATGGCTCGAGAGTCCCTCCCTCAGCCAGCTTTTCTCTGAATCCTGGGACCGCCACCGGAGCGATGGGGACGAAGGCCCAAAGTTTTTCCGGGTGTTTTGCCACGAAGGGGAGGCTGAAGGACCCGCTCATCGAAGGAGAGACCAGGGCGGTCTTGGAGAGGTCGAGCGCATCCATGAAACCTTCTAAAAACTCTCCTCGTTCCCCTCGAAAAACCTCCGATGCCCCAAAGCCCGGGAGGTCCAGCGCCAGCACCCGGAATCCTGCCTCCGCCAAAACCATGGGTGTCCCGATTCGCGCCCAGGTTTCCTTGGTGAAGCGTCCACCGTGGAGGAGGAGGACGGTGGGGGCGTCCTTGGGGCCGGTTTCGAGGTAGTGGATCTTGCTTCCGAGGACGGGGACTACCTTGTGTTGGGAGAATTCCGTCAAGGGTCTGGCCTTTTTCCGGGGCGCGCAGGAGAGCGGGAGGAACGAGAGGAAGATAGAGAGGAGGAGGGAGGTGGCCCAGATCTTTTGCATGCCTGGAGGATAAACCTGGATGTCGCATCGAACGACTTGGATTTTCACCCACCCATAAGAGGAATCAGTGCCCCCATTTTTTTTTATGGAAGCACCTGAGGAAAACAATAGTTTATGGGGCCATGAAAAATCCCACCGCTTTTGGACTTCTACTCCTCACTCTATCCTGCTCGGCGATGGGAGTTTCGCCCTCCACTTCCTTGGATCCTTCCGCCGTGCCCATCGACCTGACGGTCGCCCCCCCCGAGGATGGGATGGGTTTTCGGGGGAAGGTCCAAGGCCAGGGTCAGGGCCAGGATGACGAGCTCTCCGCCCTTCGGGCCTCGGCCGAAGAAGAAGCCAGTCGAGGGATGGAGAAGGTGCAAGCGGCGAAAAAGGGGGGCGCCCCCATCCTCAACGCCTTCAATCCAAGAGTGACGGTCTTCGGGGACTTCATCTACACGAACGCCAAGGGCCCCATCCTCAACGACGCGGGAGATGACATCAGCGACCGTGCTTCCCTCCGGGAGGGGGAGTTGGATTTTCGGGCGGACATCGATCCCGTGGCCAAGGGGGTCGCCATCCTTTCCTTCCCCGAAGAGCGGCCCGGGGAATACGCTGTAGAAGCCGAGGAGATGTATGTCCTCCTTCCCGGAGTCACCGAAGGTTTGGACCTCAAGGTCGGGCGTTTCCGGCCGGCCTTTGGAACCGACAACCTGCTGCATACCCATGACCTCCCCTGGACCGACAGGCCCCTGGTGGTCCAGGAGTTCTTGGGGGACGAGGGTTTTGGCGAGACGGGGGCGGAGGCCAAGTACCTTGTGCCGGGAACTGGTTCCGTTCCTGTCGAGCTTCGCTACGCCCTGGTCAACGGGGAGTCCGCGGCGGTTCTCTCGGGATCCGGTTCCCACAACCAGGCCCACCTTGGTCGGATCTCCACCTTCTTCGATGTGGGCGACGCATCCTTCCTCCAGCTCGGAACGAGCGGGATGTACGGCGAATCGGACCTCCAAGGAGGGGAGACCAAGATGCTTGCGATCGACCTCCTCTACAAATGGCGCCCCAAGGAGGAGCGGGCCTTGCACTCCCTCGTCGTCCAGGCCGAAGGCTTCTACCTCGACCGGGACCTGAACGGGAGCCCCGTCAAGAGCTATGGGATGTATGCCACCCTTCTCTGGCAGCAGAGCAGGGACCTCTATTTCGGGGTCCGTGGAGACTGGACTCAATTCGCGGACCTGGATTCTGGACATGCCCAAGCAGCCAGCATCTGGGCCTCGTATTACACCTCCGAGTTTCTCCGCTTCAGGCTCGGTTTCGAGGCCCTGGATGACTCGAGGAAGCAACTGGACTGGACCGCCTTCTTCCAGATGACCTTTGTTTTCGGTTCGCATCCCGCCGAGCCCTACTGGGTGAACCGGTAACGAACCCCGAGGCAGGCTCCTCAGGAATAAAACCACGAAAGAGGAAAGAGAATGAAAGACAAAGCAAGGGTGTCCCTCTTGTTGGCCTGGGCGGTTTTGGGGTTGGTGGGGCTGGGTATGGGGCAGCAGGTTCCCCGGCCCAAGCTCAGGGTTGTGGCGACTCTGCCGGTCCTTGCGGACCTGGCGAGGCAGGTGGGGGGGGATCATGTCCAGGTGGTCTCTCTGGGCAAGGGGCAGGAGGACCCTCATTACGTGACTCCGACTCCCAGCTTGATGCAGGCGGTCCGGCGGGCGGACCTTTTCATCGAGGTCGGGATGTCCCTGGAAATGTGGGCGGTCAATGTCCTGGACGGGGCCGGTAACAAGAGGGTCCGGCGGGAGAGCAAAGGGCACGTGTATGCCTCCGAGGGGATCCCCGTCCTCGAAGTTCCGGTTTCGATGACCCGCGCCAAGGGGGACCTCCACCCCAACGGGAACCCCCACCTCTGGGTCGACCCGGTGCGCCTGGGGCTCATGGCTCGGAACATCGAAAAGGGCATGGAGCGGGTCCGCCCCAGCGAGGCCCGATGGTTCCAGGAGGGTTACGTCGCCTTCCAGAAGCGCCTCGACCTCGCCATCTATGGACCCGAGCTGGTCAAGCTCCTCGGGGGCAAGGTGCTGAACCGACTGGCCCTCTCGGGAAAACTCCAATCCTTCTTGAAACGAAAGTACAAGGGCAAGCCCCTCTCGGCGCGCCTCGGCGGCTTTCTCAAGCTGGCGGCTCCCCTGCGTGGGCGAAAAATCCTCTTCTACCATCAGAACTGGATCTACTTCTCCACCCGATTCGGATTGGAGGTGAGGGGTTTCGTGGAGGACAAACCCGGGATCACCCCCTCGGCCTCCCACAAACTCAAACTCATGGAGCAGATCAAGGCGGAGAAGATCAAGGTCCTGGGGACGGCCACCTGGAATGACGACTCGGTTCCCAACGCCCTCGCGCGGGAAACGGGGATCCAGGTGGTTCCTCTTCCCGCCATGGTCGGCGCGACCAAGGACGCACCCGATTCGATCTCCATGATTCGTGCCCTGATCACCAGGCTCCTCAACGGATACTCAAAAGGCTAGGCCGTGGAACTCGGCTGGCTCCTCCTCCCCCTTCTCGCCTGTCTGATTTTGACGGGCATGCACGCCTGGCTGGGTATCCACATCTTGAGCCGAGGGGTCATCTTCGTCGACCTCGCCCTCGCTCAGATCGCCGCCTTGGGCGCGATGACCGGCATCCTCTTCGGGATCGAACCCGGGACCACTCTCAGCTACGTCTTCGCGCTTGGATTCACTCTTGTGGGCGCCCTGGTCTTCTCCCTCACCCGCTTCGAAAAATCCAAGATTCCCCAGGAGGCCATCATCGGGATCGTTTACGCCGTGGCCGGCGCCTTGGGGATTGTCGTCACCGCGGGGACTCCCGACATCCACGCGGTGGAAAAGGTCCGTCATATCCTGATGGGGCGCAGCATCGTCTGGGTCTCGGGCGCGGTGGTCCTCAAGACCTCCCTCGTCTATGGGGGAGTGGCCCTGGTCCATTACCTCTTCCGTAAGCCCTTCCTCCTGGTCTCCACTAGGCCGGAAGAAGCGAGGGAGAGGGGGATGAACCTCCGCTTCTGGGACTTCTTGTTCTACACCACCTTTGGGGTGGTGATCACTTCCTCCGTCCAGATCGCGGGGGTCCTGCTGGTCTTCTGTTTCTTGATCGTTCCTGCGGTCTTCGGCGCCATGTGGGCGGAAAAGATCTCTACCCGCCTTTTTCTTGGATGGGGACTGGGCACCTTGGCCAGCATGATCGGGCTTCTTCTCTCCTACGAACTCCCCAGCGGGCCGGTCATCGTCGTGGTCTTCGGAGGCCTGCTCCTGAGTTCGGGGATGGTCAAGCTGCTGCTCTCGGGTCGGCGCAAGGCCCAAATCACAGGGGGAGCCGGCCTGATTGTCGGGCTTTCCCTCCTCGTCCTCCTCTTCGCCTCGAGGTTCCACGCAGCCGCCGAAAGCGAAGAAAACACAGGGAGCAGGACTGGGACTGCCGGGGAGGGCGTCCAGGGGACTCCATCTCACAAGGCTGTCCCCCATGAGGATCTCTCTCTCCGGCACATGGAGAGGGAGTTGCTCTCCTCCGATTCGAGCCGGAGGGAAAAGGCCTTGGAGGTTCTTCGAGCGCATCCCAACCCCAAGCTTCTCCCAGCCCTCCACAAAGCCCTTCAGAGGGAGGATGATCCCGATCTCAGGATCCACATTGCCGAGGAAGGGATGCGTATGCGAGACCGAGCTTTTGTGGGGGAGGTGGTGCAGTTGATCGGAAAGACGGAAATGCCTTTTTTCCGGGAGGAGGCCATCCACTTGCTGAAACGCTTTGTGGAGTTGCCTCCCGAGCTGACAAGGGCGGAAGACCTGGATGCTTCCAGGCTGGCGTCCTGGTGGAAAAAGGCTGGAAAGCAGCTTGTCTGGGATCCCAAGAAACACCGTTTCGCGTCCCCTGGGAATTGAATCTCTGGGGCATCTGGACTATCCCGACTTACCCAAGCTTGTGAGGCTCAAAGGATCGGGGCTCGTGGTAGCTTGTGCCCAGAACCGGACCGAGTCGGGGGCGGGTGGGCGAAGTTGCGTTCTCATTTTTTGGAGGAGCCATGGGGCAAAATTCGGAAACGATCACGGGTGTCCCCGCCCGCTACTGGCACATGCTGGACAACGGGGAAATCCAATGCGACCTCTGCCCGAGGTTTTGCAAGCTCAAGGACGGGCAGCGCGGGCTCTGTTTCGTGCGGGCCCGGGTGGGGGACGAAATGGTCCTCACGACCTACGGGCGCTCCAGCGGCTTTTGCATCGATCCGATCGAGAAGAAACCGCTGTACCATTTCCTCCCTGGGACTCCAGTGCTCTCCTTCGGGACGGCGGGGTGTAACCTGGCTTGCAAGTTCTGCCAGAATTGGGACATCAGCAAGTCCAGGGAGATGGACCGGCTCATGGACCAGGCCTCACCCGAGCAGATCGCCCGGACGGCAGAGGAGACGGGTTGCCGGAGTGTGGCCTTTACCTACAACGACCCGACGATTTTCTTGGAGTATGCGGTGGATGTCGCCGATGCTTGCCGTGCGCGCAACATCAAGAATGTGGCAGTGACCGCTGGCTATATTTGCGAAGAACC
>DROQ01000217.1 GCA_011321845.1 Planctomycetota bacterium | reverse complement strand
TCATGGATCCTGGTCCATACGAAGGGAACCCGCTCTCGGCTCATTTTAAATCCTGGATTGCCCGCTTAGGCTGGCCGCTTGGATCTCTCTCGGCATTACCAACCCCTGCAGCTTTTCGTTTACGCGAGAGGGTTGTTCGGGAATCCTTGGAACTTGTGGACCAGTTTTATGCCCCTAGTCCGGGGGTGCGTGACAAATACATCGAATTTGGAATTCCCCCTGAAAAGATTCTTTTCAAGCCCTACCAGTTGGACCCCGATCGTTATTCCGATTATGTCCCTACGTCCTCAAAGGACGGGAGGATTCGGGTTGCTTTTATTGGGCAAATTGCTCCGCATAAGGGCCCTCAAATCTTGATTGAAGCCCTTTCCCTCCTCTCCGAAACAGAGCGAGAGAGATTCCTTCTGAGAATGCATGGCGGGCCCCCCGGCTATGGCCATGCTTCGTTTTTGCCGAGCATTCAGGAAGCTGTAAAGCGAGGGAGGCTGCCGGTCGAATTCCCGGGAACCTTTTCCCCTGAGAAGATCTCGCAGGTTCTTTCTCAAGCGGATTGTGTGATGATCCCTAGCCTTTGGATGGAAAATCAGCCTCTTGTCCTGATTCATGCTCGTGCCGTTGGTCTTCCAGTGATCGCTTCCGACACCATGGGGATCCGGCCGTTTTTGGAGAATGAACCTCGCTGCCATTTGATTCCTCCGGGGGATGTAGAGGCCTGGGCAGAAGCTTTTCGAAGACTTTTAATCCCGGAGCCCTTGAGGGTTTGACTTGGAGTTTGATCAAGGGGGGCACATTTCTTCTGCGGATGGGGGCAGTGCTGTCCAAGATCATCCCCCCCCTTTCTCTGGAACCTCCTCAATCCTTCTTGGAACCTGCATTCTAAGACCATAATTCCCCATTGGGAATCCAGTCCTCCTTGCCTGAAAGCCAAGTTTTTGGTCTCCAGCATTACGTATGGGCGATTGGGGAAAATGCTATCCTGGACAGGCCTGGGTCAAGGGGGGCACATTTCTTATGCGGATGGGGGGCATCCGTTAGTGCGTTTTTTCGGTATTCTGTTTTTGAAGTAGAGTTGTTTTTTTAAGAAAATTGGTGACAGCTCCTCAATTGCGAGGGTCTATATCCACGATGGATATGGCTGAATCAAAATCCCCCGACAGGAACAGCTCTAGGTACATTCCACTTGATGTTCAATTGGCGATTGATGGGGATCCAGAAGCCTACGACCGGATTGTCCGGCCACTCCTGGGGTCATTGCTCGCGCTTGCAAGACGGCTTGCTCCATCGGGAACTGGGGAGGAACTTCTCCAAGAGAGCTTAATTCGAGGCTACCGGGGAATCTCCCGTTTTCGGGGGGACTCAAGCTTTCGTAGCTGGATGGTTTCCATTCTGTATCACCTCGCGAAGGATCCCAGGAAATTTCTTGGCCCCAAGCCCATCCCAGCAGGTCCCTTGTGCGAAATCCCCTCCTGTTTGGAGGGAGATCCCTTTCAAAGGGTCAGTGCCCAGGAGACTCTTCGCAAGGTAGAGCAAGTGATGGAGCGCCTTCCACTTCGATTGAGAACAGCGCTCCACCTTAGGGCGGTTGAAGGGTGGTCCTACAAGGAAATCTCCGCCTCCATGGGTTGTTCTCGTGGGAGTGTTAGAAATGCCGTTCTTGCTGCAAGGCGAAAGCTGAGGGAAAAATTTGAGGACAAAAAATGAAGAATTCCCAGCAGTCTCCTTGTGCTTACGAAGATGAAATCCTTTTAGTTTTTTTGGATGGAGAGCCTGCTTTCAACTCGGCTTTCCTCGAGAAGCACCTTGTATCTTGTTCACGGTGCCAAAAGGTTTTGGCGCTAAGCCGAGAGGTGGATGCTGCCCTTGCCTCAAGGACTGAGGTGGCGCTTCAAGACCGTAAGGCGGACGATTTCCTCTCTTTTTTGCCTAAGGTCGCCTCCTCCCCATACCCAGTCCGAATCTTTTCACCCCGGGATAGTTTTCCTCTTTTGGTAACTGTGGCCTCGCTTTTTTTGTCCCTGGCTGTGTTTCTTTTTTCTCGTGGGTCTTATCCCTCCTCTCGTACCATTCTTCCATTTTTTGGGAAAAAAAAGGCGAGGGTTCATTCGGGTGTCTCCCCCAAGACTCCGAATGCGCCGAGAGGCTGGAGCCTCTCTTTAAACATTGAGAAACTGCACGAGCCGCCAATCATTGTTTCCAGGAAGTCAGAAAACCTCTGGGTGGGGAGCTTTTCTTCTGGGCGAGCAAGCCAGGCTGTTCGGACGATCTTGGGGGAGATGGGTAAATTCAAAACCCCACCCTCCTTTGTTTCTTTGGGGGCCTTGGCTCCCTCTTTTCCTTCAAGCTTTGCCCGATTTCCTTTGAGTGCTCCACCAAAAACCCCAGGAACTCTTGCGCTGGATTGGCTCTGTAAGCAGGTGGAGCATGGGCATGCTTCGGCCGTAAATCCTCTTGCCGGGCTTGTTCGTGGGGGGGGGCCGAAGCTAGGGTTCCGCATCGCTTTGAAACTCCGTGCCCATCCCCAGGCCATTTCCCACTTAAGACAATGGGTCTGGCAAAGACGTGAGTGCTCTTTGCGAGCCGCTGCACTATTGGGTGCTGCTCTGGATCTTCGCGCAATCCCCCTTCTTGCGAAAAGGGGGGCTCCCTACCTTTTGGCGACTCTTTTCTCCGCCAGGAGCATCCATGGGAAAGCTGCGTTCCCGTTTCTTTTTCGTCTTTGGCTCGAGGCCCAGAAAAGGGACTCAGAATTTGCATCCCAGGTTGCGCCTGGGTGGTTCGAGGGGATGGAGTCCCTATGTTTCCAGGAAGGCCTTGCCATCTTGCAACATAGAGGATCTGTAGGAGGGGGTTCTACTCGAAACGGAATTCGAGCACTTTTTCACTCCTTAGGATCATCAAGCGATTAGTTTTTTTCGCCCTCATTCATTTTTTCATCAACAAGACAATTGGGAGGACGGTTATGTCCACTGTGACTCTTTCTTTGCTGCTTTCGCTGTTATTTGTGGGTGGTGAAAAGGCGACCAAAAAAAAAGGCGAGTTCCAACTTCAGCTCCACCAGTTTTCTGTTCAAAGGTTAGTGACGCCCTTTTTGAATCAGATAGATCCGAACGCTCCGATTAATGAAGCCTGCTTTGGGCTAGCCGATCCCAATATTCCGAATGGGGGTTCTCGTTTTGGGCTCATGGAGGGCCGGGCAGTAAAGCCTTGCGGGGAGATAGATTCTATTCTTGAGCTTCTGAGGGTGGCCCTAGGGAAGGAAGCCTTTCAGGGAAGAAAGGCCCGGATGTGGATTCAAGGAGGGAAGTTGACTTTTATTGGAGAACCTGAGCTGGCCAAGAAGGCCAATTCTTTTTTAAAAAGAATGAAGGGGATTATTGCTCCCAGGATTCGGATCAGCTGTCGACTTGTTTCTGAAGGAAAGGGCCGTTCTTTTGGTTTGATCGACGATAAGGAGGTTTCCAAGCTTCCTCTTGTATTGGAATGGCGGGAGAGGGGTAGAGCTGGGGATCGGATTTTTTTTGGGGTTTTGGGGGAAAAGCGTTACCAGGGGAAAATGGACGCTGAGGTTGCCAATGAATCAACCATCTTAGATCCAAGGATCCACCCCATTGCCATGGGGAAGACTGTTTCCCTTATGGCTCTCCCTGCAAAAGATGGGGGGTTCGGGGTGGTGGGTTATTTCTTGGATCGAGGATTTTCGGCCGAAATTTCGTCTAAGGATCTTGCTGGGAAAGAACTGGGAACCATTGAGTTCTCCAAACAGGACATCCTAAAGAGGGCTTTCTCTTGCATGGTGAAACCAGGATCCCAGGTCTATGTCCCATTGGGTGGGGAAAAGGAATTGGCCTTGGTTCTACGGGTGGAAATGCAGGATTCTCTCCCTAAGGGCCAAGATACTTTATTGCGGTCCTTGAGCCTATATTCCATTCCTTTTGGCGCTTACACATCTTCCCTTTTTAGCCCCCTGTTCCCTTCGGATCTATCGGAGGTTTCCAGTGAGAATGTCGGTTCCGACCTTCCAGGCTGGATGAATGCATATTTAGATCCGGATAAGTTGGTCGATCTTCTTTTTTCCACCCTTGGCAGGGAGGGTTTGACCATCAATCTCTTTGGAGGGAACGAGAGCCCCTCTCTATTTGTTTCGGGAGCGAATGAAGCTGGGAAAAAAGCCGGGCAGATTCTCGATCTTCTTACAAAAGATCTGGGACGTTCCTTTTTAGTCGATGTCCAAATGCAAGTCATGCCCATGGGCCATTCAGATACGGGGTGGAGGGACTATCGGAGAGTTGCGAATTTACCCTGCCTTTCAAACCGATCCATCCTGGTGGAGGATGTAAAAGAACTGGGCTACCTAAAGGACTACGATGTTGAGATTGCTCAGAAATCGAGCATAGGGAACCCGATTCCTGGGAAGGTGGCAATGGGGAATCGCCTCCGCGCATACCTTGCAGCTGATGGGGAAAGAGTGCATGTTTTTCTGTCCCTGGGGCAGCAAGCTTTTTTGGGGTTCCGTAGGATTCCTCCTGCTTGTGACAAGCTTGGACCTCTTATGGGGCCAGAGTTGAGAAAGGTGACCTTTCAACGGTTTTTTTCCATGAAGGTGGGCGAGACTGTTCTTCTAGGAGAGGGACTCAAAACAGAGGTGGAGGGTCTTGGGGAATGTCGGACTCGCTACGCGATGACCATTAGGGAGCTTAGGTTCGAGTAAACCGGGATGTGCCAACCGGTGGCCCTCAGGCCTCGGGTTTTTTGGTTTGGTTTCATCTTGAAAGAGGAGGAAGCTCTTGGTGGGGGAAATTTGCCCTCATCAGGGCTTTTTTTGAAATCAAAATGATATCATTTCGATATTCCATCCTTTCGGATCCTTTCCAAGGAGTCTCTCATGTCACAACGTTCGCAGGAGAAGGTCGTTAGCCCCAGGGTCCACGGTCTAGTTGGGGTTCTAGGTTTTCTTGTCCTCATTGGACTGGGAACAGTTTTTCTCATCCAACCCGCATTTAACGGTGGTCGAGTTGACCCCCTCATGGTGGTTTTGGGGCTTGTGTGCCTCCTTCTCGCCCCCTTTGGTTTGATTGGTTTAACTCTTGTGAACCCGAATCAGGCTAAGGTACTCATTCTTTTCGGGGCTTATAAGGGTTCGATTCGAAGGCCGGGTTTCTACTGGGTGAATCCTTTTTTGGTGCGCCGTGGGGTTTCGCTCCGAGCGAGGAACTTCGATAGCAACAAACTCAAGGTGAATGATGAGCTGGGCAACCCCATTGAGATCGGGGCGATTGTTGTTTGGAGAGTTCAGGACACAGCTCAAGCTCTTCTGGATGTTGAGGATTTTGAAGATTATGTCAATGTTCAGAGTGAGTCCGCACTTCGGCAGCTAGCTACGGGTCACCCCTATGATTCGAAGGAAGGAGGGGAAACCTCTCTTCGGGGGAGTACGGACATTGTTAATAAGCAACTTCAGGAAGAGCTTAGGGAGCGGCTCCATTTGGCTGGAATTGAGGTCCTGGAGGCGAGATTGAGTCATCTTGCTTATGCCCCAGAAATCGCCGGAGCGATGCTAAGAAGGCAGCAAGCTGAAGCAATTATTACGGCACGCAAACGCATCGTAGAAGGCGCCGTGAGCATGGTACATCTAGCTCTGGAGGAATTGGAGGAGGGCCAGGTTGTGAAGTTGGATGAAGAACGGAAAGCACAGATGGTGAGCAATCTTTTAGTTGTCCTCTGTTCTGATCACGATCCCCAGCCCATTGTGAATACTGGGACATTGTATAGCTGAGGGATTTCGCTCCTCCATTGTCTGCGAGGTATAACCTTGGCCCAACGGAAATCTTTTCTTCTGCGTGTCCCAAAAGAGCTTTTGGATGAGCTTCGGTCCTGGGCAGCGCAGGATATGCGAAGCTTGAATGGGCAGATTGAATTTTTGCTTCGTGATGCTCTACGGAGGCGAAAGAAGTCGGAGAGGATGGAGGATGAATCCCAGGAGCAAGGCGTGGGGAAAAAGCCCTGAAAATCTTCCTTTAATGAATCCCTGTCGGATTTAGCGAAAACCATCCGAGGCATGGCTGGCCTGTCCAGGATAGCTCTTCCCTAATCGCCCATAGGTAATGCTGGAGACCAAAAACCTGGCCTTCAGGCAAGGGGGGCCTGCTTTCGGATGGGGAGCCTTGGTCTTAGAATGCGGGTTTTAAGAAGGATTGAGGAGGCTTCAGAGAGAGGGGTAGATGATCTTGGACAGCACTGGAGACATGGAGATTCCTAGTCACCCTGGTTCAGGGTTTGGTGCCAATGATGCAAGGTTCCTAGGATCTCTATGATTAGATTTCGAAGCCGCGTTCTTGGGCTCGGCGTTCTCGATCTTCCCGGCGTTTGTCCCTGTGTCCCTCGGCTTCGACTCTCCCAAGGAAGACTGTGTCTTCAGTGAGCCTAAGGTATTGTCCCAATAGAGGGGCGACTTTTTGGAGAGCCTTTCCCATGCGAATCGCGATATCCCGATAGCTGAAATGCCCTTCGGGAGCACTTCTGAGCTCGCAAAAATAAGCCATTTGACGCAGATCGAACTGGACCCGGACCTTTTGTAGAAACGCAAAGGGAATGAGATAGCGCGACTCCTCTGGGAAGCGCTCCGCAAGATCATGGATCCTCCGGGTAACTCCTGAAATCACATCTTGGTATCTTTTTGAAAGTCCTGCTTCCTTGAAAAGAGGCGGGATGCAGTATCCATGAGCAGTGGTTAACTCTTCTTGTTGGATAAATCCTTTACGGTGCCGGGCAATGTCCCGAAATGC
>DROQ01000216.1 GCA_011321845.1 Planctomycetota bacterium | reverse complement strand
GGAAAACAAAATCCTTGAAGATTTCATAAACCTTTTCACAAAGAAACACTGTTCGATATTCTATTTCTTGAAGAGTCACCGGGTATCTCTTGTCAAACCCAGGCTTGGAATAATTCACACCCTTTCCTATCCAGAAGGCCCCGATTTCATAGCTGGGATAAATTGAAAGTATCTTTTCTGAAAAGCCAAAAAAACGAAACCTCCAAATATCCACCCACTCATTCACATTTTGCCTCTTCCCAGGACTCTTCTCAAATAGGTAAGCCCAAGCATCTCTATTATCAAAAAATCCACCTTCACCCAAGTCAAACCATAGGCCTGACGAGTCCGGAAAAACGGGAGAAACGACCTCATAAATTTTAGCATTCTCTGGAGAGATTTTTTTCAAAAGGCTCGGAAATGGTGGGGATAAAACTGAATTAGGATCGACTATAGGGCCTTTTTTCCTAAACCGCGGATAGGGAAAATTGACAAATATAGCCCAACTCACTTAACTTCACCTACTTCTCGGAGCACCATACCAAGCATGCGCTTTTCCATGTGCCCTTGAATGATAATGGTCAAAGTAACCAACTCCATGTGCCTTCTCTTTGATTGCTTTACCATATGTGGCTTTTTGAATTAACTTCCTAGCGTCCCTTTGGTTAGGAGTCTGTCGGACTTAACCGCTCAACCTTAGCCTTTTCTTCCCTTCCCGCCAGGGCACTCCCTTTCCCCCCCCGCTCGAAATCCACCAAGGGCTTTGGCCTCAAGCGCCTTCGGCGAAGTCGGCCAAAGCCCTTGGTGGATTTCGAGTTCATCTCAAACCTTCCTTGTGCTGGTGCTCCCCTCAACCATTAAATTCCCCCATGGCCACCTTCGTCGAAGCAAATCACAAACAACTTCTTCTCCTTCCTCCCGACCTTCGCGATTGGATTCCCAAAAACGACATCTCCCATTTCATCCTCCAGGCCGTGGAACGGGTAGACATCTCCGCCTTCAAAATCAATCATCGCGGGAGCGGTTCTCCCCAGTACCACCCAAGGCTCATGCTCTCCCTTTTGATCTACTGCTATGCGCATGGGATCTTTTCTTCCCGGAGAATCGAAAGGGCCACGTATCGTGACCTTGGAGCCCGCTTCATTGCCGCCAACACCCACCCCGATCACGACACCATCTGCTCCTTTCGGAGGCAGAATGAAGAGGCCTTTGCGAAGACCTTTTTTGAAGTTTTGAAGATGGCCATGGAGCTCAAGCTTCTTCGAGTGGGTACGGTCAGCGTGGACGGGACCAAGATCGACGCCAACGCCAGCATCTTTAAGAGCGTGCGCTATGACCGTGCAAAAGCCCTCGAAAAGCAGCTCCGAAAGGAAGTCCGGGAGCGCATGAAGGAGGCTGAAAGGGCGGATTCCAGCAACCGGCCGGATCCCGATGCCCTCCCCGAGGAGCTTGCGAATCAGGAGAAGCTGGCTAAGAAGCTCGCCGAAGCCCAAGAAAGGATCCAAGCGCGCGCCAAAGCTCGTGCTGAAAAGGAGAGGGCCGAGCAGGAGAAAAGGCTCAAAGAGCGCAAGAAACACAAGGGACGAAGAACCGGAAGAACACCCAAGCCGCCTGCCCCAAGCCCAGGACCTGAGGAGCAGTCGAATCTGACCGATCCCGACAGCCGGATCATGCGCAAGAACCATAGGGCTGAGTGCAGGCAAAGCTATAACGCCCAAGCGGTGGTAGAGACCCAGAGCATGTTGGTCTTGGGGGCTCGGGTCTCCAACTGTGCAAACGATACAAAGGAACTGGTGGCCGATGTAGAAAGCATCCCCTCGGACTTGGGGCTTCCGAAAACCGTTTTGGCCGACACCGGGTACATGAATGGCAAGGAGGTGAGAGCCTTGCAGGAGCGGGGGATCAAGGTGCTGATGGCAACGAAGGCGCCCAGCAGAAGAAAACATGACTTTCGCCCGGAGAAGCCCAAAAAGAACAAAAAGCCTCAAGCAAGGAAGCCCTGGATCCTGGAGATGCGAAAGGAGATGGAGAAGAAGGAAAACCAGAATCTTTACAGATTGCGTAAGCAGACGGTGGAGCCGGTCTTTGGGATCGTGAAGAGGGTGATGGGATTTCGACCATTCCTCTTACGAGGGATCAAGAGGGTGGAGTTGGAGTGGAAGTTGGTAGCCCTTGCGTACAACATCAAGAGGCTCCATGTCTTGACCGCGAAAGGGTAGAGTTTTCGAGGGTTGGAAGGCCCATATGGGGAGAATCAATCTCTGATTCGAGAGGATTTTTTGCAAATGACCTGCATGGGAATTCTTTTGGAAGGGGTGGAGGGATTCTGAGAAGAAAAAGACCCATCGAGTCTCAGAATCCCCCTTTTTTTGAAAAGTCAGATCGACAGACTCTTAGGAGTATAAACTCCTTCAGCCTTGACCCCCGGGCTCAATCTTTTTTGTTTCCTCGACGTTTTGAGTGGAATTAGACACCTTTCAGGATTTCTGCAACCGGGCTTGCGATGAGATAAATCATGGTGATGAAAGTCATCACGTTCCGATACCCCCCAGTGTCAGGGTAGTTGTCGCTTCTTTCGCAACCAGGAGCGACAACTACCCTGACACAGGGGGCTTTTTGCCCAAGAGATTTCCCAGTAATGGTTACAGTATGGTCATCCCCAACACCTTTAACTTCATATTCTCCCTCATAAACCGTGCCATCTTCTGCCGTATAAGAGACAGTCCCTTTATCCCCTACCCTCGGTTTGTGTCCGAATTCCACATGGAAGGCTGATTTCCCCTTTCCAACCGTATTGGATACCCAGCAAGTTTTTTTGGGGGGATCATCTTTCCCACCGCCAGACCCTCCATCTCCCCCGATTGGTCCAGGAAAAAAGAGTCCTCCTAGCCCCCCAGCTCCTATATCGATGGCCCCAGCCCCTGTATATCCCAAGCTGAGCAGCCCAAACGGATCCCTCCCCTGGTGCCCCGCATTGGCCAAAGAGGCATACCCGTTCCCGAAGTTCCCCGCATCCCCCCAGTTTCCGATCGGGTCGTGGGTCAAAAACCTCCCGATGCTGGGGAGGTAATACCGGTACCGGTAGTACAAGAATCCCGTCTCCGGGTCATGCCTCCTCCCGGTGTACCCATAGTGGTTTTCCACCGTGCTGGCATATACCTCGTTCCAGCCCCCCGAGCCGTTGGGGGTATAGATCCGCCGGTTTCCGTACGGATCGTATTCGTATCGCTCCACGACGGCACCGCTCTTGTCCACCACGGACATGACGTTGCCCTGGAGGTCCTGGACCAGGTTGTAATGGGTCCAGTTGCTCCCGTCGCAGTTTTGGCAAAGCCCGGGTGCTCGACGATTCGAGGACCATCCCACGCTCATTCCCCATCAGCATCGGTTTAAAAAAGCCGATGTTGACGGGAAGGGAAATGGAGAAAACAACCGCCCGTTTTAAAAGGTGGGAGGAACGGGTTGCACCCTGCACACGAAATTCGGAAGCCCCCTCAAAGCCAGATCGACAAACCGCTAGCAATGGAAAACAAAATCCTTGAAGATTTCATAAACCTTTTCACAAAGAAACACTGTTCGATATTCTATTTCTTGAAGAGTCACCGGGTATCTCTTGTCAAACCCAGGCTTGGAATAATTCACACCCTTTCCTATCCAAAATGACCCGATCTCATAAGCTGGATAAGTGGATAGGATTTTTTCTGAAATATCGTAAAAACCGACCCGCCAGGATTCCAAACGTTCATTCCAACCTTGCTTCTTACCTTGACTTCTTTCAAAGATATAAGTCGATGCATCTAGATCCCTAAGAAAGTGCCCAGCTCCAAAAGTAAACCAAAGGGATGAAGAGATAGGGAAGACAGGTCGCACAACATCATAGATTTTTTCATTTTTTTCAGAGATCTCCTCCCAATGGATGGACCATGGTCGTCTCCATGGTTCCCGATCATCGGTAATTATGTTAAAAGGAGAATCAAGGCTATTTAGATCGATTCGAGGATTTTTTTTTTGATCTTTGGGTAGGGTAAGTTGACAAACAAGGCCCAACTCATTCATTTATACCTGTATTTCGGCCCATCAAATCTAACATACACGTTTTTCCCATACCTCCTGAATGGAAAGGATCAAAAAAACCAATTCAGTAGCCCTTCTCTTTTATTGTCCGGCCATTTGAAGCCCATTGCGCTAGCTTCTTGGTATTCATTCCGTTAGGAATATTAACTCACGGAACTGTGGCCTCCAGGCTGCATTGTTTTCATTTTCTTTTGATCCCCTTTACCAGCCTGGTGGACCTATCTAACCAACCTTAGCCTGCCCCTTCCCTTCCAGCCGGGGCCCCTCCCTTTCTCTGGGTGGCTTGGCCAAGGTATGGGCAAAGAACAAAAAGAACAAACCGCCCCTCCTTACTAATGTGTAACCTAGAGGTCTCCCGAAACCGAAGCTTCGAGGTCAGATTTCCGGAAGAAGTTGGGATCCCACTCCTTGCGAAAAGAAGGAAATCGGACTCGTCCCACAAAGGGTCTAGCCACCAGAGACCGCAGCTATTCCATCATTTGCATGCGAAGGATCACGGACTGCACATTTCTCTCTAGGCGTTCATCGCCGTAGTAAACGGGGTCATCGAGTTCACCTCGGGATCGGTAGTCGTCCAGGTCCAGAGTCAAGTCCCGGTAGATCTCGTCTTCCTCAGGATCGAGACCGAGATCTTCATGTTCCCAAATCAAACGCTGGAACGTCTTGATGTGCTGAAGGCGACGATCGGGTTCCTCAAGGACCCCGCGTAACTCTCTCATGATTTTATCACGGTAAATCATGAGAGGGCACTCTCCCTTCTTCAGCGGCACGAAGCGGAGTAGAGCAGCTTATCGAGGGGGGCATCGAGAATCGTTCAGTCATTGGCGTCCAGGAAGTAGTTGAAGTCCACGGCCTCCTCGGCGTGGAGGATTTCGTAGGCGTGCGCGGGGCTCTTGGCGTGGTAGAGCTGGTGCTGGACGTGGGGGTCGCGGCCGATGGCTCGGGCGAAGGCGGCGAGCACCTCGAGGTGCCGGTCCCGCTCGCTCTTGGGGGTGGCAAGCAAGATGAAACAGTGGACGGGGATGCCGTCTGGGGTCTCGAAGGGCAGGCCCTCCTGGCTGATGCCCATCACTCCAAGGATGCGATCCCCCTGTTCGAGGACTCCGTGGGGGATCGCCAGTCCTGAGCCCAGGCAGGTCGAGAATTCGCGCTCCCTCTCCAGGACGGACTGGAGGAAGGCGTCCCGATCGATCTCCAGGTGGTTGGTCGCGATCAGGAGATCCACCAGCTTCTCGATCGCTTCCTCTTTGGTCTCGGCCTGGAGGTTGGTCGTGATGTTCTCCTCGTGGAGGAAGTCGATGAGGCGTGCCCGGTCCTTGCCGGCGTCCCCCGACTTGAGGAGGGCGAAGCGTGTCGTGATCGGCCCGATGATCTCGTTGAGGAGGACGGAGGTCAGTCCAACGGCGACGAAGAGCCCCTGGATCTGTTTGTTCGACTCGGAGGCGGAGAACAGTGGATCCTCCAGGATGACAATGATGAGGCCCACGGCGACTCCCGCCTGGGGGATCAGAGCGAGACCCAGGTATTGACGCACCTTGTCGGTGGCCCCGGCGAGCTTCATCGCGAGCCAGCCTGAGCTGTATTTTCCGACGGCCCGCAAAGCCACTACGAGGGAGGCCAACAGGATGGCGGGTCCCACGAGGTCGAAATCCAGATGCATGCCCGCGAGGGTGAAAAAGGCGGCGTAGATCGCGATCTCGAAGTTGGCGAAGACCGCATGTCCGATCTCCTCGTTGTCGGGGGAGAGGTTGGCCAGGGTCGTCCCGAGAAAGAGGCAGGCAAGCAGGGGGGAAATCCCCAGCCACTTTCCAAAACCCACGGTCAGGAGGATGGCGACCATGGAATAGGTGGCGAGCTTGTCGGAGGTGGCGACATTGCGGGCCATCCGGATCAAGGCCACACCTGCGATCCCGCCCAGGATGGCTGAAAAACCCAGTTGCCGAATCGGCGCGAGAATCCCCTCCATCAGGGTGAAGGATTGTCCCTGGTCCAGTTGGGCTTTGACGATGGTATGCCCCAGCTCGAAGAAGGCGATGCATGCCATGTTGTTGAGGGCGATCGCGGCGACCAGAGTTTTGACGAAGACCCCCTTGGAGTGCGTCTCCTTGACCAGGGCGACGATGGTCGCCGGAGCGGTGGAGATGGCGCAGGCCGCCAGCAGAGGGCCGATCACCCAGAGTCCTCCGCCGGCAACCTCCTCTCCGACCACCCCCCCGAGGATCAACACCCCCACCCAGACAAGGAAGGGAACCAAGGTCACCTCAAAGAGAAGAAGAAGGGTCAAGCGCTTCCAGGCATTCCTCAATTTCTTGAAATGGAGGTGGCTCCCCACCGCGACACCGATCAGGCCCAACGCAAAATCCGTAACGGGAGCCAAGCCATGGATGGCCTCCTCCTCGAATACATGGAGAACGTCCGCGCCCAAAAGGATCCCGGCGACGATCTGTCCTGTCACCGAGGGGAGTCCGATCCGCTTGAAGGCCCAGCCAAATCCAATCCCCACCACCAGGATGATGGCCAAGGTCAGCAGGGTTCCCGCGTGGTGAAGAGGTAGAAAATCCAGTCCGATCAGGGAGGGGAGAATCATTGGCGCCTAGAATGCCAGGAATACGCCACCATGGAAGCCTTCAATCCAGTGCAGCCCAAGATCATCCGACCCTCTTCCCGAACCCCCTTCCATTCCCATTGAAACCTGCATCCTAAGCCCAAAACCCCGTCGATCGAAATCAGGTTTCCCTTGTCTCTTTCCCAGGTTTTTGGTTTTCAGGCTTACTTTTGGGAGATTTGGGAAAAGCTATCTGGGACAGGCCTGCCTTCAACCCGAAGGGTTCTTCTCCCCGAAACCCGAGGAGATGCAGCCCCCTTGATCCATTCAAGAGGATTCCCAAGCGCTCATGGGCCTGGTCGAAGGAAAGGCGCGAGAAGGATGCAGCCCCCCGATCCTCTCAAGAGGATTCCCAAGGCCAGCTTGCCTCCATCCTCTCAAAAGGATTGCCAAGGCCAGCTTACTTCTATCCTCTCAGCAGAATCCCTAAGGCCAATTTGATCGCGACTCCGACTAGAAGGAGTCCGAACATCTGCTTGAGCCACTTGGCCTTCATCTTGTGTTTCATCAGGTGGGCTCCAAGCTGGGAGGCGATCAGCACGGCGACTCCCGCTCCGATCAACAGGGGAAGGTCGAAGTGACCTTCGCTCAGGTGCCCGGCGAAGCCTGAGAAGGAGGAAAAGATCACCACGAAGGACGAGGTGGCGGCGGCCTGCTTGGCGGGATACCCGAGGTGGATCAGGATGGGCACGAACAAAAAGCCTCCGCCGATCCCAAGCAAACCGGCCAGGAAGCCGATCACCAGCCCTGCGCTCCCTGTGATCCAGGCGCGCTTGTGGGGGGCCAACAGGGAGGCAGGCTCGGGGTTGCCCGAGCTGAGAAGCATCTTGGCCCCGGCCACCAGCATCCCGACCGAAAACAAGAGGATCAAGGTCTCCTGGGGAACGTAGCGGGAGGCCCAGGCTCCGATCGGTGCCCCCAGAAAGGAGGTGACCACCATGGGAAGTCCCCCCCGGTAATCGATCATCTTGGATCGATGGTAGGAGGCCGCCGCCGAGAGGGCGGTCAGGCCATTCAGGAACAGACCGGTCGGGATGGCGACCGACTTGAAGTCATAACCGAACCAGTGGAAGACCGGGATGTAGAGCAAAGCCCCGCCCAGCCCCAACATGGCGAAGAGGGACCCCAGCAAAAAGATGAGGGTGATGACAAGCCACAACATGGTCTCTCTCCTTCAAGTCCCAAGGGAGGGGGGACGGGGATGCCCGCCCCCCAAGCCAGGAGGATTCCCGAGACTGCGGCAGGGGAATCCTCCCAAGCGGTTTCCTTTCTATCTCGTTATTTCCCGGCGCTCGCCTTCTCGCGGCAGGGGATGCACACCTTCTCCTCCCCCAAGACACGGCCATAGGGCTCCACGACCAGCTCCCCACACTCATCGCAGACAAAGCTATCGAAGGAGTGGGGTGGCTCCTCCCACTTGTAGTCGAAGACTTCCGAGACATCGAAAACCGCCTCGACGGGGGCGTTGGAGATCTTGTCCACCAGGGGTTGCACCACTTCGAGGGGGACTTGGGAGGCTGGGACCCCCTTCATGCGATACTCCTGGAAAAACTCGGTCTTCTTGTTGGCCAGCATGGCCTCTGCCTTGGGCACGACGCGCACGGCTTTCTGGTTCTTCTTATCCACCAGGGTCATCCCCCACTTCCCTTGGTGGAGCCGTTTGATGTTCCCCTTTCCAAAGGTGCAACCTGTGGCCATCTGGACGCCATCCGCGAAACAGGTCGCGCAGTGGTCCTCCCCGATCTCGACCAGGGCGACGAGCTGGCCGTCCTTGGCGCGATCCACGCCCAGCTTTTCGAGAGCGGCGAGGCCCGAGCGAAGACCCATGGGCATCGCGGGGCATTTGTGGCCGTGAAGGAGAAGGGCGGGTTCATAGAGTTCTTCGTAGTTCATTTCTGCCTCCTGAGATCAAAAAACGTCAAAGCATTATATTTGCCTTTTCGGCCAAATAGCCAATCGAAAAATCCTACTGCGACGTTTTGTCGGATTTTCACAAAGTCAGGGCTGGCTCAGGGCTGCCCAAGAGAATGCGACCTTCCTCCCTAAACCCCTTCCATTCTTCGTGTAGCTCACATTTCAAGCCCAAAGCTGATTGCTAGACGTCTTGGACCTCCCGGGACATCAACGGAGCCAGGCGTCCGGCATCTCCAAGTCCCATCAACGAATCGAGGTTCGGCACCTCCAGATTCCATTCAGGGACTTAGGCGTCGGAAACCTTGGGGTTCCATCTACACTGCTAGGCGTCCTGGACCTCCAGGTTGTCGAGGCAGCGGAGGAAGGGGTCCAGGCAGGGAGCGGTCAGGGAATAGACGACCTGGTTTCCCCGCTTTTCCCAGCGCACGAGGCCGGCTTGTTTCAATCGGGCGAGGTGCCGGGATACCGTGGAGAAGTCAGCGTCCACGAGGGCCTGGAGGTCCCCCACACACTTTTCGCCCTGTTCGAGGGCCTCGAAAAACAGCAGCCGGGTGGGATGGGCCAAGGCCTTGAGACGCTCCGCTCGGATCTTGCGGAGTCGTTCGGCCTTCTTCGTTCTGAGGTTCTTCATGATGCACCTGGGACCTGCGGCCAAGAACTTGGCTTTATAGCCAAATAGCCATCTTTTTTCAATTCCACGATCCTTCTGCAGAAATCATTCTGGGCAAAACCCGGAGATGAAGAGGATGAAGACAGAAATCATTCTTCGCAAAACCCGGCGGAGAAGAGGATGAAAGCAAAATCATTCTGGGAAAAACCAGGTGGCGAAGAGGATGAAGACGGAGATCATTCTGCGCACAACCCGGCGGTGAAGAGAAGGAAGACAGAGACTATTCTGGGCAAAACCCGGCGGCGAAGGGGATGAAGACAGGAATCCTTCTGGGCAAAACCAAGCGGCAAGGAGGATGAAGAATTTTCCCTGCCCCTCCCCTAGGATGAGCAGGAGATGGCTCTCAAAGTCACAGTCGCGTCGGCCCTGTTCGTCGGGTACCTGCTCTGGCAGGGCGGCTGGTCCGCCCTCCAGATCGGCAGAGAAGCCCAGGCTCGTGTCCATGACCTCCTTCCCGCCCTCAGGCTCGACGAGCCTTCGAGAGTCCGCCATGACATGGCCCGCTGGGAGAGGGAACTGAGACTGCCCGAGGGGACCCTACAGGATTCTTACGGGAGCCTCGCCCGAAGAACCCCGCAGGACGCCAAGGTTTTCGTCATCTCCGGCGACGCCAAGACCCGGGACATGGTCCTCTCCCACCTCAAGATCCTCCTCATGCCCCGGCACTTCTGGCTTCTCGACAGCATCCCCGAGGACTGGGAAACCAAAGCAAAGGCCATGCTCCCCTCGGTCTTCATCCTCGAGATCGGACCTGAGAGCGACCCCAGGCTCCGGGAGCGGGCCACCCTCCTGAACGCCGGCAAAGGCTTCTTCCTCTGGGAGTACGAAGGCTAGCCATGCCCGACCCCCTGGACCTCCTTCGCATCATCGGCCCCTTGGCCCTCCTTTTTCTGGTCGGTGCTTCTCTGCTCCGCCTGTTCGGGATCAGGTTCCGCAGCGACCCCCTCGCCTATCTGGGATGGGCCTTTGGGAGCGGTTGCCTGGGAACCGGGGTCATCCTCTTCGCCTGGCTCTGGACCGCGCCCGACCTTCGCTCCCCCCTCGTCCCCGACCTGCTGCTGGGCGCAGCGGCCCTCGTCCTCTTTCTCCTCTCCTGGATCCTTCCCAGAGCGACGGATCCCCTCGCCCCCGAGGAGCAGAACCCTTCGTCCGCCCCAACCACTTCGGTCGCCCCATCCCCTCCCTGGGTCCGCCTCGAGCGCGGGTTTTTCGTCCTTGTGGTCCTGGCGGTCCTAGGCATCGTCCTCCTGCGCATCGCCTCCGCCTCCCTCGAACCCATGGTCGCCAACGACGAAGCGGGGATCTGGTCGCAAAAGGCCAAGGTCCTCTGGCTCTCGGGCGGCTTCAACGAGCATTACCCCAAGCTGCTCGATTTCTTCCCCACCCCCCAAAAGGACTACCCCCTCCTCAACCCCATCCTTCAGGTCTTCGAGTTCGTGAACTGGGGCCGCATCACCCTCATCGCCAACCGCCTCCCCTTCCAGGCGCTCTCTCTCGCTTCGGTCCTGGTCCTCGCCGGGAGCCTCCGCGGCTTGCTCCGCCCCTCCCTCGCCGCTCTCGTTCTCCTCATGGTCGCCTCCTGGCGCCTCTTCGCCTGGGAGTCCTTCGAAGGGGATGGGGAGGTCCTGGTCGTCTTCGGGAGCCTGATGGCCCTCGACGGCTGGCTCCGATACAGGTCGGGAGAGAATCGCACCGGCCTCCCCGTCCTCGCCATCGGACTCAGCGTCCTCGCGTGGTCCAAGAACGAAGCCCTGATGATCGCCGCAGCCCTCTGCCTCGCGGCCCTTTTGCATGGACTCCTTACCCTCGCCCGAAAAAAGCCCCTTCCGAAACCGACCAAGGCCCTCTTCGTCCTCATCCCCCCGCTCCTGATCCTGGGCCTGGGCCGCGCCGTCAACGCCCACTTCGGCTTCGAGTCCCCTTGGGCCCGCGATCCGCGCGGAACTCTTCTCGACTTTTTCCTCAACCAGTTCTGGGACTATGGACCCATCGTCCTCCGTTACTTCCGGGACGAGGTCTTCTTCTACCAGGCCCACTCGGGATTTGTCGCCCTCGCGCTGCTGGCCTGGCTCCTGGTCTTCCCCAAGCGACTTCTCCTGGATGGGACGATCGCCCTCCCCGGCCTGGCCCTCCTCGGGACCTGGATCGCGGTCATGGCGGTCTTTGTCGCCACCCCGGCCGAGGTCCACTGGCATCTGATCACGGCGGCCAAGCGGGTCGCCTTCCAGACCATGCCCGCCTGCGCCCTCCTGCTCGCCGCCGCCGCAACAAGGGTGTCCCCCTTCCTTCGCCCCTGGCGCCCGGCGTCTGTCCCCATGCGCGTCGAACTCAGCTTACCGTCTTGAGGAAGGCCTCCAGGTCCTTGCCCTCCTCGTCCTCGAAACTCTCCTCCAGCACCCTGAGGTCCTGCAGGCGATCCAGGCGGAAGTTGCGGAAGTCCTCCCTCAGCTCGCACCAGGCCGCGAGGGTCCAGACCTTGCCCCAAAAGTAGAGGGCCAAGGGACGCAGGCGGCGAAAGCTGGCCTTCTCCTCCCGGTCCAGATAGTGGATCTCCACCTTGCAGCGGTCCCGGATCGCGCCTTGGATCAGGGAGAGCCCGCGCGCCGAGGATTCTTTGTCGAACTGGAAGCTCGGCACGAACAACGCCGTCTCCTGGAACCTTGCGAGGAGCTTGGGGGGGAGGACCGCTTCGATCTTGCGAGCGGCCGAGGCGGCGGCTCGGCGCAGGGGCTCGTCCGCAAAGCAGGAGGCCAGCCGGATCCCCAGGATCAGTGACTCGCACTCCGTCTGGTCGAACATCAGGGGAGGGAGATCGAAGGATTCGGAGAGCAGGTAACCCACCCCCGCCTCGCCTTCGATGGGGATCCCCGAAGCCTGCAGGTCCTGGATATCCCGGTAGATCGTGCGCTCGGAGACTTCCAGCTCCCCCGCGAGGTCACGAGCGCGGACGTGCCGGTCCCGCCGAAAGATCTGAACAATCTGGAAGAGCCGGTCCGCGCGCCGCATACCCCAGTTTTACCCGAAGAGAGAGACCATGCCCGAAGGATTCACAGGCTCATGAATCCTTCGGGTCGATCCCAGCTCCTGGTCACATCTCCTGGGTCTCCCAGATGCCGAGATGAGCGCCCTGGGGATCCTTGATGACGGAGAAGATGCCATGTCCCTCGACCGGCGTCGGGGGGACGACGATCTCGGAGCCCAATTCCTTGGCCTTGGCCACGGTTCCCTCCACGCTCTCCACGAGGACGTAGGGGAGCCAGGCCGAGGGCATGCCCTCCATGGGTTTGTTCATCATCCCGATCCCCGCCTGGTCCCCCCGCTCCGACATGTAGTAGGGACCCACCGGCGTGTCGGTGGGTTCGGCGAATTCCCAGCCGAAGAGAGCACGGTAAAAACCTGTCGCGTCCTTGGCATTGTCGGTGGTCAGCTCCACCCAGCAAAAATCATGAGTTTTCATCGTTTTCTTCATCCTTTGAATCAGGGGAACAAAATTGAATCGGGGAACAAAAACTGGGCTCGACCCGACGGGCCACCCGTTGGCGCAAGGGTTTACCATAGGGTTCCTGACAGCCTCCTGTCAGGAGGCTGGGAAAAAGGAATCGGGGTTAGGACACCCGGAAGACCACTCATCGCCTTTCAGGAGGCTGGGAAAAAGGATCTCTTCTATTGCTGGCGGATGACGGCCTTGATGCAGGCACTGGAGGAGGCGGCGGCGAAAGCCTCCTCCAGCTGTCCGGCAAAGAAGTGGTGGTCGACAAGGATCTCCCCCAGGAACTGGAGCTGGGGGTCCCCCACCAGGAGGGCCAGGGCCTCTTCGAAGTTTCCGCAGCGGGAGCTGCCGAGCCGAATGCCGCGGTCGTCGACGGCCCGGTACAGGGAGGATTTTTCGGCTTCGTTCTTTCGCAGAAGGATGCTCCCTCCCGGGCGTAGCAGGCTGAGTTCCCTTCCCCGGATGGGGCGGATGGCCTGGTCGATATTGGAGCTTCGGTCGACAACCACGAGGTCCGCCCCTGGAACCCCATCGGGACCGGGGAGGGAGAGGACGGCCATCAGATCGGAGAGGGGGGCCTCCCCACGGATCACGCGGCACTGCTGCTTCCATGAGGAAGGTGGCTGTCCCGGGGCGAGCCAGACCACGGTGTGGACCTCGGGAGGAAGGGTGTCCCGGTAGGGCTGGACCCCCAGCTCGTCGACCACAAGGGGGGTGAGGTTGCGGAGGCCAGCGGTCGGGAGGCCGTGGGTGGACTTGAGGTGCACCTGGCCCGAGGCGATGCGGAGAGCGGTGCGGAAAGCCTTGGGGCTGCCCGTCGTATCCAGGACGAGTTCGAAGAGGCCGTCCCCGAGGTTTTCGCCCTCGCCCTCCACCTGTTGGACGCTGTCGGCCCCGAGCTCCAGGGCGAGATCCATGGGCCGCTTGCGGCGTCCCAGGCCCACGATCTCGAATTCCTCGCCCGAGTCCCGGCGACGGGCGGCGAGGGCGGCGATGCTGAGGAGCCCCAGGCGGCCCAGACCCAGGACGGCCAGGCGTTTCCCATGCTTGTCCGGGATCGAGTCCACGGCGTGGAGGGCGGCGGCGAAGGGCTCGCAGAGGACGGCCGTGTCGGGGGGGAGGGTCTCGGGGACGGCGAAGAGCGCGTTCTTGGGCGCGAGAATCCAGGGCCCGAAGCCCCCCGGGAGCCGGTCGATTCCAAGGACCTGACGCTCGGGACAATGGCGGTGCAGACCGCCCCGGTCGCCCGCCTTGCAGTAGGGACAATCCTCGTCCAGTCCTCTCGCCCGATGGGAAGCGTTGATTTCGACCACCACCCGGTTCCCATGACTGTCCTTCGCAAGCACCTCGTGTCCAATGACCTGGGGAAGGCGAAAGGGGAGGTTCTTGCGGGCGAGATCCGTCGCGCAGATCCCACAGGCCTCGACCTGGAGCGGAACGAGGCCCCTACCCAACTCTTCGAAGGGGACACCCTCTCGATAAAGAGTCCATTCCTCCTCCTGACCCTGGCGAAACTGCAACGCCACCTGCTTCCACGCGCCTTCGGGGCTGAGTTCAAGGGCTGAAAAGGGCTCCAACATGCTGGAGATATTACTCCCACGCCGAGTTCTTGCACCGACCTTCTCACCCTTTGTCGACCTGGAGAGAGTTTTCGCCCAGAATGCTCCCCATGCGCACCGATCTCCGAGGTTCTTTCCGGCGTTTCCCCCGACCTCTTCGAGGCGGTCTTGCTGCCGCCCTGGTCACCTTGGGCAACTTCCTTCCCGCCCAACTCCCCCCCGGCCCCCCTGTCCTCACCCTTCCTCCTCCCGGCGTCCCGACCCAAGGCCGCAGAGAGAGCATGGACACTCGCCTCGAGCTGGGCCGCCGCATCCTCGCCTCGAGCGGAGCCAAGGCCGCCCGCCACCACTTCTTCGAGGCCCTCGCGGTCGCCCCCCGGGACGCCCGGGCTCTCCTCGAGCTGGCGCGCATCGCCGAGAAGCGACCCGAGGAGCGCTGGGTCTGGTCCTATCTCTACCTCCTGTCCCGCGCCAACAAGAACGGAAGGCTGTCCCTGGACAAGAGCGAGCGAGCGATCCTGAGCCAGGGCCTCCCCTCCCTGCAGACCCTGGTCCAGAAGCGGGCGGCTGCTTTCCACGAGCTGCTCAGCTTTGTGCGGCTCCTCCCCAGGAAGGGAGCCAAGAGCCTGGGGAATGGGATCCTGGCGCGCTGGGCCTTGGACTTGCTCCTGGAGATCGCCGAACCATCGCCGGCGCTCCGGAGGGAGCTTGCGGCCAAGGCCCCCGCCCTCCTCCAGGGCATCCAACCCAAGCGCAAAATGGTCCTGGACGCCCTCGCCCAGCTCGCGATGAAAGCCAAGCTGAACAAGGACACCCAAGCCAAAGACGTCGCCCGCCCCCTCCGGGCCGCCGAGCTTCTCACCGGGCTGGCGGCCCAGGCCCACTTTCCCAAGCTCAAGGGGCCGCGGCCTCCCAAGATGGACGCCTATGCCAAAAAGGGCCGCGCCGCCCGTGACCGGATTCGGGCAGCCCTCCTTAAATCCGCCGGCGAGCCCCTCAGCCTCAGCGACCTGCGTGCGATGGACCTGGAACAGCAGCGGGAGTTCAGCCTTCTCCACCGCTTTTGGGAGCGGCCGGGAATCGCCCTCACCCCGGGAAAGAAATATCTCTGCCAGACGACCTGCGGCTACGAGACCCTTCTGGGGCTCGTCGAGACGGCGGAGTTGCATCACCGAAGGCTGGCCAACTGGTATGGCAAGGACCCCTTCGTCTACCGCCAGGGGAGCATCTTCGTGGTCCCCGACACCGCGGACCTGGAGTCCGAGGGGAGCCCCTTCTGGTGGGCGGGGGGATTCCAGGCCGGGGACCAGACCCGGCTCAAGTTCTCCTGGGGATCCATCTCGGGGCTGGGCCGGAGCCTGACGCACGAGCTGACCCACCGCTTCGACGGGGCGATCTATCCCGGGCTCCCGAGCTGGCTCAGCGAGGGGCGGGCGGTCTGGACGGCCAAGAGCTACGGGGCGGCCGAGGACGAGCACTTCGATGAGCTGCGCCTCGACCCCTGGACGGTGCAGACGCCCTTCGTCCGGGGCTACGGAGGCCGGGGAAAATTCGAGAGGCTCCTGAAGGGAACCATCGAGGACTACCGGGACAACTACACGGCGGGTTACGCCCTCTTCGCCTTCCTCAAGCTCTGGCCCAACGAGAAAGGGGACAAACCCCTCTTCGCTCGCAAACTGGGGATCTACCTCAAGAACATCCGGGAGGGCAGGCGGGATCCTGTTGGTTTCTTCGAACGGAGCTTCGCCGACGGGCGAGCGGGGCGCCCCAAGAAGATGCCGGAGTTCCTGAAGCTCTGGCACAGCTTCCTCCAGGCCTGCTACAAGTACTGCTGGGGCGAGAAGGTCCCCGCCCTGGCCAGGTTCCACCTGAGGGGCAAGGGGGGAAAGCGCAGAAGCCAGGTCGAGGATCAACCCACCTGGACCTGGGAACACCCACGGGCCGAACCCTGGTTCGGCCAGATCCACGCCGCCCGGGCGGCCAAACTCCTCCAGGAGACGGGAGCGCACAAGGCCGCGGCGGCTGCCGCTTGCTGGGCCCTGACCACGGACGCCTATGACCGGGAGACCTGGCAGCGTGCCTGGGACCTTCTTGAAACCCTCGGGAAAAAGCGCGAAGCCTGGGCCCTCGCCAGGCTCATCGCCCGGAGGGACAGTCTCTCCCGGATCAAAGCGGGCTCCTCCCCTCTCCTCGCGGCCCTCCCCAAGACCCGGGCCTGGCTCCGGGCGGAGGCGGGTGTTCCGGGGATCCGCTGGCAGCGCCACCTCCCCGAGCCGGCGGCGAGCCTTGCGCGCAGGCTGGGCACAGATGGCTGGATCGAGACGGGACTCACGGGTTATGAGGAGCGCCGTGTCCGAGGCCTCTGGTTCGAGGAGGACGACGGGGATCTCCACGTGGGGCGGGCCAGGCCCCGGGACAAGAGCGGGCTCAAGGACCGGCGCGCGCACCAACGGCACGCCTTTGTGCGCAGCCTCCTCTGGCTCCCCGCGGGCAGCTACCGCCTGCAGACCTGGGTGCAGCCCACCACCTCCTTCGCCTCCGGCGCCATCGTCGTGGGCTACACCCGGAGGGACAGGGGCGTGCGTGTCTACTTTTCCACGGGAGACTTTCTCTTCTCCATCGGCAAGCGGGAGGAATCCGACAAAAAACGCCAAAAGGAGATCAGTTTCAGCCTGAGCGGGGGCTGGGGGCGGGAATCCCAGTTCCCCGGTTCCAGGCCGCGCAAAAAGCTCAAGTTCCCCTCCAGCGTCGACGGGTTCAACCTGGAGATCCGGGTGCGGGGCCCCGAGCTGAGCCTATGGATCAACGGAGAAAAGACCCTCCACTACCTGAGCCCAGACCTCTCCCCGATCCAGGGACATATCGGTTTCGCCATGGGCCAGGGAGCGATCCGGCTGCGGGACCCCCGCGTGACCATTCAAAGCGTTGGAGCCACTCCCCCCCCGGGACTCAAGCTCCTCGCTCCCCTCAAAGGCACGCCTCTCTTAGGAAGCCTCGTCCTGGACCTCCCCCGCGCCTCCAGCGGGAGCGTCGTCCTGACCCTTCCCCCAAAAAAAGACCCCAAGCTCAAGCAGGACCCCCTCCAGATGCTCCTCCAAAAAACCAAGGCTTTTGCCCGGAGAAGAGTCTTGCACCCTCAACCCATCCTCGTGCTCCTTCCGAAGAGTTGGGATGCCAAGACCAAAGCCTTCGCCAAGGAACGCTGCCAATCGCTCCACAAGGACATCCTGTTCTTCGAGTACGAGGGAGAAGCGCCCCTCGACAAACGTCCTTGGGCCCTCTTCCTGGATGGGAACTCGGTGGTGAGAGAGGCCCGCCCCTTCAGCCCCAAGAGGGGGTTTCCCGGAAGGGTCGAAACCTGGGCTCGAAAATACCGGGCAAGGAAAAAGAATTCCTGATCTCCGCCCCCCGAAACCTGAGATGACCCCCCAAAAAAACAAAGGCCTGAGACTCCTCACAGCCGTATTGGTCGTGATCCTCATCTTGAGCAGGCTCCTCCTTCTGAGCGCCGACCCTCCCAGTTGGATGCCGGGAGCCTGGATCACCGACGAGGGTTGGTGGGGTGATTCCGCGCGAGGACTCTACTTCTTCGGCGACCCCTTCGCGGACGACTTCGGGACCTCCTTTCTCCTTTGCCCTGGTTACACCTGGTCCCTTCTTCTTCTCTTTCAAAGCCTGGGGATCGGAATCTTCCAGCTTCGCCTGATCTCCGCCCTCTCAGGAATCCTCTTGGTGCTGGGACTCAGCTCCTTCGTCGGCAAGAAAGTCTCCCCACGCCTCGTGCCCTTCGCTCTCCTGCTCGGGATTCTGGACCCCTGCCTCTTCGGGCACAGCCGCGTAGCCCTCCTCGAGGTCCCCCAGGCCCTCTGGCTACTCCTCGCCCTCCTTCCCCTCCTCCCGGAGAAACCCCGGCGCTGGGGACCCTTCTGCTCGGGGGTCTGCCTGGCGATCGCCTTCAGCATCAAACCAACCGCGGTCACCTTTGGTTTCCTCCCCATCGGAATGGTGCTCCTGCTGAGGCTCCTGCGCTCACGCAGCGCAGTACGCGAGATCCTCTTCTTCGGTCTGGGAGCCGCCCTCCTCCTCGGCCCCCTCCTCCTTTTCCACATCCTCCCTCATTGGGACCGTTTCGCCGCCACCCTCGCTTCCGAGACCGCCACAGGCAAGGATCAGCTCCTCGACAAACTCCTCTACTTCGGCAAGTTCTTCAACTCCACCGATGACGACGGAAAGTTCCTCCTCCTCTGGTCGGCCAAGGCCTCACCCGCCATCCTCATCCTCTCCTGGCTGGGCCTGCTCAGCCTGGCTCGCCGAAGGGACCAATTCCTTCGCTCGGATTCCTCTCAACCCAGGAAAAGGCCCTTTCCCTTCCTGCGCAGCCTTGGGACCATGGAACTGGGCATCCTGGCCTTCGTGTTCTTCTCCTTCGTTGCCTACCACTCCGAGCGGGACCAGGCGCACCGGCGGCTTGCCCTCCTCGTCCCGGGGCTCGCCCTCCTCGGGGTCCACTGGGCCCTGGAAAAAAAGAAGCGGAGGGACGTCCCCCTTGGCATGCTCAGCCTCCTCGCCCTATCCCTCCCCCTCCTCCTCGCCTTCAAGGGCCTGGCCCTCCCACGGCTGCTCCCCTTGCTTTTCCCGGAGGCTGTCAGGCAGGACCTTCGGACCAGTTCCAACCTCGCGGGCCTTCTCACCCTCCTCCTCTGGCCCCTCCTGCTCCTCCCCCTCCTCCGCTGGCGAAGTTTCTTCCAAGGCTTAGCCACCTTTGCCCTGGAAAAGGGCGGCAAGTTGCTCCTGGCTCTCGCCCTCCTCCTGCAGGCAGGCCTCCTCGCCACGACCTGCACGAATCCTCGATTCGACCTCGTCAAAGAGCAGACACGCCTCAAGGAATGGGTCCAAGCCGGGGAGACGGTCCTGGGTGACTACGCGGCGACGCTCTTCTTCCCGATTCCTGTCCGCACCGTTCGCCGCGTTCTCCCCACCGCTTTTTCGGCCCCACCCCCAAACCTCGACGTCTTCGAGCGCCTCCAACCCCGCTACCTCTGCGAAAACGTGATCCACGGTTACCTCTTCTATCCACCTCGATACGCAGACATCGAGAAAAAGCACCGCTTCAGCTCCCTGACCGACGTTCGCATCGGGCCCTACCGGGGGGAAACCCCCCGTTTCCTCATCCGGATCCTGGAGAGGATTCGGTAAACACTTTTCCAGAAAAAAGAGCCAAGAAGCTTTCGCCTCGCAGGGACCCTCTTTCACTAGGTCCCTTCCATTGGGTTGGAATGGGAGGAATTATCTCACGTCATGGATGATGACGCTGGAACTCCACAACTTTGCGAGACCGGTGTCAGGATTGAAGGTCTGACTCCCATACGCGTAGTTATAGACACTGAAACCGTTGTAGTAGATGGGAGACGACCCGATATGAATCTCCGTCCCACGCGACCAACGGAGAGTTCCTGAAGACGTAATTGCGGCCATTTGGCTAAAAACAACCAGCCCAATGGCAGAACTAGGGACAACACCCCAGATGAAGCTTGCATACCCGTTCACGCTTGTGGTCTTCACGGGGGAAGGATGCAGGATGGCTACATTGCTGTATAGGGAGCAACCACCTCCAACGGAAAGATTCAGCCTCTTGGATCCGAGCCAGGAAAGGACGAACTCCCCCCTGTGACGCGCATAGCCATAGGTCCGAAGGGTAAAGCGCCTGTTATACCCAGAAGCATAGTTGTAGAAATTGCTCGGGTTGCAAGCCGCCCCATAGGTCCGGTAGAAGCCATAGGTATTGGAAGTAGCAGCATCCACAAACCAATAGAAGTTCCTCTGGGTTTTGGGGGTATAGACGCGGGTGTCGACGCAGAGCTGCTTGTTGGCATCGACGAAGGGAGCATCGCCCTTGAGTTCAATCATCCATTTGTGAGGAGGTTTCACAACCCGGGTGAAGGAGGGGATGTTATAGGACTTCTTTTTCATAAAGATCTTCTTGTCCGTTCCATGGTTCTTGTTCCAGAAGGGGCTGGTTTTTTTGGGATCAGTAGCGATCCCCTTACTGGAAACTTCGACCATGATGTCACACTTGAAAGCAATGCCCTGGGACCAGGCCCCATCTGCACGCATCCATAGGCTTTTGATGACTTTGGGACCTGTCCAACCAGTGGCCTTGGGAAGGTAGAAACTCTGCTGGCGGGCAGGGGTGTAACCTAAGAGATAGCGCTGATAGGACTCGCCTTCGCTCGAATCGTAACCAGATGGAACTGTGGAACTTTGGGCGGCGAGACCAGTCGTAATCAGAACAAGGGAACTGAGAATGAGAGTCTTACACATTGGATTCTCCCTAGGAGTCGACAAGGGTAGTAGCCCTTCCCCATCCCGCGGGATTCACCCAATTGGTGAAAAAGGGGAACGCTCCTGGGACAGCAAGAAGGAAACACAACGAACGAACTTGGATTCAGGTTGCCCTGAGCAGGAGAGCATAACACCTTTGTGAAAAGGAGAATTCGGAGGCGCCTGTTTTTTTTCGGCCACATTTCAGGCCTTCCCCGGAATCCTCCCCCGGCCCCTCCCCTCTTGACGCTTTCCCGGGCATTGTTTTTTTCCCCACACAAAAGGGGGTGGGGACGGATTTCCCAGCTGGAACTTCCCAGGGAAAGACACTGTCCCCTAAAGCCCTTAACGCATTAGCCCCTTAGTTTTTGGTTGCAGAGACCCGTGCGACGATCACGGGGACCCGGGAGGCTTTGCTCCAATAGCTCTTGAAGGCCGCGACTTCGGGGGTTTGCACTTGGAAGAGTTCCTCCGCGAAGCGATTCCCTAAGGTCTGATAGAGCAAGGAGACTTCGATCTTGTAGGGTCCCGATGCGCTGGGAGCGGAAAGCTTGAAAGAGACTTCGTCCTGGCCGCCGACAAAGTTGGCATCCGATCCAATCCCAATGGGCCTGGTCAAAGGGGCGTCGGGATGGTTCGGCTTCCAACCCTTGGGGAGAATGCGGTTGTCCTTGAGATACTTGGCGCCCCGCAGGAGAGTGAAGGTCAGTTTGTTCTGATCGTCCCCCATGAGGCTCTCCCAGACCTGGACCTGGCCGGAGCTTTGGATGCTGTCACGGTGTGGGAAGAAGGGGCCGCCGGCCTTCTCCTCGGGGAGGACCTTGCCACCGGCACCAAGGATCCTTCCGATCCCGTCGTAGCCCCCGGAGAGGAAGACCTGCTGATTGTCCTTGTCGAGAACGCGAACCTTGAGCCAGGCTCTCCGGGAGGGGTAGGCTGAGGGGAACTTATGCCCCGCGAGGTTTTCGACGCGGACTCGGAATTGGAGGTCGCTCCCGACACGGGTCAGTCCCTGGATACTGAGCTTGGCAGTGCGTTTTTGGAGCTGGTTCTTGGCGGCGGCGATGGTCGCGTTGAAGGCGGCCGCCGGAGCCAGGACCCCGAGGGCTTGCGCGTTGTCCCGGAAAATCTCGGGGAGTAACGTGTTCCCACCCACCAGGATGTGTCGCCCAAAGGGCGCGCGACTCGAGAGGAAGGGATAGTCCCGTCCTCCGGGATTCCTCGCAATCCTTGTCGAAATGGAATTGCCCTCCACGTCCTTGGAGGGGAGGTGGCAGTCCTGGCAACTTTGGGCGGAGGGGCCGGGGTTCTGGACCTCTTTGTTGAAGATGGAATTGCGCCACTCCAGGTAGGGAGTCTGCTCGGGAAGGGAGCTGCCGGTGGCCTTGCCGTTCTTGTCGAGGGTGTTGGTCATCACCGTGTGGCAGGTCGCGCAGAGTCCGGACTTGTTGATGTGGCTGCCTTTGGCAGGGACATAACCGGTCCTCATCTGCATCTGTTGCACGGCGGGATTGGCGTGGGGCCCGAAAATTTGTTTGCTCGGCCCAATGTGGAATTTGCCGGTGTAGGAGCTGGCCTTGCCCAAGTTGTCGGGGAGGATTTGGTGGCAAACGGTGCAAGAAGCACCGTCGCGCGCAAGCGGATTCCGGGGGTCGTTTGCGTCATCCAGCATGGAGAGGCTCATCCTGGCGTCGGTATCCCCATGAAAGTCATTGGACTCCATGGGTGCGTGGCAGCGCATGCACTTGGCTTCGATGTCGGCCTTCCTGGAGGGAGTCGCCTGGATCTCGGCCGAGACGACCGCCCGCCAGAGGGGGTCGCGGGAGGCGTTGGCCATCATCGAGGATCGCCAGAGGTCGTACTGGCCCAAGGGACGGCTCTTGCTGTCGCGCATCGCAGTGGCGAGTGGAGCGTTGGAATGGCAGGAGGCGCAGGAGGTGGAGTTCAGGAACTTGGATTGCAGCCCGGCTGGCTGACCACCCTGGACTCTGTGCAAGGGAGTGGGGCTGGGGCTCATCCCCAGGAAAAGCCCGAGGCCCAAGGGCAGAAGCCCCAGGAAGATGCGCGAAGAGATTGCTTTCATCATTCGATACCCTCAGCCATTGTGGATCGAGAACACGCCGCCGCGAGAACTGAAGAAGGGGAAAAGAGGCTTGCCCCCGACCACTGGGATTTCGACCCACTGAAAAACAAGATCCAAGCCCTTGAGGCTGCTTAGTAGAGGGATCGGCGCGGGGGCTGTCGCGACTCCAGCCGAAACCGGAAGAACGCCGCCGAGAAAGCCCAGGTTGAGATCCACGAAAAGCCGGGAACCGGTCTTGAAGGTGGGCAACCCCACGGAAACATTGGTCTCCTTGAGCCCGATCATCAGGAGGGCGAAACCCGGGGCTCCCCCCACAAGCTTCATCTGGAAATTGCTGTTGCCGATGATGGCCGGCCCCCCATCCAGGAGGCAACGCCCTCCGCTGCTCGGGACTGTGTCGAAGCGCCCGTTCAGCTGGACCACGTGGTCGAACTCGGCCTGCTGGACCATGGCCAGCCCGAGAGTTTTGCCCTCTTGAAAAAACTCCATCCCACCTGCCTTGCCGCCAAAGGTCCGCGCGAAGGGGAAGGGATCCCCCAGTACCATCAACCCACTGGCCTTGCCCGTGCTGGGATCGAACTCCCGTGCGACCACCCAGGAGCGCCATTGGGGAGACTTGCATCCGGACTGCCCGAAGAACCAGATCGTCTTGCGGAGTGGATGGTAGGCCGCGCCGAAGCAATCCCCCTGGATCCCAGCAAAGGTTCGGAGCACCTTGCCGGTCCTGGAGAACTCGAGGATGGGGCCGTCCCAGTCGCTGGTCCAGAGCGAGCCCTTTCCTCCATCCCCGGCAGGGTCGTAGGCCAGGGCGCGGATCGTGCTGAAGCTGAGCTGGGAAGGGATCAGGAAATCCTTGCTCGCGTTCCAGATCCCGTTCTTGGTATCAAAGGCGAAGACGCGCCCCCCGCTCACCGAAATCTCCAGGCCCCCATAGAGGTAACGACTGCCATCGTAGGCGAGGTCACGGATACCCCAGGGAGAAGCCTTGGTCACGACCGGCTGGTCGAAGGTCCCAGTGAGCTTGCCCGTCTTATCCAGTCTGAAAAGTTTATGCGGGGTCGTGAACTTGCCGTCTGTCGCGCGCCGCGCGCTCAGCCAGAGATTGCCCGCCGCGTCCTTGGCGCAGCCCAGCACTCCGTCATAGTCGAGGCCGGTCGCGGTCTTGAGCGCTGATTGCACGTCGAGGCGATGACTCCCCGAGGGCCAGGAGGGATTTCCAAGGAACTTGCCGAGCTGGGCACGACCCCGGTTGGCGAAGCTCAGGCAGGACAGGAGGCCGAGGGCCAGAGAGATCGGAATACGCATTTGGACTTTGCCCATGGAGGAATCATCCGAGAAGAAGCCATAAGAAGAGGCCGATGGAAGAGAAATCGAGAGAGGAGAGATGGCAAGCCCCCTCCCAAGGATACCCCATGGGCCATGCCCTCAAAGCCCCTTCCCCAGGGGAATGCGCTCAACCGAAGACGAGAGGGACCAGGACGAGGGAGAGCAGGGCCAGGACCAGGGCGAAGAACAGATTGAGAAAGAGTCCCGCCCGGGCCATCTCCTTGGTGGAGACCTTCCCTGTTCCAAAGACGATGGCGTTTGGGGCCGTTGCCACCGGAAGCATAAAGGCACAGCTCGCCGAGAGGGTGGCGGGCACCATCAGGAGGGCCGGCTCGATGGAAGCCGCCTTGGCCGCCGCGGCCAGAACGGGCATCAGGAGGGTCGTGGTAGCGGTGTTGCTGGTCACCTCCGTCAAAAAAGTGACGCTGAGGCAAAGGAGGAGGGTCATCCAAAAGGCGGGAAGCTCCGCCAGGCCCGAGAGCCCCTGCCCCAGGGCATCGGAGAGGCCCGAAGCCATGAAAGCCCTCGCAATGGCGATCCCGCCTCCAAAGAGGAGGAGGAGCCCCCAGGGGATCTTCTTGGCCGTCTCCCACTCGAGGAGATGCTCTCCCTCCCCGTCCGGGATCAAAAACATCAGGATGACCGACTGGAGAGCGATGCTGCTGTCCCCCACTCCAGGCATCCCCAGGAGATGGCTCCAACCCCCAAAGGGCGCGGAGCGCGTCACCCAGAGGAGGATGGTCCAGGCGAAGACGAGGAGGACACGCTTTTCTTTTTTCCTGGCGCGTCCAAGCTCGGGGATCCGCAGCTCGCGGCCTCGGCTGAGCTTGCGGGTGAGGAAGAACCAGGCCATGGGGAGCAGCACGACCACCACCGGGATCCCGATCACCATCCAGGAGGCGAAACCAACCTCCACCCCCGTTTCCTCACGGTAGACCCCGGAGAAGACGATGTTGGGAGGCGTCCCGACCAGGGTCCCCATCCCGCCGATGCTCGCCGAATAGGCGAGGCCCAAGAGGAGCGCCCGGACAAAGCTCTCATCCTCGTCCTGCTCCAGGATCGCCCCCGCCACGGGAATCATCATCAGGACGGTGGCTGTGTTGGAGATCCACATGGAGCAGAGGGCGCAGGCCACCATGAAGCCGGCGACGACCCGCCTGCGGCTGCGGCCTCCAAAGACCTTGAGCATGGTCATGGCGACCCGCCGGTGGGCGCCGCTGCTCTCCATTGCGGTCGAGAGCAGGAACCCGCCCATCAACAGGAGAATCAGGTGGTGTCCATAGGCGGTCGCAACCGTCTTGTGATCCAGGACCCCGGCAACAGGAAAGAGGGCGAAGGGGATCAAAGAGGTGACGGGAATGGGGATGGGCTCAAGGATCCACCAGACGGCACAGAGCATGGTGATCCCGGCAGTCAGGGAGGCCTTGGGATTCAGGCCGGAGAGGGAGCAGCCTGCGAAGGTGGCGAGAGCAAGGATGGGACCCAGCCAAAGGCCCAAGACCTGAACTCTGCCACTCTTCGGTTTCATGTGTCTACCTTGATCCCAACCGGACAGTGATCCGAACCCATCACCTCGGGGAGGATCCGGGCCTCGCCCACCTTAGGCCGCAGGGGGGCGTCGCAGCAAAAGTAATCCAGGCGCCATCCCACATTGCGGGCCCGGGCCCCGGCCCGATAACTCCACCAGGAATAGCATCCTTCCTTACCAGGATTCTCTTCCCGGAAGGTGTCGTGGTAGCCCCTGTCCAGAAACCCTTGGAACCACTCCCTCTCCTCGGGAAGGAAGCCGGGGTTCTTGGTGTTCTGCTTGGGCCTGGCGAGATCGATCTCCCGGTGGGAAACATTGAAATCTCCGCCAACCAGAATTTTGCGGCCCAGAGACTGTTGTTCCTCATAGAAACGGAGAAGAGCCTCCCCGAAACCGAGCCGATAGGGCAGGCGCTTGCCACCCTCTTGGGAGTTGGGGAAATAGGCGGAGGAGACCAGGACATCCCCGAAGCGGGCGGAGAGCAACCTTCCCTCGTCATCGTACTCCGGGTCTCCCAGGCCTTCGATCCACTCGTCCGGCTCCTCGCGGGAAAGGATCGCGACCCCGCTGTAGCCTCTTCGCCTGGCGGGATGGAAGCGGATCACATAGCCATCGATCTCGCGGAGTGCTTTTGGAAAGTCCTCGGCCCGCCCCTTGATCTCCTGAAGCAAGAGGACATCGGGAGCTTCGGCATGGAGCCACTCGAGGAAGCCTTTTTTATGGACCGCGCGCAGCCCATTCACGTTCCAGGACAGAATGTTTCGTTCCATGCCCGGAAGTCTGCCAGAGGCGGGGCCCTACTTCGACCATCGATTCAGAGACCAGTCATACTCCAACCAGTCGATGGATCCGGCCAGCTTCTCCTTGGCCGCTTTGGGGGCATAGCGCATGAGAAAGGCTCGCACTCCCTTGAGCCCACCGAAATCCTTTTGGTACCACTGAAAGATCTTGGAGATCCGGACTCCGTCCTTGGTGATCTGGAGCCCTTGGGGAGAGGCAAGGTAGCGCTCGGTGGCCCGGGTCAAGGCCTCATCCAACCCATCCACGACCCATGCCGCCTCTCGGATCGGAGGACAGGAAACCGAGGCGCAGTTCACCGCGAAGTGGATCCTGGGGTCTCCGAGTTTGCGCCCATTCGTCTCGATTGCATCGAGGCTGAGCAGGGAACCGGCCACCTTGATCTCCCGCTTTTTGAAGAAGCCGGCGACTTTGAGAACCCCCTCGAGGTCCCGGCCCATGGGACCACGCCCGAGGATGTGGTCGAGGACCAGCTTGAGGCAGCCGGCGTTGTAGGCGTTGATCCAGAACACAAGCTGCTCCTCCTTGCTCGCTCCTTCGAGGTTGGCCTTGGAGAGGGACTCGAGGAAGGCGTCCAATTGCTTGTGGTCTTTTTGGAGGGAGGCGTAATCGACTTTCCCCTTCTTGACGATGCGATGCAGGAGGGCGTCGAAACCCTTGGTGTCGGGAAGCCGCTTGGTTTTTGGGGCTGGTCTCGAGGAGGGACGGGAGCTTGGTCCTTGACCGCTGCTGAGGGATCCAGTTTGGTCTTGGCAGCCTAGGAGGGTGGTCAAAGTGAGTAATCCTAGGATGGGGAGGAAACCGATTGCTGTGGACCGTAATAAGTGATGGTTCATTCTTGACCTCGTTTTGGGATTGGAAACGCCTGGAGACGTTTCCTACTTAAAACCCCTGGAGGGGTTTTCTACATGAAACGCCTGGAGGCGTTCCCTACGATCGAGTGGGTCCTCCAAATTTCGACAGGATCCAGGCCCTGGAAGGGCCTCCGTCTTTCTGGGATAAGAATCGCATGAAGCCAGAAAATCCACAGGACCCCAGGCTCCAAGCGCTGGGAGAGCTTATCCGCATCATCGACCGACTCCGGGCGAAAAATGGTTGCCCCTGGGACAGGGAACAAACCTTTGCCTCGATGACCGGCCCGATCCTCGAAGAGGCCTACGAAGTCATCGAAGCCCTGGAACAGAAAGGAGACGGGGAGATCCAGGAGGAGCTGGGGGACCTGCTCATGAACCTCTTCCTCGTCGCTCGGATCGCCCAAGACGAGGGACGTTTCGACCTGAGGGAGATCGGAGAGGGGATCTGCGCCAAGCTCATCCGCCGCCATCCCCATGTCTTCGGGGACGAAAAAGCCCAAACGGGCAAAGAAGCCCTCCTCCGCTGGGAAAAAGTCAAGCAGAGCGAGCGGGCCTCGAAAAAAGCCCAGGGTCCAAAGGGGACACCCAATCCTTCGGTCCTGGATGGGGTCCCGGAGAAGCTCCCGGCCCTGCTCCGCGCCTATCGCGTAGGGAACAAGGCGGCCCGGGTTGGCTTTGAGTGGCCCGACATCGAGGGTCCGGTCGCCAAATGCCGGGAGGAACTGGGCGAGCTCGAAGAGGAACTTTCCAAGAAGAACCCCGACAGGCAACGCCTCGAGCATGAACTCGGAGATGTCCTCTTTTCGGTCGTCAACCTTGCCAGGCAGGTGGACATCGATCCCGAAGCCGCTCTGAGAAAGACCATTTCCCGATTCAGCCGAAGGTTCCGGTACATCGAAGAAAAACTCGGTACGGAGCTCCCCCAAGCAAGCCTGGAGGAGATGGACTCTCTCTGGGAGGAAGCCAAGAGGGAGGAGACTGACGGAAATCCGACGGAAATCCGACAGTAGAACGTCCGGCAACCGTCGCCGCCCTCTGAGATGAAAGGAAGAGTTCCTCAATAAAAGAAGGAATCTTCTCCTCCGCCCTTCGTTTTGGCCTTTGCCGAGAGAGAAAGGGGGCAACTAAGCCCTTTACTTTCAAAGGCTTGAGAAAAGAGAGAAGATTTATGGGCAATTCCCGCCTCCCCAAGGCCCTCTTTGGCACGCAAGTCGCTAGAAGGAGAGCACAACGGTGGGACCTGTTGGTCGGGACTCCGAACGGTTCGGAGAAAGACTAACAGAAGCTTTTTGGCGTCGGTTCAGGCGCCGACGCCAAAAAGCATCTTTTCGTTGTGCATGGGAAACTCCTTGAGGGAAACAATGGCAGGGAATGACGGGCTGTCCTAGACAGCCCGTCTTTTTTTTTCCATTCTGAAGACTGGTCTCGTATCCCAAAAGACCACAATGACTGATACCCCCCCAAGAACGTCCAACCGCAGGTTTCCCCAATCTCAAGGATGTTTCCAGCGAATGCTCCCCCTCCTGAGCCTAACGATCCTCCTTGTCGGCATTCGGGCTGTCCAGGCGCAGAATCCCCTGGAGAGAGAAGGTCTCCAAAAGAAACCCTTGCCTCAGGAGACCCAGGAAACGAGTCATCCCAACTGGAAGAAAATCCATCTCCAGCAGAGGTTCTCCCATTTCCTTCTGCCCCCCGGATTCATCCCCTACCCCGACCAGAGGAACCAGAACCCAAAGAGGTACCATGGGCGCGTGGGAGGAAAACAACTCACAATCGATTGGTATCGACCCTCCCGTGGGTTTTCGACGATCAGCCGCTCCCTCCTCCGTCTCCACTACAACAACCACTTTCAAGAGATCCACTCGATCCCCAAGTTCGGGTTCCTTGCCGCCAAAGTGAAGAGAGTGGATCAAGAGACTGGGAGCAAATACCTCAGTCTCCACATTTGGATCGACAGGCAGGTTTGGACCCTCTCGGTGCGACTCCCGGGCAACCCCCATCCCGCCGTCATCGACGCGGCGCACTCGATCCTCTCCTCCCTCCAAATGCTCCCCAAGGGAAGCGGAACACGGGCGGGCAATATCGAGGAAGCCCTCCGGCTACGGGAAATGCAACTGGGCTTCCCTCCCCCCCAGGATCACAAAGTAGAGACCTACATCTCTCCCCACTACCACATCTATTCGGACGCTCCGAAGAGCGGGACCCTTTCCCTGCAACAGACCCTCGAAAAGGATCTCATCCCTTGTTTGCTCGAGGAGTTCGGTCCTCTCCTGACAAAGGGGACCCGATTCTCTCCGCTCGTGGTCTTCTTGCACCGAAACCGGGGGGCCTTTGTCCTGGACGCCCTGGATCGAGGAATCGCACGCCCCTGGGCAGAGAAGGTGGACGGTTTCGCCTGGGGTCCTCACTACTCGACCTGGTTCGACAGCCCCAAGGCGCCGGTCCATTTCCACGAGGGGACTCACCAATTCGTACAAGGTTCCCTCGGTCTCGACGGAGGGGGAGCCTGGTTCCAAGAAGGGCTGGCCGACTGGATCGAGATGCGACAACGCAAGGTACCCATCCGACGTCTGGCCCGAAACCTTCTCAGATCCAAGAAAACACCCTCCCTTCGGGAACTGATCGAAACCACTTCCCTCCAAGAGCTGAAGGAAAACGAAGAGACTCCTCTCAGCACCGAGGAGGCCTACCTCCTCAGCGCTTCGCTGATCGCCTTCATTCATGAACGCTTCAGGCAGGACCTTTTTTTGGCGTTCACTCGGGATGTGGGAATCCTCCCCGGGGGCACCCCCTTGCTGATCGACCAGGCTTGCAATCGGAACCTGGGGATCACGCTCAAGGAACTGGAAATGAAGTGGCGCAAATGGTGCGGAGTGAAATGACCTCCAAAGCTGCCCAAACGGAAAGTGACGAACCCATCTGGCTGGCGGAGCTGCCTCGATCCACCGCCCGCCGGGACGCGGCACCGCCAAGGGTGGACATCTGCGTCATCGGCGGAGGAATCGCCGGAGTCGCAACGGCTTTCCACGCCCGGCGCGCGGGCCTTTCGGTACTCCTCCTCGAAAAGAATCGGATCGCGAGCCGCGCCAGTGGACGAAACGATGGACAGATCCTGCTGGGACTGGGAGAACACCTGAACCGCCTCGTTTCCCAATTCGGTGAAGAGGAGAGCCGGAGGCTATGGGAGTTTCTGGAGCGGAACTCCGAGGAGACCAAGGTGGCGATCCGGACGCTTGGGATCTCCTGCGAGTTGAAGGAAGAGGGAGGGCTCCGCCTCTCCATCAGCGAGTCCGAGCAAAGAGAGCTGGTGGAGAGCGCCCGCCTCATGGAAAAGGAGGGAATCCCTCACAGCCTCTGGACGAGGGAAGAGCTGGGGCGCAAGGCGGAGTGGGCCAAGGGGTTTCACGGGGGGCTCTTTGTGCCCGGTGAAGCGATCTTCGCACCCGCAGCCTTTGTCCGCGGGCTGGCCGAAGCCTTTGAAAAAGAAGGGGGGCGGATCCGGGAACAGGAGGAGGTCCTCGCAATCGAGGGAGAAGCTGGGAATTACCTCCTGAAAACGGCCTCGGATCTCTCCCTTGAGGCGAGCATGATCGTCCACGCGAGCTCCGCCCTCGCGCCGCAACTGGACCGAAGCGGTTTTCTCGACCGGGTGGTGTTTCCCTTCCGCGGGCAGGTTTTGTTGACGGGAGTTCTGGACTCCAAGCTCAGCGCCAGGATCCCTTGTTGGGCCATGTCCTCCCACTTTTGCTACGAGTACTTTCGCAAACACGGAGACCGGCTCACGCTGGGTGGCATGCGTTGGAGCGTCAAAGGTGAGGAAACAGGAACCATGGATGATTCCAGAGTGAACCCGGAGATTACTCGCAACCTCTGGGCCTGGCTCCAAGAACACATTCCAGAAGCCGCCTCGGCCGGTATCGAAAGGGTCTGGACGGGGATCATGGCGGGAACCCCGGACGGGCTCCCGCTCATCGGCCCCATCCCAGGGCAGCAGGGAGAGTTTCTCTGCTGCGCGTTCAACGGCTATGGAATGGGCTTTGGTTTTCTGGCGGGGAAGCTCTGCTGCGAGCTGATGACCGAAGGGCGCAGCGAACTCCCTTCCGCCGCGCGCTTCGCGCCCCGGCGCTTCACTTGAGAGGAGCAGCTGGAACCTGGGCCTGCACGATCCTCAGGTTTTCGAAGGACAAGGCTCCGCCGCGGGCCATCAGGCCCACGAGCCCCTCCCCCTCCCCAACCATCCGGAAAAGGCGCGCTCGTCCTTGGTCCCAGCGCACCCTCAGCCATCCCCGCCCCCGGTCCACCCGGAGGAGATGCCATCCTTCCTGGTCCGCTGGAAGATCCCAGCGCCTGTCGGGAAGAGCTTCGCCGCCTCGGCGTCCCCAGACGCGGAACCCAAGAGGCGTTCGCTCGACCGCTTCGAAATCCACGACGCTCCGATAAGCGAGAAGCAGCCCGGGGACCGCTCCTTGGACTCCTCGGACCTCAACCGAGATCGAGAAAGGAGGCTTCAAGGGAGCTCCCTCGAAGAGCGCGATGGCCTGTGTCCTGCCATCTCCCCTGGGGAGGGTTCCGTAATAGCCGAGGCCCGGACCGCCCTTGCCTGGGGAAGGACCCCAGGCAGGGTGGAAGCCAGTGGGAAAAAGGCTCATCAGGGTCCAGCGGGGAGGGAGGTGCTGCTCGTAGTTCAGCTCATCGAAGCTTTCCCGGTAGGACCAGAGCGTTTTCTCCGGCACCTCCCCCGGTCCCGACCGAAAGCCGGAACAGGAGGCGAGGAACAAAAGCAGGGTTGCTCCCGGGCGGGCCTTCAGTTCTCGATCTCCAATTCGCTGAAGACGGAGTAGGCCCAGGACTTCAGCCCCTTGGCCCTCGACGCATCCGAGAGAAACACAGAGAAGGAGATCGTGGTACCGGGGACGATGGGGAGTTCGATCACAGGTCCGTTGTCAGGCAGTTTCTTGGCCCGACCTGCCGCCCCCGGATGGGCGGGAACGGCGAGATCGCGCACGAAGACGACGACACGTCGGGCACCCTCCCGGCTGGAGCGAGCCTCCACCTTGGGACCCTGGACGGGGACAGGATCTGTGGGAAGCCCGAGCGCCTTGGCGACCTTGGGAGGGAAGTAGTTGGGACGCTCGGCGCGGACCCTGCCATCCTGGAAGAACCATGCAGGCCCAAAGATCGAGTAGCGACGAGTGGGAAAGCGCGCTTCGAAAAAATGGAGAGAGCGGCGGCCCAGGCAGAGCTGGATCCCCGCTAGGTCGGCGGGCTCGGGGCTGGGGTCCTCCCAGGAAAGGCGAAAAGCCGCCCTCTTCCCGTCATGAACGGCCTGGAACTTCGCTCCCGCGCCTCGTGTAGCGGCCTTGGGAGAGAAGGGCACCAGGTTGAGGGAGACAGCGGGAACCTCCTTCCACGCAGGGTCCTTGGGATCCACAGGGAGCTTGCTCCGCTTGACCATTTTTGCCGGGTTGGGCTTGGGCTCCATGCGGAATCGGGGGATCCTCCGGCCATCGGGGCCGGGCGCAGCCTTTGGGTCGGTCGGCACAAAGCTCCGAACAAAGGCGATCAGATCCATAAGCGCGGAATCGGAAATCAGTTCTTGGGAAAAGGCAGGCATATTGGAATAGGGGATTCCTCCGCGAACCCGCTGCCAGAGATCCTCCATGTTCGCACCGCCCTTGAACACGCCGGAACGGAAATCCCGTGCTTGGATGCGCTCCCCCTTGGCGTTCATGAGGGGCATGATCGTCTTGCCCGTTCCCTTGGGGCCGTGGCAGACCGCGCAGTTTTTGGCGTAGATTTCTTTGCCCCTTTTCAGGTCGAAGCTGTGCCCTTGGAAAGAAGGGATCTTGATGGGAGTTCCCACCTTGAGAGCGAGAGCGAGAGCCTTTTCAAGTTCCTCCCCCTTTTTCCCCTCGGCCAGGAGTTCCTGCCGGATTTTCTCCCGGAGCAGGCCCATGATCCCGCGGACGGCCATCTTGACCATGTGAGGAGGGAAGTGGTGGAACGAAGGCATGGCAGCGCCGGGGAGACCCTCTCGGACGGTGGCGATCAGGCGTTCCTGGGTCGGGAGGCCTCCGACCGTGTCGGTGAGTTTGAAGCGGCCCTGGGAAAAATCGAGAGGTTTGGGGTCGAGGAACCGGGCCATGGGACCGTCACCCCGTCCGGCTGTGCCATGGCAACCCGAACAAAAGCTGCGGAGGGGCGGAGTCATCCGGCGCGCCATCGCCTTGCCCAGCTTGTCCTGGGGGGCGAGTGGATCCTGAGCTGGGGCGGGTCTGGTGGTCACGGGGCGGGAGGCCGCTCCTGCCTGCGGCACCTTGGCCTGGAGGCTGGGGAGAAAGGGAAAGACAGAAAAGAGGAGAGGAGCCAGAGCGTTGGACACTTGTATTCTCATTTGAGGTTGAGGTTGTGGGCAAGGAAATGCCGGAAAGGTGGCAGAGAAGGGTTTTTTACAAGAGGAAGGAAAACAATGGAACTCATAGGGGGTCTCCCACAACAATCAGGAGATTTCGGCTTCTGTCGCAAATTGTCGCAGAAGGCTCCTCCTCTCTCCCCTCCGAACCAGACCGCTCGGCAGATGCAACTCAGCTTGATCGTCCCCCTCGGCGGCCCCAAGCCCTCGAGTCCCCAAAACCTTGCATGGGACAAGGGGAGCCCTGAGTGCGAGCGGCTCGTCACGGCCGAGGCCGAAGTCCCTCCGGGCATCATCCGGGAGTGGGAAGACCGGGGCTTCCAAGTCTTCTTCCGCAGAGGCTCCCGTGGAGAAGGGCTCAAAGAGATGGCCGAACGGGCCAAGAGTCCCCTCCTCCTCTTCGTCCACGGGGACACCCAACTTCCCCGCGACGTGCTCTCGCAGATCCTCGAGGCACGGGCGGCCGGCCACCACTGGGGGGCCTTCCACCTCGGCTTCGATCGAGGAATGGGTGTCCCCCATCGCCTAGGGTTGGCGTTGGTGGCTTGGGGGGCCAACCTCCGGAGCCGCCGGGGGCTGCCCTTTGGAGACCAGGCTCCTTTCTTCGACAAGGAGTTCTATTTTTCCCTGGGGGGACACCCATCCTTCGATCTCATGGAGGACTATGTCTTGAGCAAGCGGGCGGCCCGTGTCGAAGCGCCGGCCCTCCTCCATGGGCGCGTCCGAACCTCGGCACGCCGCTACCTCGCCCAGGGGATCTTGCGAACGGTCCTGCAGAACCGGCGCATCATCAAGGCCTTTAAAAAGAAGGTCTCCCCCGAAGAGCTCGCTAGGATCTATTACCGATGACTTCCTTCCCCAGTTTCGATCCAAGCGACTTCGCAGCCTATTCCCCAAAACACCAACGGGACCGGGAAGCCAACGCCTGGCGACTCCGCGTGCGGCGCAAGCTGGGGGAACTGGGCAAAGCGGCCAAGGCTCATCTCAAAAAAGAGTGTGGCTTGAACCTGAGCTGCCGCACCAACCTGAACCATCCCTACAAGTTCAACTTCGGACGGGTCCAGGCCCAGTGGGCGTATCTCTCCCGCTCCCCCAAAGACAAGAAAGCTCTGGTAGAAAGAGTGGGTCCTGCCATCGGCGAAGACGTGGACACCCATTACATCCAGACCACCTTCGTCCTCAGCGTGGACCGGGAAGGGTTCGAAATCGCGCTCCGGATTCACCCCCAGGCCTGGTGGGACAGCCAAAACCTCAAGAACAGGGTTCTCTCGGCCACAGCGGAGATGGACGACTGGACCGAGACCCTGAACGAGATCGGGGAAGGCTATGTTCTCTCCCTCCACAACTGGAAAAAGGAATACCCCTGCGGGGACCTCTATCCCGACCAGATCGAGAACTTCTTCTCCTTCTTCGAGCCCGGGAACCATTCGCTGTCGATCCGACACCGGATCCCCGCCAAGTTGGCGGTCGGGCTAGGGCCAGAACTTGGGCCCCTCGCCCTCGAGGGGCTGAGCAAGCTGGCTCCGGCATATCAATTCCTGACCTGGACAGAGGAGAACAATTGGCTCTTCGATGCGGAGGGGAAGGTCCGCCACGGCAGCTAGTTGCCTTAAGGGGGCTCCGCTACAGGGCTTAGGGCCGAGATTGGAGTGGACAGGATTTCTTGCAGGGAGCCTGGCAGGGAGGGGGGGACCCAGAAAATACGGCTATTTCGTATTTTAACGGCGGAGCCGGATTTTTTAGCCAGAATAACAGTCTTACTGATTGACCTCCGGACTGCAGCGCCCAAATACTGTTCAGGGTATTTGAACAGGAGGAAGTCTGATGCTGACCAAGCGAAAGAAGCAACCCAAGATCCTCATGCCCCGGACCAGGCGGTCCTTTCTCACCACGGTCGCGGGCGGTTTCTTTGGTGGCGCCCTCTTCGGCTTCTCCCTGCCCCGACTCACCTCCTCCACCTCGGCCGTCTCCACGGAGCTGGACCCTAAGGGGCTGGAGGAACTGGTCCAAAGACTCCGCAAGCTCCCTCCCCCCCAACTCGCCCTGTTCGGCCCGGACCTCGTGCAACTCTCCTTCATCCTGCCCGAGAGCGAGGCCCTGAAGAAGGCACTGGAAACACTTGTCGACCACCTCGGCGAACTTCCCCCCCAGCAAGGGAGAGACCTCGCCTCCCTCCTCCTCCCGGGGCTCGACCGAATCGGTAGGAGAGACCTCAATCGCAAAGCCCTCCAATTCTCAAGGACTCCCACAAGCCCCAACAAGGAGGAAAACTAACATGCCCACCCCCGGCTCTTCCTTTTCCTTCGAACCCGATCCTCCCAAGGACGGGACCCAGGTGACCGTGACCTACACCGGGAACGCCCCCTTCGTCTACTACTCCATCGACGGACGCAAGGGCAAGAAAGTCCGGGTCCCCAAGAACCCGGGAGGGAAGGGGTTCAAGTTCACCATCCCCGCCTCCTACATGGTGGATGGCACCTACCTCTTCCTGGACGACCGAACCCGGACCAAGGATTACCGAGGTTTCGCCTGGAGGAAGATCCTCCTCTGACTTCCTCCGAGTCCTCCTTCCAGCGAAACACCTTTCTCTTTCTCTTTTGTTCTCTCTCTTCATAGGTGAACCAATGCGAGCACCAAATCCGACACCAATTGCATCCCTCCTAGGCAGCCTTTTCATCGCCTCCCTCGCTTGGGGACAGGGGCCCACGACCCTCACCCTCCCTGGCCAGGTCCCAAACGGCACCTTCCGCCAATACCTGGGCGGCTCTGAATTCCGTCTCGGCATCCTCCTGGATCGCCAGGCTCTAGGGAGCGCTCTCAAGGGGAAGAGCCAGATCCTGAGCATCCAATTCCGGGACCTCAGGCTCTGGCCCGTCCTCAGCTCCAAGAGCAAGCAGCTTCCTTCGCTCGCCACGCTCCGCCTTAAAATCCGCGCCTCCTTTGGAAAGGCCGCCTCCACTTCACCCCAAACCACCTTCGCGGCCAACCATGGCAAGTCCCCCATGATCGTGTTCGACGGATCCCTCTTGATCCAAAACCCCGCCGCCTGGAACCGGGATTGGGGTCGGCAAACAGTGCCCTTTCGCCTCCCCAAGCTGACCTTTTCCCGTCCGCTTCCCCTCGCCTCCCAGGGCAACCTCTTCCTCGAAATCGAAGCCTGGGATCCCTCCAAGAGTTCCAACTCCCTTTACTGGAGCTGGGGACTGGAGACGCTCGGCGAAGCCCTCGGCGCCTCCAGCAAAAAGATTGGGACCGGCTGTATCCGCTATGACCTGGACCCAAAAAACAGCATCGGCAGCGGCCAAGACCTCGGGATCCTCGAAGACAACCGCCTTCTCCCTGGAGGGCTCCTCTCCATCGAGGGAACCGGACCCAAGAACGCGCCCGGCCTCCTCTTTGTCGGCGTCCAGCCCACGGCATTCAAGCTGGATGGCCTGGGGGCGAAGGGTTGCAGCCTCTTTGTCATCCCCAACACGACCCTCCCCATCCTCTCGACTCCTCTGAATCTGGCCGACCCCAAGGCTTCCGCAGCGTTGAGCCTCGGCTTCCACCGCTCCGACCTGCCCCTCCCCAACCTCAAATCCCTCCTGGGACTCAAGATCTACGCACAAGCCATGTTCGTGGACCTCAAATCCAACCGCCTTGGCCTGGTTTTCGGCGACGCGGTCCAGGCGGGTGTGGGAACTCAGGCACCGCAGTGGGGGACTTCCTCCCTCTACGCTCCAGATCGAGACGCGAAGCGAGGGACCCCCAGATTGGGTCAGATCCCCGCGCTTCGCCTCGAACTGAAATAACCCGACCGGAGAGGACCTTCCCCTACTTTCCCGATTTGGCGGCTGCTTCCTTTTCGAGCCTTTGGCGGAGCCGCCTCCTCGAAGACATCCGAGAGAGCCTCTCCTGGATCTTCTTGCCGAGTTTCTCCTCGGGAGAGGAGAGCGCGGACAGCGTCTCATCGGCGTCCTTGAGGACGAGACGGGCCTGCCGGAGATCCCCCTGTCTCAGGTAGCTCCCCGCGAGAGCGTCAAAAGCCAGGATCCTCTGGAAGGGGTCCGCGTGGGAGGAGGAGCAGAGGACCTTCCAGCTCTTCCTTGCGTCCTCCATCCGCCCGAGCCGGGCAAGGACCTTGCCCTCCCAGATCCGGGCGCGCTGGGCGTCCAATCCCCGGCCGCCCTTGAGCGCGAGACGGTAGTATTTGAGCGCATCTCCGAGCTTCTTCATGCGTCGCATCACATGCCCCCCTTGGATCAGGGCCTTGGACCTGTATCTCTCCGGGAGCAGCCTGGCCGCTCGTTCGTACGCGCTGACCGCGTCTCGGCTCCGGCCCAAGAGCGCGAGCAGTTTCCCCTCCCGGTAGGCCGCTTCCGCCTGGACCTCCGGGACCCCCCGGTACTTCGCCTCGACCTTGACGAGGGCCTCGAAGGCGATGTTCCGGGCCTTGGCTTTGGCTTCGGCCGTCCTGGGCTGGCCTGCGCGGGCTTTTTTGCTGGCTTCGATGAGAGCCCTGCGACCCTCGCGGATTCTTTTGCGCTGCTCGGGACTGAGCTGTTTCTCCTTTTTCTGGGAGATCGCTCTGCCCCCCTTCCCCTGGGCCAGGTCCTGTCCGGAGACAGGCCCCAGGGAAAGACAAAACAGAGACAGGGAACCCACACCGATGAGGCGGATGATTCTTTTCATCACAATTCTCCTCGCTTCTTGAGATCCCGGAGGATCTCTTGTTCGAGGATGCGTTTGCCCCGGGCCAAACGCATCCTCACAGTACTGAGGCCGATTCGAAGACGGCAGGCGATCTCGCGATAGCTCACCCCTCGCGCGCGAGCGCAAAAGACAAGCCTCAGTTCCTGCGGGAGACTCTGGATGGCCTCATCGAGGCTCGAGAGGAGAACCATCAAGGGAAAGGTCCCATAACAGGTCCGCAGCTGCCGAGGCAAGCGCCTCGGATCCCGCGCCCCGTAATCCAAGCGCGTCAAACACTGGTGGCTGGGCCTCCTCAGCCTTTCCCGCCGACGATCGATGGCAATCCGTCGGGAGACCTGATGGACCCACCCCATACCCAGCTTGCGGATGTTCCCTCGACTCCATCCCACCCATGCGCGCATGAGTGTTTCCTGAGCAATGTCCTCCACCTGGTCCCGCTGCTGCACAAAGGGCCGCAAACTCCCCAGGACCCCCCGCCTCAGCTCAGACCAGCCAGGAACCTCCGAAGAACCTTCCCCCATTTTCCCCTCCACCCAATCGCTGGATCATTCTTCCGCCCGGGAGACTCCTCCTCGGCAAGGGGGCGCTCGCCCCCTCGTTAGCTAAAGGAAGAGCGAGCGAGAATTGGGCCATTTTGAACCGGGAACCAGGCTCTCTTTTTCCCTTCAATCCGGGGGATGTTCCATCAGTTCCAAGACCTTGGCTCGAAGCCTGCTCGCGGCCACTCCCACCCGCTCCGCCTTGCTCCCTTGCTCCGGCAACAAACTCTCGACCTCCAGGGGCTCCCCGATGCGCACCCGCACCTTCCACGGTCGTGGGAACCAGGACCTGCGCGGAAAGGCCCTCGCTCCTCCCACAATGGCGGCGGGAACGATCCTCGCCCCGGTTTTCATCGCAAGCCGGATCACCCCGGGCTGAAACTCCCGGACCGACCCATCCAGCGTAATCCATCCTTCCGGGAAGATCCCGAGGGCGGCGCCCTCCTCCAGGGCTTGGAGCGAACGAGTCATGAACTCCTTGAGCCCCCCCTCCTCGGGCACGAGAATGACCTTGTTCCAGCGAAAGAACCACCGCAACCCAAAGATCCCCCCATAGAGGTCGGACATCAGGAACCGAATCCTTCGCGAACTCGCTGCTCCCAGCCAGATGGAGTCCAGAAACGAAGTGTGGTTGCAGGCGATCAAAAGAGGGCCCTCGGAGGGGACCTTTCCGCTCGCCTCGAATCGAAAGTAGACAAGCAGAAGGAGACGGACCAGGCTACGAAACACCCAGAACAGGGCGTCGCTCAGAAAAGCGAAGAACCCCCTGCTCCCGGAGCGAGGGGGTTCCTTGCGCGCCTTCCCCATGAGGGACTTACTTTTTAGCCCAGGTCGAATCCCGGTATCGCCCCCGGAGCCGGCGGATCAAGCGACGAACATTGGCCTGGAGGTCCGGCCCTCCCCAGGACTTGTAAGACTCGATGGCGAAGTAGAGAGCTTCGGCCGTCAGGTCATAATCCAGTTTGGGGAAGAGGGTCGCGACCCTCATGTAATCGAGAAGAGCCTTTTCCGAATCCTCCGGGGTGCGGGAGGGTTTCCGGAACCAGGTGTGCCCCCGGCCCAGATAGGCCCTGGCCAAGGTCAGGGGGTCCGCCACACCGGACTTGATGATGGCGTCGAACATCTTACGCGCTTCTTCCAGCTTGCCGGAGCGCAGGACCGCCCCTGCGAGCTGGAGCTTCAGGCGATTGGCGAGGTCGGGATAATCGGCCTCCGCGCGCCCAAGGAGTTTGGAGAGCGCTTTTTTGGCCTCCCCGGCCTGGATCTCGCGAAGGCGCTCCCTGATCAGGATCCCTTCGAGTTCGGCTTCGAGTTCGGCCCGGGTGGACCCCCAGTTCTTGGCTTCTTCGAGGTACTTGGCCACGAGGCCCTTGATCGCAGTCAGTTTTTTCCTGTCGGCCCCGGCCTTTTTGTAAGCCATCCGGATCCGGTACTCCCAAATCTGTGGGAGATAAAAAGTCTCGGGGTATTCCTTGAGGAGTTGGGAAAGGATGTCCTTGCGATCCTCCATCGTTCCGTGGTCGATGGCGATTTCAAAGGCTCTCCACATCGCGTACTGAGGGAGGAATCCGGCAAGGGCCTTGCTCCTTTTTGCCGACTTGGCTGCTTCCATAAAGGCGGGAAAGGCCTCCGCCCAATCCTCGGATGCCACCGCCTTGAGGGCTTTGCGAAGCTTCCCCCGTGCCTTGGCCTGCTGGATATCCAGGGAGTGGACCTTTTCTCTTTCGATCGATTTCTCGGAGGAGCGGACCTTGTAGCGAACCTCCCGGACATCCATCCAGGTGAGTTTGACCCCTTGGATCTTGGTTCCGTCCACAAGCGTGATGGTGTCCGTGGATTGCGCCCTCGCGAGCGAAGCGAGGGTGAGGAGAGTGAAGGGGATCAGGAGTTTCTTCATTGAAATCCGTCGGTTTCTATCCGGTCCAAGCGGCCAAACGGGGGGCGAAAGGGGGAACATCATGCCAGGAGGAGGGCTCTCGCACAACGAAACAGAGGGGGAAAGGGAGAGGAAACGGAGCTTGGCCGAGGAGGTTCACCCCAGGGTCAGGAACGGCCATGCTCCCTGGAGAGGGAAGGAAGAACGCGCTCGGCCCCCAGCTTTCCCCTCCTCTCGGCGATCATCTCCGCGAGGATGGAGATGCAGATCTCCTCATGGCTCATCGCCCCAATATCCAGCCCCACCGGGCTATGGACCCGAGCGAGCCATTCCACCGGGACACCCTCCTCCTCCAGCTTGCGAAAGAGCACCCTCTTTTTGGTCCGGCTCCCGATCATCCCGACATAGCGGGCCTTCCCCTGGGCCTGGGAGAGGCCAAGGAGCACTTCCCCATCCCCCTTGTGGCCCCTGGTCACGACCACGACATAACTGAGCGGCCCCAGGAAAAGGTTTTGAGCCTGCTCTCTGAAGTCCCCGCAGTGGAGCGCCGAAGCGGACGGAAAGCGCTCCTCGCTCACGAAGGCCTCCCTGTCCTCGTAGACCTCAACCCTAAACCCAGCGATAGCAGCCACTTGAGCCAAGACCCGCGAGATGTGTCCCCCACCGAAGATGTGAAGGCTGGGAACCGTCAAGGGCTCGACAAAGACCGTGACCTCGCCTCCGCAAAGCAATCCGTTCTCAGGAGTGTCGAACTCGTTCAGCCGGAAGCTCAAGGTCCGTGTTTTTTCGTCCCGCATCACCTCCTTGGCGGCCTCGAAAACCTCGGCCTCCAGACAGCCCCCACCCACCGTCCCGACGAAGGTCCCGTCCTCACGCACCAGGAGGCGCATGGCTTCCCGGCCGGGGGTCGAACCCTTGGTCCCAATGATGGTGGCCAGGGCCGCGGGAATCCCCTTCTCCCTCAGCTTCAAGATCTCGGTGAACACGTCTGCCATCTTCGACTCCCAATCTCCCAGCCCATGCCCTCAATCATGCCCCCGGAGGGTCCATCCCGCCCGCAAAAAGAGGGCCGCCGTGACGCCGAGCCCCTGGACCTTGTGCCCTTGGATGTCCACCCGGGACAGCCCGCAGGAGGGGGAACCGTCTTTCAAGAGCCCCTCCTTGCAACCCTCGGCGAGAGCGGCGGCCAGGGCCCGGACCGCTCCCCGGCGAAACTGCGCAGTAAGGTCCCGGCCCTCCTCGTCACGGACGCTGGCCTTCCCCTCCCAGACCTGGGCACCATCCCCACCCACGAAAAAGGCCCGGGGCCGCGGAGTGGGCAGACCGCCTTCCACCTCCGGGCAAAAGGCCAGGGCCTCCTCCCCCAGGGCAGCGATCAACTCGGGGTCCCCCCTGGTCCCCCCGTCGTAGCGGCAGGGGCAGCCAAGCAGGCAAGCGCTCACCAGAGACTTCACGAACCCGTCCTCCTCTTCTCCGCCTTGCGCTGGAGCTGGGCCAATCCCTCCCGGGTCGCGATGGACCGAAAGACCTGGAACTCCCCCGGCCCACAGCGGCCGCATTGGAGGTCCCTGCGCAGCTTTCGGTAGATCCCCCAGGTCCCGCAGCCCTGGCAGACGTGCAGGTAGAGGAACTTGCGCCTCTTGCGTCGCAGCCCGTCCACATTCATCCCGTGGCGGGCCTCGGGGTTCTGCCCCGCCTGCCGCATCAGGCGCTGCCACTCCACCCCGTGGGCCTTGGGTCCTTTGCCGTAGCGATGGTAGACCAGGACGTGGGCCATCTCGTGGATGAGCGTGGGGAGGAATTGATCGGGATGCCGGGCCAGGAGATGAGGATTGAGTTCGACTCGGAGAACCGGCTCCAGGATCGCCCTGCCGGCGGCGGTTCGGAGCCGAAAATTCCATTTCACGTCGAAGCACGGAGGAGGATCGTCTCCCCAGCATTCCAAAATGGAGATCACGTGCTCGTGTATCTGCTGCTCGGTAGGCAACACATCTTCCCAGTCCAAGGGCATCTCCCGATTATCCTCCCTGGAAGCATCCCCTTGCAAGGCAGTCCCTGACTCCCTCCTGGTTCGATGCAGCGCAGCAGGCATATGCAGCGGCGAAAACCTCCGGCCCCGAACCCTCCCGAAGCACAAAAGGAATCCCGGCGTCCTGGGCGGCCCGGGCGTCCGAGTCCCGGTCCCCCACGAGAACCGCTTCCTGCGCTCCCAGGACACGCATGGCCTCCCGCAGCATTTGCGCCTTCTCCCCCATGCCTTCGGGCCTGCCCCGGCAAAAACTCGCGTCCACCCAGGGCGCGATCCCCTGCCCCTCCAGGACCGCCTCGAGGTAATCCGGCCCGCAGTTGCTGGCCACTCCGAGCTTGACGCCCGCCGCCTTCAGCTCCCCGAGCAGTTCCCTCGTCCCCGGAAACAGGAAATCCCGCTGGGAACGCAAGACCTCCCCCTCGATGGGCACAAGGATGTCCCGCAAGACTTCCCACTCCCCCTGGCGCTCGGGCGGCAGGAGGCCCCGAAACACCTCGTCGTCGGGGAGACCGACCAGGGACCAGGCTTTTTCTCCGCCGGGAAAGGGAACCTTCCGCCCCGTCCGCTCCGAGAACCGCCTCAATCCTTCCTCCGCGACAGGCAACCACCAGGCCCGCGTGTCCACCAGCGTCCCGTCCAAGTCGAAGATCACCAGCTCGGGAAAGCCCCTCACAGAAAATCCACCGCTCGGACCCCAGCCTCTTGGACCAATCTCAAAAAGGTCTCCGTCCGGCCAATGGTCATCCCGGGTCGAACCCGGACCATGAGCCGGATTCCCTCACCCCCTTCCTTCTTGTCCTTGGACACGAGGGCGCGGATCCGGGATCCAAAGCTGAGGAGGTCCATCTCCTTCCCCTGGAACTTCACCACCTTGGGTCCCAGTTCCAGGGACATGCGCCGGCCCCCCGGGTTCGGAAGAGAGGGACCGGAGGCGCAGGCACCAAGGCTCAGCAGAAGAACCAAGAGATCAGGTCGCGGGCGCGGCGGTGAATCCATAGAACTTTTGGACGGGCGGGGCCGTCATCCAAGCGAGGATGAAAAAGGCGAAAACGAAAAGGACGGAGACCATATATTCCAAATAGGTCAACTCGAGAGAACTGGCCTCCACCCGGTTTTTTCCCCGTTCATCGAACACCAGGCCGGGGTAGGAGGCGAGTGCTTCGGCCCTCTTGGTGTTGAGATCCTGGGTGATGCTCTCGATGTCCGCAACCCGCCCTTCGGCCTTGGCCTTGGCGAGGGCAGCCTCGTCCTGGAGAACCTCTCGGACCTGGGAAGCCAAGTGATCCACCCGATGGTGCAGGAGGTAGAGACTCGAATACGAACCCATGAAGCAGATGGCGGCGAGCCAGAGCAAGCCCCAGGCCCGCTTCCAGGAATCGGTGGTCGGTCTCGGGATCAGGATGCTCGCCGTGAGGAGAAGGACCAGCCCCGCGATGGCCCAGGCCAGCCATGGGCCGTCGATCCAGATCGCCGCTGTGGGGAGCAGGGTCCAGAGGAGGACCCCACCACCGAGCGCGCCCAGAAGGGCAAGTATCGAAAACTTGGTCATTGTCGCTCCTCCCCTCTCACTCCAGGGGTTCCTGGGGTCTCGAGAAATAGTCCTTGTAGAGGGCGACCACGACTGTGGAGAGCCCCAGCAATCCGATGATGTTCCAGAAGGCCATCGCCGCGTTCGTCACGTCCGCGAACTTCCATACAATCCCTCCGTCGATGTTGGCCCCCAGGAAGAGGAACAGCACATAAACGGTGCGATAGGGCATGACAGCCTTGGGTCCAAAGAGATAGGTCACGCAGCGGTCCCCATAGTAGGACCAGGAGATGGCCGTCGAAATGGCGAAGAGAATCAGACCGATCGCGACCGTGTATCTCCCGATCCAACCGTAACCTTCGGGAAGTCCCTGTTCGAAGGCGAGCTTGGTCATGACAGCTCCCTGACTCCCATCCGCGAAGGTCTCCCAGACCCCCGTCAGAGTGAGGACCAAGGCCGTCATCATGCAGATGATGACCGTGTCGATAAAAGGCCCCAACATGGCGATCAATCCCTCGCGAACCGGTTCGTGCGTCTTGGCGGCCGCGTGGGCGATGGGGGCCGAGCCCAATCCCGCTTCATTGGAAAAGACCGCCCGTTTCGCTCCCCAGGTCAGGGCCTGCAACACCGTCAACCCCACTGCCCCACCGGCGGCCTTGCGGGTCAGGTCCCCACCAAAGGCCAGGGAGAACATCGTCCCCAGAGTTTTGGGAACTTCGTCGATGTGGATGAAGATCACCGTCAGGGCCCCGCCCACATAGAACACCGCCATGACCGGGACCAGCACTCCGGCGACACGGCCGATGCGTTTGATCCCGCCGATGATCACCAGCCCCACGAGGACCGCAACGACCAGACCGAGAATGATACGGATGCTGTTGGTCTGCATGTCCCCCACGAGGGCGAAGGACTCGGTCATCCCCGAAGGAAGGGAAGCGCCGAACTCATGCGTAAAGGCCGTCGCCATCTGGTTGGCCTGGACCATGTTCCCCCCTCCAAAGGAAGCGATCACCGCGCAGACCGCGAACATCGTCGCCAGCCAGGCGAAGCGTTTTCCCAACCCCCGGGAGAGGAACTCCATCGGCCCGCCGATGATGTGCCCTTCTTCGTCCGTGACCCGGTATTTGATGGCCAGAGTGCAGGAGGCGAACTTGGTCATCATCCCCAGAAGACCGAAGAGGGCCATCCAGATGGCCGCCCCGGGCCCCCCCCACCAGATCGCCGTGGCAACGCCCCCGATATTGCCCACCCCGACCGTTGCGGAGAGGGCCGCGCAGAGGGCCTGGAAGTGGGTGACTTCTCCTGGCGCGTCGGGTTCGTCGTATTTTCCCCTGCCGATGGCGATGGCGTGCCCCATGCGACGGAACTGAGTGAAACCGAGCCGCAGGGTGAAGTAGAGCCCCACCGCAGCCAGCATGAGGATGAAGGGCAGCCCCCAAGCAATGTCCGCCGCGCTGTCGAAGAAGGATTCGAGGGCGCTCGGCCCCTCGGAGGCAGAAGACGGAACAGCCAACGGCAATACCGCGGAGAAAAATTCGATCACAAACCCTCCTCAGCCTGAACCACGTGTTTCAGGGTCGGCTGGAGAGGATAGCGGCAAGGGAGCAAGGATCCCATCCGGAAACATTTCCGGATGGGATCCCAGTCACTCTTCCATTCGAACCGCCCCTGATCTTGTGCGCAGGGGAGGATCGCGGGTCAGAACTTGATGGAAACGCCCATCAAGAAGCCATCGGTGTGCATCTTGCTCTCGACGCGGGTTCCGGGGATGGCGTTCCCCGTCAGGCCGCTATACATCGGCCCGGCGATGCTGTTCTCCAGGCCGCGGTGGTAGCCGAAGCTCACCTTGACCTTGTCGGAGAAGTCATAGGAAAAGCCCAGATTGAGGTGGGTCTGGATGATGGCGGGGGCCACCAGGTTGAAGAAGGTCTGTTCGTCGGAGATGGGGTTCTGGTTCAGGGTGATGCCCGCACGGACGGAGAACTTGTCTGTCGCCTGGTACTGAGCGCCTGCGGCGAAGACCCAGATGGAGTCCCAGCCGAAGCCTCGTACGGCTCCAACAGAGTCGAAGCCACGCTTCTCGAAACCATCCGTGTTGGCGTAGTCGATGTAACGCAGGTCCGCGGCCAAGGTCCAGCGATCGAAGCCGGTGTACCCCATCCCCAGGGAGAGGATGGCAGGAACATCCATCCCGAACTTGATCCTGCGGTGACCCCCGACTTCGTTGACAGCGTTGAACTCGAAGTCCTCCATCCAGGTGGGCGTCTTCAGAGAGAATCCCAGACTCAGGTCTTCGGTCGCCTGGTAGTAGACTCCAAAGGTCATGGAATATCCGAGGGCCGTCGCGGCGTGTGTGGCCGCGGGATAGGTGCCTTTTCCATCCCCATTCGCGTCGTCGGGCGCCGCGGCGGGCATCGGATCCACGGCCAGCGAAGCCCAAGCGAAGTTGGGCGCGAAGCCCAAGGACAGCTTGTCGTTGACGCGATAGGCGAAGGTCGGCGAAACCTGGAGCAGTTGGAAATTGGAATAGAGGGCGCCGAACCCCATGCCACCTTGAGATGGCTGAGGGGTCAGGATGGGGTTGTTGGCGTCCGCCGGATAATCCACACCGAAACCGCCCAATCCAAAAGCGCCGACCCCAATGGTCCAGGGACAGCTCTCGTCCCACTTGCCCACGATGGCGAAGGAGGGGATCGGGCTCATGCCAAAGTCCCCATCGGTCGAACCCGCGAGATCCACTGGGGGAGCGCCCGAGCCGAAGGAGTTGGCGTTCACGCTCGAAGACAGAGTTGTCGTGCTAAGGAATGCTTCGGTGGAAAAAGAAATTTCCGACCGCCCAAGACGCCCGATGCCCGCGGGGTTCCAGAAGAGGATCCCCATGGAGTCCATCGCATTCCCGGCGGAAGCACCTCCCATGGAGAGGTTGATCGGCCCATAACCAGTCATCAGGTGACCATTTTGGGCAGGAACGGCTGCGGCAAAGAGACCGCAAACCAACGAAATCAGGGCGAAGCGACGCATCTTTCCTCCAAGGGTTCAGACCCCCTTTTGCAGGGGGAGAAACAGGTTGAACGCCCCAATTTTCTCCCAGGATTCAAGCCAAAGAAGGCAAAACATCCAAACTGCTACAATCCGCGCCGGGCGGGATGTCGCAGGATTTCCAAAGCTTTCTGGCCTTCCTCGAAGGGGGTAGACTCATTGGTCCCGGACCACGGAGCGGGATCCCTCTCAAGGGCCCGATCCCGGTCCCACCCCCCCAAAAAATCGCAGGTTCTTCCAGATGAAAACCATCCTCTCCCTCGTCATCCTGGTCATCGTCCTCACCGGCAGTTTTTTCCTCTTTCGGGAGGCTCCTCCCGAAGCCCCCTTGGAAGGGCCAGATTTGATCCAACCTTCCCCTTCTCCCAAGAATGGAGACAGCCTGCAAGCCAGCGGCCAGACCCCAGAGGTGGTCGAGAGACGGGAAACTCCGGAGGACCTTGGGAAGGAACCCGGAGAGGAGGAGCTCGACCCGGAATACCAGGCTGCTCTCACCGGGCTCCGTGGCCGGGTCCTCTGGGAAAGCAGCAGGAAACCGGTCGCCGGGGTCGGAATCGAGGTCTATGAATTCGGCTCGGGTTTTACCAGCAAGGATTTGGAGGGGAACTATCCGGGTTTTCTTCGCTCCTTCGAACCCAAGCTCGTCACCAAGACCGACCAGGAGGGTAGGTTCAGGCTCAAGGGTTTGGAGCGAAACGAGTTCTTCGCTCTCCTCATCGGGGCGGGAACGGACAAGCGGGCCTTCCGCATGGTGGATCGAAGCGCCGAAGCGGGGAAGACCGCCGACTTGGGGGACATCCTCCTTCAGGATCGGGGCGCGCTCAAGGGGGTTGTCCTGGGACCTGACAACAAACCCATCTCCGGCGCCAAGGTCTATGCCTTGGACATCCCGAGGGTGGCTTTTGATTTCGGCCTGTCCGGCTATGAGCCTGAGGGCCTCTTGGTCAACCAGAACTCCAGATGGGGCTTCGCGGCCCCACTCCCCGTCTTCGTAAAGAAACTAGAAGAGAAGCTCCCCTTTGGGATCACCAAGACCAGCCCGGACGGGAGCTTTTCTCTCAAGGGGCTCCGGAAGGGTTTGACCTCGGTCCTGATCGTCGCCAAGGACCTCGTGCGCACGATCAAGACCACCACGATTCGTCCGGGAAAGACGAGGGACCTGGGCATAATCACCCTCAGGGAGGGACAGAAGCTGTTCGGCAAGGTCCTGGATGCCGAGGGGAAGCCGCTCGCAGGCGTACTCGTGAGCATCTCCCCCAAGACTCCCATTCCGATCAGCTTCGGGAGAAAGCCCAAGAGAACGGACCCAAAGGGGTTCTTCGAATTCAAAGGCTTGGGGCGTGGCCAACATTTCATTCTCACCAAGCTGAACAAAGACCTTCCCTGGAAGCTGGACGGCCCCTTCCGTCCGGGGGACAAGATCGAGATCCGGACCGAACCGACTTTCGCTCGCAAGGTGATCGTTCAGACCAAAGGGGGCGAGCCCGTCGCGAGTCCCAGTTTCCGCCTTTTCCTGGATCTTGGTGGGGATGTCCCGCCCGAACTCTTCGACATGGAACTGAAGGCCGCAAAGCATCTCAAGAAGGGAAAAAGCCTGGGGACCTGGCTCTTGCAGGGACTTCCCAAGGGAAACTACTCCCTCCGGGTCTCGGCCAAGCCCTTCGCCCCCGCCAAGGTCCGTGTCGCAATGGGGAAGGATTGGACTTCGAAACCTGTTCTTTGTCGGCTCCTCCCTGGGACATCGGTCTCTGCCATCGTGCAGAACCGATCCGGAAAACCTCTTCCCTCGGCGAGGGTCTATTTTCGCCCCACGAACCGGAGGGGGACCAACCTCCTTGGTCGCACAGGCAGGGACGGAGTCCTTCGGATTCCTCTGCTCCCCATGAACAAAGGAATCCTCATCGGCAGACATCCCCGCTACGCCCTGGGTCACACTGAGATTCCCATCCCGGTGAAGGGGGCGACCTATCGCATCGTCCTCCCCAAGCCGGGAGGGGTCGAGGGAAGGATCCTGGATTCCGCATCCCCCCTAAAAAAGAGATACACTCTGTTCCTGGACCCTCGGTGGAAGACCCGAAAGCCCTTCGGCGACCTCCTCCTCCCACGCTTCACGGTGAGTCAGCTGGACGGCCGTTTCAGGATCGGTGGATTGCAACCAGGGGAGTACCGGCTCATGCCCTTTGTCGACATCGGCAAGATCGCATCCATCTCCCAGGCGATGAACCTGCAGAGAGAAGCCTTCCTGCTCTCGCGCAAACGGACCAAGGTCCTCGTTCCGGAAGGAGGAATCGCCCAAGTCACCCTGGACTTGGCCCAGACGGGAACAAAGAAGGGGACAGGGAGGATCCATGGCTTCGTGCGCGTTGATGGACGGAGCGGAGCTGGGATGGAGGTCGCCCTATGGGGCAGAGCGACCCGGAGAGTGAAAACAAGCGCCAATGGAAGCTACCAATTGTCAGACCTCCCCAAGGGACATTTCCAGGTCATACTCATCGACGGGAAAAACGGGATCGGGAAAACAGCTCTCGCAACCAGGTCCGTCCAACTCAAGGACGGAGAACAGAAGGAGATCAACTTCGACATCCAGCTGGGAACGCTCGAAGTCCAAATCCTCGACCCCAAGGGGCGCCCCTATGACGGAGCCCAAATCATTCTCGCCTCGAAAGGGATCAATCGCTCCTGGATCACCGTCCACACGGATGACCAGGGACGATTCAGCCAAAGGGTTCCCTTTGGAAAGTGGAAAATCCAGCTGGGGTGGAATGAGAAAAAACGGGCAGACTTCTCCTTCGGGGGGAAGGTCATCGAAGTCCGCTCATCCACGCCTGTTCGATTGACAGTCCAGGGCATCCCGGACCAAATTATCCAGGGCACAATCCGCCTGGACTACAGCGAGGTGCACCCGGACTGGATCGAGGCGATTCGGAAGAACCTTCCAAGACTAGCCTTCTTCCAGACCAATAACGCCTGGTGGCAGGTCCCCCTGAAACCGGATGGAGCCCCCAGCCCCTTGGATGGGAAAAAACATCCCATGGGGGATTACACCGTGACCGCCTATGGGAATGGAATCGCCTGGAGCGCCAAGGTCAAGATCACCCCGGAGAATCATTTGAGCCTCGATATCGTCCTGAAGCCCAACGAAGCCTTCTCTCGCCCCAGAAAGCCCCGGCAAAAGAAAACGCCCCGCACGAAGCTTCGAAAACGGGAATAACACATGGCTTCCATCACGGCCAAGATTCAAACGGTCCTCCCTCCCGTTTCCGCTCTTCTCCCCCCTCGCTTCGACCCAGGTAGAACAAAAAGCCCAGGTGAAACAGCTGGGCGCCCTTTCCACCACCCGATTGCGGTTCAAACCATCCCAGCTTGAACAGGTTTGTTTCAATGAAAACCACCTTCGCCATCATCCTCCTGCTCCTTTTCTCGGCGAGTTTCTTCCTCTTTTGGAAGACCCCTCCCGATACCCCCTTGGAAGGGCCGAGCTTGATCCAAACCCCCACATCTCCCAGGGAGGGGAAAAGCCTACGAGCCGACGGAAAGCATACGGAGACCCCTGGAAGCCGAAAAACTCTCAGTGGCAAGAAGGGGGGAGACGTGCAGGGCGATCCCGAATACCAGGCGGCACTCATTGGACTTCGGGGGCGAGTCCTCTGGAAGAGCAGCCGGAAGCCGGTAGCAGGGATCAAAATCAAGGTGTACGAGTTCCGCTCATCCTTTTCCATCCAGGATTGGAACGGCAATTACCCCGACTTACTGGAATCCTTCGAACCCAAGCAAATCGCCACGACAGATCGGAAGGGGAGATTCGTTCTGAATGGATTGGAGCGAAGCGAGGTCTTTATCCTTCTCATCGGACCGGGGACAGACAAACGGGCCTTCCGCATAGTGAATGCGAGCCCTGATCCCGGGAAGGCTTCCGACCTGGGGGACATTCTCCTCCAGGATCGGGGGGCCTTGGAGGGGAGTGTCCTTGGACCCAACCAAAGGCCGGTTTCAGGCGCAATGGTGTACGCGCTGGACATCCCGAGGATCGCCTTCGACTTCGGGCTGGCGGGCTATGAACCCGAGGGCCTCCTTGTCAACCAAAACCCCAGCGGGGGTTTCGCAATCAAACTCCCCGCCTTCACGAAAAAGCTGGTGAAGGAACTCTCCTTCGGAATCGCCCGAACCGGGGACGACGGAAAGTTCCAGATCAAGGGGCTCCCCAAAGGGCTGACACCCATCCTTTTCATCGCCAAGGACCTGGTGCGAACCGTCAAGACAACAAGGATCAGGCCGGGAGAGACCCGGGATCTAGGGACCATCACACTCAAGAAGGGCCATAGGTTTTCAGGCAAAGTCCTGGATTCCAAGGGGGAACCCCTTCCTGGCATTCTCGTGAGCATTTCTCCGAAAACTCCCATGATGTTCCGCTTGGGCCTGGGGAGGGAACCCAAGGCAACCGATGCCAACGGGTCCTTCGAATTCAATGGCCTTGGCCGAGGTCAGCATTACATCCTCACCAAAAGAAGAGAGGATCTGCCCTGGAAGTTACATGGACCCTACCGTCAAGGGGACAAGGTCGAGATCCGTGTGGAGAGGACCTTTACTCGCAAGATCTTTGTCAAAACACCTGGGGGCAAGCCAGTAACCCAGGCCGCTTTTCGCCTATTCCTGGACCTGAATGAAGATTTGCTGCAAAGCCTTTTCGACGGGGAATTGAACATTCAGAAGCACCTTCAAAAAGGAGGAGAACCGGGGACCTGGCTCCTTCACGACCTCCCGAAAAGGGATTATTCCCTCCACGTTTCGGCCAAAGGCTTCGCCCCGAGCAAGGTTCGAATCCCCATGGGGAAGGAGTGGACCTCCAAGCCGGTCCTTTGCCGACTCAGTCCAGGGGCATCCGTATCAGTCCGGGTAAGGAGCAAGGCAGGGAAGCCCATTTCCTCGGCGAGAGTCTTCTTTCGTCGTGGCGAAGGAAATAGAGTAATCCTCCTTGGTCGCACCGGCAGGAATGGAGTACTCAAGACCCCAACGATCCCAATGATCAAGGGTGCCTTGATCGGGGAACATCCACGGTTCGCCCTTGGCAGGACCCCAATCCCCGCTCCTGCCCCGGGAGCGAACTACATCATCGTTCTCCCAAACCCCGGCAAGCTGGTGGGGCGGATCTTCGACTCCACCTCCCCCGAGAAGAAGATCTACACCCTGTTTCTTGAGCCCACCCTGGACACCTGGCGACTTTTCGGTGGCCTTCTTCCTACCGGCCCCACAATAAGCAAGATCGACGGCACTTTCAGCCTGGGGGGATTGCAACCGGGGACCTACCGAATCAGGCCCTCATACAAACCAGGCACAATCGAAACCTTTTCCCAAGCTGCCCATTTTGATAGGGCAGACCTCCTCTCGTCATTCCAACCGATCAAGGTCCTCGTTCCCGAGGGTGGAGTCGCCCAGGTCTTCCTCGACCTCGCTCAGAACAACGGCAAAAAGAAACAGACTGCGGGGATTTTCGGCTTCGTTCGGGTCAATGGAAAAAGTCGATCCGGAATGGAGGTCGCCCTATGGGGAAGATCGACGCAAGACAGGAAGGAAGTCGCCCTATGGGGGAAATCGACGCAACAAACGGTCACGAAAACGGATGGGAGCTTTCGATTTTCCCGCCTCCCCAAGGATCACTACGAGGTCCTCCTCATTGATAAGACAGATGGAATCACCGACAAAATCCTCGGAACAAAATTCATCACCTTAAAGGAAGGGGAAGAGAAAGAACTCAACTTCGACATCTACCTGGGGCTGCTCGAAGTCCAAATCCTCGATCCGAAGGGGCACCCCATCGATGGGGCCCAAATCACCCTCGAACCCATGGGGAAACGGTCTTCCACGATTACTGTCCACACGGATGACCAGGGACGGATCCACGAAAAAGTCCCCTTTGGAAAGTGGAGAATCCAATTGGATCGGAAAGAGAGGGAGCAGGGGGGTTTTTCCCTCGCGGAAAAGGTAATCGAGGTCGGTTCGCCAAGGCCTGTTCGTTTCACAATTCGGGCAATCCCCGATCTCGTCATCCAGGGCACAATCCGCCTGGACTACAGCAAGGTGCACCCGGACTGGATCGAGCAGGTACAGAAGGATTTTCCGAATAAAGCCTGGTTCGAAATAGGAGACAGATGGTGGCAGGTCCCCCTGAAACCGGGAGGAGCCCCCAGCCCCTTGGATGGAAAAAAACATCCCACGGGAGATTACTCCGTGACCGCTTATGGGTATAGAACTTCATGGAGCGCCAAGGTCAAGATCACCCCGGAGAATCATTTGAGCCTCGATATCGTCCTTACCCCTTCCAAGAAATTCACTCTTCCCAAAAAGCCCCAGGGGAAGGAAACATCCAGTGAGAAGAAAGCTGGAAAACGCGAATGAGAGATCTCCGGATGAGTTCAAAGGCCTTCCTCCTCATGGTTCTGCTCTTCTCCTCCCTCGCCTCGGCTCAAGCGGGTGGAACAGAGAAGGTCGAGGACGAGGCCAGGCCGTCGATCCAGAACCCCTATTTCAAAACAACCAAGTGGAAGGTCTGGCGGGATAACGACAGCCCCGTCAAAAACGTCACTTCGATGAAGTACGAGGGGAAGGGAAAGAAGAGGAAAAAGGTTCCCTACCAGGTGGACCTGAAAGCGCCGGACAAGAACAAGCGCATCTATCCCGTCTGGCCTGCTCCCAAGGGGAGCCCCCTCGTGCAATACAAGGCCTTTTCAACCCCTCCCAAGCGCTTCGCGGGGATCTGGGACGATGTCTACAGTTCATGGTCGGGGCTCCATGGCTATGTCAGGAACAGCTGGAGAGGTCCCGATGGGAGCCGGGTGGCGATCCGGGATCAGATCATCCATTTCGTGGACGCGCGAAAGAAGGAGATGATGCGGGCCGGGGTCAACTTCATCCACCAGAGCACGACGGGGATGGCTCACACCATCACCAACGGATACAACATCCGCTACAGCAGGTTCTACGAGCAGCTCTACTTCGCCGACCTCCTGGTCTGTTCCCCCGCTCACGCTTCCTACACCGAGATCAACCCGGAGCAGACCAGCGACCTCTACATCTGTCACAGCCCAACCCTCTTCAATTCCCTGGGCTCCTCCAACAGCGAGACCATGGCCATCACCAAGATGATTCTCGTGGGCGGATACCTTCGTCCCAAGCTC
>DROQ01000215.1 GCA_011321845.1 Planctomycetota bacterium | reverse complement strand
GGTGTAGGCGATGCTGACGGAGCCGAGGCTTCCGTAGAGGAGGGGGATGGCGGCTTCCTCGATCGCCGGCCAGGCGATGGGTTCGACCCGCCAGGCGACGAGGAGGCTGAGGAGGGAGCAGACGGCGAATTGGCTGATGGCGAGGTGGAGGACGCCGAACGGTTCGTCCTGGAGACCCTGTCGCTGACTCAAGCGCTCCACGAGGAGGACGTGCAAGGCCCAGAGGAAGGCGCCGGCCAGGACGTAGGCATCGCCGGGAGCGATGCTGAAATCCTGGCGCAGGCTGAGCAGGTAGAGACCGAGGGTGGCCAGGGCGGCGCCGAACCATGTGCGCCCCGGCGGGAAGCTCCTCCCGAGCATGCCGAGCAAGGGGACCAGGAGGACATAGAGGCCCGTGATGAACCCCGCCTTCCCTGCGGTGGTGGTGACGAGGCCGATCTGCTGCAGGCTCGCGCCTCCAAAGAGGAGGAGTCCGAGGAGGAACCCCGGGAGGAGGCCGGGCAGGAATCTTGCGTGGAGCCTGGACAGGAGTCCGGGGAGGAGCCTGGACAGGAGTCCGGGGGAGAGCCTGGGAAGGATCCCAGGGAGGAGCCCGGCCTCCCTTCCCCTGAGCCCTGGCTCCCTTGGCCCTCGCTTCCACAGGGCCAGCGGCAGGAGGGCCAAGCCCCCGATGCCGAAGCGCAGTCCGTTGAACAGGAAGGGGCCCATCGACTCCATGCCCACCCTCTGCGCGACAAAGGCGAAGCCCCAGATCGCGGAGGCGAGGAGGAGGAGGGCTTCGGCGCGGAGGGTTTTGGGGTTCAAGAGAGGTCCGTGGGAAGGGGCTTTGAGGGGACAGGATCGGTCCGGAAGGATAGGGGAAGGACCTGGGTTGGCAAAGTTCCTTGGGTTCGGGGGATCTTTTCGGGAACTAAAGATACCCCCAGGGGGTATCCTGCACCTCATGAGGAGCCAAGCCAAAACGCATTCACCAAGCAAAACCAAGCAACCTTCACGAGGCAAACCCAAGCCGCTTTCACGAAGCAAAGGTGGAACCAAAGCCACTTCTCTGCGGACTCCTGCTTCTCCCGGCTATCTCGATCTCGAGGCAAAAAAGCGTCTCCGCAACCGACTCTCCCGGATGGAGGGACAGCTTCGTGCCCTCAAGACCATGGTGGACGAGGGCCGCTGCGCGGACGACATCCTGATCCTCGCTTCCGCGGCCCGGGGCGCGATGGGGCAGTTCATCGCCAGGGTTCTCGAAGCCCACCTGGCCGACTGCGTGGAGACCTGCATGGGGGGCAGCGAGCGCGAGCGTGCAGAAAGGATCGCCAAGGCCGTCTCCCTTGCGCTGAAACTGGGGAATTGAAACGTTCCTAGAGAACGAAGGAGAAGGAAGATGCCGAAGGGAAAAACAGGACAAAGAAGGCTTCCGCCACTGCAAAGAGCCAGCGCCCTCGTCCTGCTCGCCACATTTGGCGTCCTTGGGACAACCCTCCAAGCCAAGACTCCCCAGACCGAACCGAGCAAAGGAGTGAACATCGTGGACGATTCTGCCAAAACAAAAAAGACTCAGAAAAAAAACGCCCAGTCCGAAAAGGCCCAGGCGAAAAAGAACGGAACCAAAGAGAGCAAAGCCAAACAGACCGAAGCCGTTATTATCTTCCACGTCCTCGGCATGCGAAAAGCCAAGTCGGGCGCCACCTGAATGGGTTGACCCAACGCGGTCACCGAGGCCCTGGATGGGTCTCATCAAACGAAGAAAATGGAATGGGATCTCAAAAAGGACCAGCTCCGCATCGTCTATGATCCCAAGAAAACCACGCCCCAGGCCCTCGCCAAGATCATCGAGGCCAAGGGCTACAAGGTCGAACGGGTCCAAGCTCCGCCCAAGCCCAAGCAAGGCCCGAGCAGCCGGCCCGCCGGCGGCCCCGCCTCCAGGCCCGGGGTGAAGCCAAGCGCAAAGCCCGGCATGACATCTCCCGCCAGGTCAACCACCAAGCCCGCAACCCGGATGGGAACCAAGCAGGCGACCAAACCCGCCTTCCCCAAGGCTCCCCTCCCCAAGACCGCCCCCGCCTTTTTCAGGGAAGCCTTCGCCCGCGCCCAAAAAACCCACCGCCCCATCCTCATCGACTTCTGGGCCAAGTGGTGCGCCCCCTGTATCGCGATGAAACGCAAAACCTTCCACGACCCCAAAGTCGCCAAACTCCTGGATAAGGTCGAACTCATCATGGTCGACCTCGACCAGTTCCCCTCCCTCGCCAAGACCTACGACGTCAGCTCCATCCCCGACCTCTTCTTCATCAACCCCCAAGGCCGGATCCGCGACCGCCTGAAACGCTTCGAAGCCGCCGAACCCTTCCGAGTGCGCCTCGAGGCTTTCCTCAAGGAAAAGTAAGTTGGTCTGGATTAGCCCCTATGCATGTTGAATGCCGGGGGCAGAATCGGGTCTGAGTGATGCCAGGCTTGTCCAAGATAGCTTTTCCAAAATCTTCCAAACGTAAGCCTGAAAACCAAAAACCTGGAAAGTAGACAAGGGGAACCTGATTTCGAAAGGGCGGGTTTTGGGCTTAGGATGCAGGTTTCAGCGGGAATGGAAGGGGTTTCGAGAAGAGAGCCGGATTATCTTGGACAGCACTGGAGTGATGCCTACTTTTTTCGGAAAAATCCCAAAAAACCCCTTGCTCTCTCTCTCTCTCTCTCTCTCAAATAATCCGCCCCGAATAAGTTGATCCCCCAAAAAAGGAGGTTGTATTCTCATGATGAAAAAATTTCATGCAACCATCTCGTGTTTCCTTTTTCCAGCCTTCGTTCTTTTTGGAGGCCTTGGATATAGTTCGACCCTTAATGCCCAAAGTTCTCAAGGGTGGGGAATCAAGAAGTCGGTTGAGGCAATGAAGCTATTGATTTCGACTCTCCCCATAGGACCTGATAAAACCAAAGCCCAAAAAGCTTTAAAAAGAATTGAGGAAGGCTTGAAAAAAGAAACAAATGGCAAGCCTGATCCAAGGATCATTGATGGGTCAGGTTGGTTTGTTTCAAGCGGAGCAGGAACTGCAAAAGCCTACACAAATCCAGATGACGAGAAGACAGGTGAATCCCATTTTGGTTGGGGTAAAGATGAATACGTTCGTGTCAATGTCGATCTTTTTCAATATGTCCGGAGCAAGTTGGATAAAAAATGCCCCAATTCGGATGCCGTTAATAAAGACGAATGGATGAACCTTTATGAGGGGATCGTTCTTTTGCATGAGGGAGTTCATGTTGACCAGGCAGGAGGAAGTAGCTCTGCGGATAGGAAAGCCAAAGAATGTGAGGCCTGGAAGTTGAGTTATTTTTTAATGGTTGAAATAACCTGGCAGGATTCATGTTTGCAAAATCTTTGGAATAAGCGTGTCGGGACTTCTTTGACTGCCATGCTCGAAAATTGTGGATCCCTTTAACTAATGAAAAAAGAAAGGATTGCTGTTATGAAGCGAACAAAGAAAGGTTTTCCATTTTTTCTTGGAGTTTTATTCCTGACTCAAATCCTTAATGCACAAGGGGTACGTTGGCATCAGGTCGGGAGGATCGATATCGAAAGCACGGATCATGTCGGGTTGATTTTCCCTAAAAATGCTTCAAAGCTCTCGATTACTTGGATAGATACTTCGACCCATAAAAAAGAGATCAATTTGGGTTTCTCGAAGCTCCTTGCGAGCACAGTTGTGAGTAAGGAATTGCTTCCAAATGGGAAGCATGATGGTCCTTTCAATACTTTCTTATTCGCAGGTGAAGTTGCGGGAGGAAAAGGGGGCCTTGCCCTTGTCGGATATGAAAACGGCAACTATCAAATCCTTGCTCAAAAAACCTATCCGGGCCGAAGCTTTACTGGGGTCGGGTACTCCATCCCCCATAAGAAAATCTATCTCCTTGACCAGACCAATAAGGTGATTCTGCGGGGGGATTATGATCCAAGTAAGAATGTTCTTCCCTCGACCTTGACGGTAAGGGTGACAGCCACCCAACTCCCTTCTCTCAATGATGCCTCCAAGTCGACCCTTTTCGTGGGCAATGAGACAGAGGCTGACCCAGGAGTGGTTTATGGACCCTATCCATACCCAATCGACGGCACCTTCTGGACGATTTGGGACAGGGCCACTGGGCCTGTGATCACTCAGCATCTTGGCGATCTGGATTACCCGCACCTGGGAGCCGATCGGGGACAGCTGCTCGATGGGCAGGTACAGGTCAAGGTCGTGGGCAAACCAGGCCTCCCGTTTCAGGTGGTTTCGGCCTTGACGGGGACGGTCTTTGGCTCGGGCCAAATCGGGGCGAACGGGTCCACGATGGCGAATGTGAACCCTCTTTCCATGGGCGACATTTATGGGGTCAAATCCATGGATGATGGAATTGTCCATGACCCCTTCCTGACACCAGTCAAGGTTTGGAGCACCCCGGACACTCTTTCTTCGGGATTCCAAATCCAACCCCTCGCTCCCACGAGAGGTCTGGTTGCCGAAATCGGTGGGAGCACCGACATGGCCCCCTCCCTCTCCATGGCGAGGCCCGCGACTCCTCCGACCAGCAACCAACAGTGGCAGGCATGGCTCCTTGTGGGAACGGAGCAGGATGTCCAGCCTGCGGGAGGCGGAAAATACGTGCTGGTCTCCAACCTCTCGATCCCTGGGACCGTGTATTGGAAGACCGAGTGGCAGCACGCTGTTGGAAATATCCCGACGGAGACCCCCACCGACCCCAACCTCGCGGGAACCGTCATCTGTTACCAATGGATGATCCAGGAAGGCTCCAATCTCTACTTTTCCGATATCCTGGGCGTGATGCTCCGGGGATCCATCTGGGATCCGAGCCAGGCCAACCAGAGCCAGGCCAGCGGAGGAGGCTCATCTGCCCAGAAGAGCAGCGGTTCGACCAAGGCTTCGGGTAAAAAGCTCAAGAAGACCCCAAAGCCCCAAACTCGCCGCAAGATGGACCCCACAGTCCAAGCCAGCCTTGGGAAGTGGCTGATCATGAAAAACGCGAAGCCCCTTCCTGCCAAGATGTGGACGAAACTCAAGGCCTTGGCCCGGAAGTAGAAGGTTTGGACAGGAGGGGGCCTGTCCAAGAGGACTTTTCCCCCATCCTTCATACGAAATGCTCAAGATCCAATGTATATTCGCATCCTCAGCGGTGTTGTGCCAGTATGAATACCATGGCCAGCATGAAATCCTCGCAGGCAGCTGCATTTGCTGCATTGTTCTTAGCTTCCTTGTGGCTTCTTGACGGAGCGGTCAACGAGGGCCATCTTCGGTACGTGTTTGGCCCTCTAACGTTAGCTCTTTTACTTGTGTCCATCGCAGGTTCTCGAGACTCACGTAATGAATAACAGCTCCCAAAAGGCAGTGCGGTCTAAGATCATCTGGGGGGTGATGCTTCGGGGCTCCCTTTGGGATCCGAGCCAGGCCAACCAGAGCCAGGCCAGCGGAGGAGGCTCGTCTGCCCAGAAAAGCGGTCAGAAAAACGGAGGTTCGACCAAGGCTTCGGGGAAGAAGCTCAAAAAGTCTCAAAAGCCCCAGGCCCCCCGCAAGATGGACCCCACGGTCCAAGCCAGCCTTGGGAAGTGGCTGATCATGAAGAACGCGAAGCCCCTTCCTGCCAAAGTGTGGAAGAGACTGAAGGGTTTGACTCGGAAGTAAAAACGGTCCTTGCCCCATCCCTGGGGGCCGGCCTTCCTCAGCCTCCAGGGCTGCTCTCGTTCCCTATTTCTTTCCCAAGTCCCAGGTCTCACTCTCTGTGAGTCTCTCGGGAAATGGAGGTCACCCCTTTTGGTTGACTTACACGGCAGAATCGGCGATCGCCGAAAAGGAAGCGGAACCCAAGGTCAAGAGAAGGAGCCCTTCCGATCTTCCGGGAAGAAAAGGTCGCCTTCCGTAGCATGATCGCAAACGGGAGAGGAAGAACCGTTGGCCAGGGGGTTGGAAGGGTGGGGGAAGCTCCAAGAAGGTCGGGATTGAACTCGGAATCCTCCCAGGGCTTTGGCCGACTTCGCCGAAGGCGCCTGAGGCCAAAGCCCTGGGAGGATTCCGAGCCGGGCGGAGAAAGGGAGCGCACTGGTGGGAGGGAAAAAAGGCTTAGGTTGGTTAGGTAGGTTAGGCGGGCTCCTAGCAAGACAGCCTATTACCCTCCCGGGTCGAACCCAAGGTCGGGCTTGGGGCCATTGGGACCCTTTTGCCCTGCCGAGCCCTACCACAAGCATGATGTGGTTCCTGGCTTCAATTTGAGAGTGATCCTGGAAGGGGGGCGGCTATCGTTTCTTCCAATGCTTTCGGACCTTTTTCGAGGCCAAAGAATTCCTTCCTCCAAGAGGGGAAGCACGCTCTTTCGGAATCCGACCTCTTTTTTTCACGCTCCGTGCCACTGAACGGTCCGAGGCTCTTCTGCTGGATTCATGATTGGGAAGGATCCGGGTGGAAATGCAAGCTCTTGGCGCAGGTTCAGGGACAAGGAACAGACATGTTGAATCGAAGCAAGTCTTTCATCGCCAAGTTCTTCAAGCTGGAAGCTTCCAGTGGAATCCTTTTGATGTTTGCAACGGTGTTCGCGCTCATCTGCGCGAACTCACCCTTGCAACGGTACTACGCCCTTTTCCTCGAGACTCCGGTTGTGGTCCGGATCGGCGCGCTCGAGATCGCCAAGCCTCTCCTGCTCTGGATCAACGATGGCTTGATGGCGGTCTTCTTTTTCCTTGTGGGCCTGGAGTTGAAGCGGGAGCTGGTCGAAGGCGCCCTCTCCGACAAGCGCAACATCATCCTCCCCGGGTTGGGAGCCCTGGGGGGCATGGCCATCCCCGCTCTGATCTATCTGTACTTCAACCTGAAGGACCCGACGGCGGTTTCGGGATGGGCCATCCCAGCGGCCACGGACATCGCCTTCGCTCTCGGAGTCCTGTCCCTCCTGGGTTCCCGGGTGCCGGTCTCGTTGAAGGTCTTCCTCACTTCCCTTGCCATCTTCGATGACATCGGGGCCATTGTCATCATCGCCTTCTTCTACACGGCGAACATTTCCATGCTCGCCTTGCTGGTCGTTCTCGTCAGCCTCGTTGTCCTCTTCCTCTTGAACCGGAAGGGGGTCGAATCCAAGAGCCTCTACCTCCTGGTCGGTGTCATCATGTGGGTGGCCATGCTCAAGTCGGGCGTCCACGCCACGCTTGCGGGGGTGGCCCTCGCCATGTTTCTCCCCATCCGTTCCCGGACCCATCCTGGGAGTTCTCCTCTCAAGGAACTGGAGCACGACCTGCATCCGGTGGTCGCCTTTTTCATCCTTCCGGTGTTCGCCTTTTCCAACGCCGGCCTGAGCCTAGCGGGGGTGGGGATGGAGCAGGTCGTCCACAATGTCCCCCTTGGCATTGCGCTCGGCCTCTTTTTCGGG
>DROQ01000214.1 GCA_011321845.1 Planctomycetota bacterium | reverse complement strand
CCCAGGTTAGAAACCCCAGGTTAGAAACCCCAGGTTAGAAACCAGTGCTGTCCAAGATCATCCGGCTCTCTTCTCGAAACCCCTTCGATTCCCGCTGAAACCTGCATCCTAAGCCCAAAACCAGCCCTTTCGAAATCAAGTTCCCCTTGTCTATTTTCCAGGTATTTGGTTTTCAGGCTTACGTTTGGAAGGTTTTGGAAAAGCTATCTTGGACAGACATGATTTAAGGGCTTCCCTCTCAGTAGAAACCTCTCAGTAGAAAACCGTTCTCAAACGTGAACCGGGAGGAAGGGTTGAAGGCAACGATGCCAGGTTAGAAACCAACCCCATTGGGCAGCAGGTGCCTTGGTAATTTCCAGGACTGGGCATCGGTTAGATCCGGTTCTGTAACAAAACAGGTTAGGAGAAGGGTAGGAACTCTACGTTCGCCTCTTTGATTTTTTTTCGAAGCCAAGCCCGGAATAACCATGCCCGGATTTCCTTGAGCATGCGTGTTTTTGGGGGAGCCTTTTTCAAAGAAGTCACCATCAATAGGGAGACCTGTCCTGGGGTTTCGATCACTTCGGAGACTTGTCCTGTGGGAAGCTCAAAGCTCTTTGCGAGAATCTCAGGCGGAAAACCCTCCTCTTTACGGTGGACAAAGCCAAAATCTCCAGCCAGTTTTTTCCCCCGAGGGTCTTCTGAGTATTGGCGGGCCAACATGCGAAAGGAGGAGGGTGTTTTGGCCGCTTTTCTGATTTTTTCAGCCAAAGCTCTTGCCTTTTCCATGGGACGTTTAGGAGGGCCTAAAATATCAATTTTCATCAACCGGCGACTGGGGCCTAGACGTTCCATCCAAAGTTCTCGATGGGACTCCCATTCCTTCTCCAGGAATTCCATGGGGAAAAGACGTTGCCCAAGATGGACCGCAAGGAGTTGGGCCTGGAAAGCGCTTCCCTTTTTTAAATCATCCATCGTCCGGCCCTGGGCCTTGAGGATGTCCAAAAAGCCGATTTTGGCTTTTTTATACTGTGGGTTCGAAGCCGCCTCCGCTTTGCGCCTTTCCAATTCCTGATCCAGGTCCTTTGGGGTCATCTTGATTTGGCGCTTATTGGCCTCCAACTGGAGAATCCTGGCAGCAACCATTTGTTGCAATATGGAGTCTCGGTCCTTCTTGGCCAGATTGCGGGCCATCACTCTTCCAAGGTCCGTGAGCGTGAATTCCTTGGAACCAATTTGGGCGGAGATCCCCGGTGGCAATTTCGCCGGAGCAGTAACAACCTTGTGTTTTCGAGACTTTTCTCTTCGCCAGACGATGATTTGTGCGGGGGAAATGGAATCGTTCTTTCCGAAATGAAGGTCTTGTCGAACCAGGCTTTCGTTGAGAAGGGAGAGTTCGATGTATTTCCGAAAAGATTGGATGGTGAGTCCTCTCTTTCTCAAATAGCCAAAAAGTTCTTTTCCATTGGCTTTGAGCTGCTTTTTCACGGCCTGGATTCGGGAATCAACCACCTTCTTGGGAATGGCGAGTTTCCTGGCTTTTGCCTCTCTTTCCACAAGTTCCCGATCGATGAGGAACTGCAATGCATCCCGGCCCAAAGGTTTGCCGCGATGCCTTCGTGCCAACTCTAGATAGAACTCTTCCCAAGTGATGCTTCCCCCCTGAAATCGAACGGCAAGATGTCCATGGGATTCCTGGGTTGCTGGAATCAGGAAGGCAGTCAAAAGGTAGGTCAACAGGAACAACGCTTCTCCTCTTTGAAATAATGAGTTCGTCCAAACATTTTATCCATACCCTCGGACCATCCCAAGGCTGCCTCTTCTCCAAACCGAGAATCCCAAAATCCTTCTTGCTTATGACGCAACATGCACCGAAAAAAGGTCGCTATTTCTGGAAATAGAGTCTTTTGAACCGCATTTCCTTGGTCCGACCATCCCTACGGCGTCCCATCTGGACCATGCTCCCTTTTGTTTCCAACACACGAATCCATCGGTGTGGCGTCCATGATTTCGATCCCCCTCAGGAGGAAGGTTTTTGTCTCAAGGATTGGATCCTTCGGATCCTCCCCAAAAAATCAACCCAAAATTCAAGGTGCGCTGTTATGAAACTTCGAGGCCGCGAATCTCTCCTAGATTTACCCCATAGGAGTCTCTTGAATTTTGCCTTAGTGTGTTCGATCGCATAGAAGCGGCCTTCGAAGGCATTTGACCATCCCTTTCTTTTGTATTCCTTTAGGAGTTCCATACACATGGTTACCCGGAAAGAAGCACTCGACTACCACGCAAAAGGTCGGCCAGGCAAGATCGAGGTCAGCCCCACCAAACCCTGTTTCACTCAGCGTGATCTCTCCCTTGCTTACACCCCCGGAGTCGCAGAGCCCTGTCTCGAAATCAAAAAAGACAGCTCGGCTTCCTATTTGTATACCGACAGGGGGAACCTTGTAGCGGTCGTGACGAATGGGACAGCCGTTCTAGGCTTGGGCAACATTGGTCCCGCAGCCGCAAAACCTGTGATGGAAGGAAAGGGGGTTCTGTTCAAACGATTCGCCGATATCGATGTTTTTGACCTTGAATTGAAGACTTCCTCGGTGGATGAGTTTTGCGCAGCTGTTCGAACCCTAGAGCCGACCTTTGGGGGGATTAACCTTGAAGATATCAAAGCCCCTGAATGTTTTTTCATTGAGAAGAAGCTCAGCGAGGAGATGGACATACCTGTTTTTCATGATGATCAGCATGGGACCGCTATTATCTCCGGAGCAGCTTTTCTGAACTATTTGAAGATTGCTGGGAAAAAAGCAGAAGATGTCCGGGCGGTCTTTTCAGGGGCGGGGGCAGCTGCCATCTCCTGCGCTCGCATGTTTCTGCTTCTCGGGGTGAAGGAAGAAAACCTGTTCATGCTGGACTCCAAAGGTGTAATCACAAAAGATCGTTTGGATTCCATCAATGAGTTCAAGAAACCATTTGCTAGGGATACCGACCGAAGATCGCTTCCGGAAATCTTGGAAGGTGCGGATGTGTTTGTCGGGCTTTCCAAGGCCGGTTTGTTGACCAAAGAAATGGTTCAATCCATGGCCTATTCCCCACTGATCATGGCCCTTGCCAATCCCGATCCCGAGATTTCATACAATGACGCCAAAGCTGCGAGACCCGACGCCATTGTTGCTACGGGGAGGAGCGATTTCCCCAATCAAGTCAACAATGTTTTGGGTTTTCCCTTTATTTTCAGGGGAGCCTTGGATGTTCGTGCGAGAAAGATCAATGAGGAGATGAAGGTCGCAGCCGTCCATGCGATTGCCGCTCTCGCTCGTGAGGAGGTCCCCGAGACAGTGGGGCTTGCTTATGGGGGACGGAGTTTTCGATTTGGACCCGATTACATCATTCCCAAACCTGTGGATCCACGGGTCCTAACCTGGGTAGCCCCTGCAGTGGCAAAGGCAGGAGTCGATTCGGGGGTCGCAAGGATTCAGATCGAGGACTGGGAAGAATACCGAAGCTCCCTTGAAAGGAGGATGGGGCAGGGAGCCGATGTCCTTAGGTTCATGACCCACCGTGCCAAGAGGAAGCCAGCCCGAATCGTATTTCCGGAGGGGACCTTACCCATTGTCCTTCGTGCCGCATCGATCCTCAATGAGGAGAAATCCGCGATTCCGATCCTTATTGGCAACGAAAACCTGATCCGGGAAACGATCCGGGATATGGAGTTGGAGTCTCATTTGAACGGGGTCGAAATCCATCAGCCTGAAACTTCTCCCCACTATGAAAATTACTGGAAGAAGATTTGGAAAATCCGCGAAAGAAAGGGGATGACGGAAATCTCCGCCAAGAGAGCCATGTCTTGGCGCTTGAACTTCGCTTCGATGATGGTTCGGGAGGGGGACGCTGATGGACTTGTGGGGGGTATTGGCACAAGCTTCCCTGAAACTCTAAGGAGTCTTTTTCAAATCATTGGCCCTTCCGAGGGATTCAAAAAAGTCGCTGGCTGCCACATGATCCTTCGGAGGAATCGGCTCTACTTTTTCGCCGATACGACTTCAGTCATCGATCCAGACCCTTGCCAGCTTGCAAAAACTGCGGAGGGAGTTGCAGACATGGTCAAGCGCTTTGATTTGGATCCCAAGATCGCCTTCCTCTCCTTCTCCACTTTTGGATCCCTGGATTCAAGAGAGTCTGAAAAAATGCGTGAGGCCAGGAGGATCTTGGCGGAGGCTCGACCCGAGTTGATGGCCGATGGTGAAATGCAAGCCGATGTCGCTTTGCTTCCGGAACATCGGAGGGAGCGATTCCCCTTCTGTGAATTGGAAGGTCGCGCCAATGTCCTCATTTTCCCCTGCCTTTCCTCGGGGAACATCTCTTATAAAATTACGCAATGTATGGGGGCATCTCTGGTCCTTGGACCCATGATGGTAGGACTCAAACATCCTGCCACCTTATTGAATCCCTACGCGACCGTTGACGAGGTCCTCCAGGCAGCAACCGTAACCTCGATGTTCTGCGGCGCTCTTAAGAAGGGGGAGAGTAAAAAGGCCAGCCTCCTTCACCATGCGCAATGACGGATCCGTCCCTCTTGAAAAGAATAGAAGCGATCTCGCCCCAGGATGAGATGATCCAACAGGGGAATTCCAAGGAGTTTTCCGCAGTCTTCGAGACGTTTCGTGATTTCCCTGTCCTCTCCCGAGGGGTTTGGATCCCCGCTGGGGTGGTTGTGTGCAACAATGATGGAGGCTGCAGAGCAACGAATCGCGGGGCGGAAAACTTCACGAGGATGAACGATTGAAGCCTGGAGGCTTCCTATGCTGATCAAGCGTAACCCGAGAACACGGTTTTTTGTATCGAGAAGAAGAGTGTGAAATTCTTCTCTGGAACCATCCCCAAGTTGTCCCCAAAACTTCCGGGCGGCAAGGGCGGGATCCCTGACAATCTCAGTAAAATCTGGATTTGTCCTCAGAGCCCTCCGGCCCATCTCAAAGGCGGCAATGATCCTAGATGCTTGAGCAGGCCCAATTCCTGGGAGTTCGCAGAGTTCCCCCGCTTCTTTTTCCGCCAAGCTTTGGAGCCCTTCACAAGCAACCAGGATCTGATGGGCGAGTTTTTCTACGCCTATCCCCCCTCCACCCTGCCCCAAAAGAATGGCAAGGAGTTCCATTTCATCCAATTTTTCCGGCCCCATCCCCTTTAATCGTTCCCTTAGATTGGGGCGCTCTCCCCCCTTTTTCCTTTTTCGGTCTTTCCTTCGCATAGAAGGACAGACGAAAAAGAATGAAAAAAAACATGAGAAACCAGGGGAGCCAAAATGGTGGAGGCGGGGGGAGTCGAACCCCCGTCCCGTGATGCCCGGATCGGTCCGTCTACGTGCATAGTCCCCGATTCTGTCTCATCTTCACGGGGCCCCGGGGACGGGGCTCGTGAGGACCAGCCTGACAAAAATCTCGCTGAGGCGGGGCCAGGCAGCCCGATTCAGCCAGTTCGCTCTGTGACGAGGATCAGGACCCGCGAACAAGGCCCTGAGCTCGTGGCAGGCCTTCTAGGCAGCCATTGCGTAGTGCGTATCGGCACATAAAGTTGTTTCCAGGGGTTTTACGAGGCCTCCTGGAACCTCGGCACGCAAAACCGATCTCGACAGCATCCGGTCGATACCGTTTCGCCCCCATTGTCAAAGAAAATTCCACATCTGTGCTCTTTGGGGGATGAGCCCCAGAGATCCTTCTGCCCGTTCCTTTTTCGACGATGGAACGGAGAATTCCAAGAGGAAAAAGAGAGAGACTTCTTGGAAGGGGGAAAGGTGTCGTTGTTTCCCCCAAAAGGCAAGCTAATCTCTTGCGGCAATGGGATTTCAAACAAGAGCCGACTTTGTTCAGGGGGCTTTCCCCCGAGCTTGGGGGGGAGTCCTTCCGCTAATGCTGAGCCTTTTTACCGGCTGCTCCACCTATCGGGGCCTGTTGAAGGAAGTGGACTCTGTGGTTGGTTTCGATGCTCAAACTTTTGGAGAGCCAGCAAAGATTGAATATTCTCCCAAAGCACTCAGGCATCCTTGGATGATTCGAGCCCTTGGCTGGCTCTATGTGGATGCTTTCACGGAAAATGTTCTTGGCTTGAAACGCCAGTGGATCGACCTCAAAGACCCTGCGGGGTTTCTAAGGCGTAGAATCCCACGCTTAGTCGGGGAATCGGAAAGACGCTTGGATTACTTGGGGGAAGCCGGTTGGAGGCTCCTGTTAATCGTGGATAAGGATCCTTCCGACTTGAATCGCTCTCTTGCTCTGGTGGGCCTGGCTCGAATCCTCAAGATTCTAGCTCCCGGTTTCGACCCAAAGGATCCCAGACTCCTCTTTGGTTACCCAGAGGAATTCGAGCGGAAGGCTGGCCCCATTCTCAAAAGAATGGAGAGCCTCTGGCCTGGCCTCAGGGAGGGTCCACTTCAAACGGAGGATAGAGACGAGTTGGCGACTCTCCTAAGGGATCTAACCTATTTGCCTGCAGGGAATCTTTTCCAGGAACGGGGGCGGATCCGTTTACTCCTGGAAGCAATGAGGACAGAGGTCGACCGTGGTCTTCAAGGTTTGATTTTGAGGAATCTCTTCGAAAGCCTTCGTCGCGCCTGCTTACATGGTCTTGTCCTCGGCCTTTCCGACCGGAGAAGTCCCGAGGTCCGGATATCCGCAATCAATTCCTTTTATTCACTTGGGCGGAATCGTGCCCTTCCCTGGATTCTCTCCCAGCTCAAAAGGAATACCTCAGCGATTTTTGGCCCCACAGGCCCAGTCGACGCGAATCCAGACGTTAGAAGGAGACTTGCTGTCCTCTGTGCTTCGATCCAACCCGCGGAAGGGGATGCCGAATTCGAGAAAGGTCCCAGCCCTTATGCCTTTCTCTATCAATTGGCATTCGAGGATGCAGACCAAGGTCTCCGCCTGTTCGCCCGAGAAATTTTTTCTTGGATTCTCCATCACCCCTTGGACAAGGATGGGGCATGGATCCCGCAGTGGTGGAGAGAGCATACGGCCCGCGGTTCCACGAAGGATGTAACAAAGGATGATTGACGAAAAAAGCCAAGCGCAACTGAGGATTCACCATTGAGTCGTAAAGTTCTGATATTGATCCTGAAATTGCTGTTTGCAGCTGCCCTGATCCTTTTTGTTCTAAGCAAGATCGATCTTGTGGATCGTTATGAGATCCTCGGGAAAACGGGAAAAGAGGAAACGGTCATTCGCCGTGTAGAAGGGAAAATCATTGGAAATTGGCAAGCACGGCCAGTTCGGTTTTTGGAAAAGGGGAGTCTCCAGCCGAAAGAACTCCACCCTGGGGTTTTACCTAAAGGAAGGACCTTGGCCCTGAGGCCGGGGCTTCTGACCTACCTTAAGGGTGTGAATATCCCCAAATTCCTCTTTGGGGCACTTTTCTTCTTTATTGTGGCCACTTTTTCTTCCGTCCGTTGGTGGTGGTTGCTTCGCGTAAATGACCTGAAGGTCCGTGTGGTTGAAGCATTCCGCCTCACTTGGATTGGGATTTTCTTTAACAATGTCGTGCCTGGTCTCACAGGGGGGGATGTAATTAAAGCGTTCTACATTGCCCGAAAAACAGGGAGGAAGGCACGCCCAATCGTAACAGTCCTCGTGGACCGGGTCCTTGGATTGGCTGCCCTCGCTTTTTTGGCTGGCCTCGTGTTACTTTTCAATTTCCATGAGTTTTGGGAAGTCGCTCTAGGGATCTATGTTGGGCTTCTCCTGCTTGCTATGGGCGCGATTGCCTATTTCTCCCGAAGAATCCGTAAGTTGCTTCATTTGGACGCTCTGCTCAAGGCGCTTCCAATGGCCCAACTCTTTCAACAGTTGGATCAAGCGGTTTCCTTCTATCGACATCACATCGCCGGGTTGGCGATTTGGTTCTTTCTCTCTGTTGGAAACCATTTCCTCGCGGTTCTTGGGGTAGCCCTCATTGGGGATTCTCTCGGAGTGGGGGTTCCTTGGACGAGTTATTTTGTTCTGATACCTGTCATCAATATCGTATCGGCAGTTCCACTTACCCCTTCCGGTTGGGGGGTGGGCGAAGCTTTGTATGGATTCTTTTTCAAAAAGTACTGCGCCCATTTTCTCGTTGGCATCGCAAACGCTGGGCAGGTCATTGCGACCCGGGCAATTGCCCTCTCCGTCGTTTATCGGATCCATCTCATGCTCTGGTCCTTGTTAGGGGCCATTTTCCTTCTTTTTGAGCGAGGCAAAGCCCCTGCACCTGTGGTCCCTGAGGCAAGGGAAGAAGCGACTTCCACCCCCAGAATGGGGTAGGATGAAGAGATGCCACGAATTCGAACAAAACGGTTTTTGAGGGTAAAAGTTGACATGGTGAACCGCTGTCAACTGCGGTGCATCATGTGCCATTTTTCCCATCCTGACTTTGAAGAAAGCAACCTCCTCATGGACCGCGACCTCTTGGAAAAAGTCGCGAAAGAGATTTTCCCGATTGCCCACGATGTTGTTCTCTCCTCTTCAGCGGAACCCTTAATGGCGCCAGAGCTTCCGCGGGCTCTTGAACTCTGCCGAGAATACGAGGTTCCCTTCTTCCATTTCTCGACCAACGCAATGTCCATGACGGAAAAGTTGATGGACAAGATCATCGAGGTCCAAATGCCTGTTCTCACGGTCTCCCTTGACGGTGCGACCAAAGAGACTTTTGAACGGATACGCTATCCGGGTAAATGGGAAGTTTTCTTGAACAAGCTCGCTCTGATTCGACGGAAGAAGGAAGAATCTGGGGCGGAATTCCCAAGACTGTCCGGGACAGCGGTATTGATGCGCTCCAATATCGAAGAAATGCCGGATCTCCTCCGCCTCTTGGCATCCCAAGGTTTCAGCGATGTGAATTTCGTTCACATGGGCGTTTTGGGAGGAATGGGGCTAGAGGATGAGACCCTTGTCAAGTACCCCGAGCTGAGCAATCGGGTTCTCAAAGAATGCAAAAAAGTCGCAGAGGAATTAGGGCTTCGATTGATGGCGCCTATGCCATTTCCCGAAGGGATTCAAGAAGGGATGCGGGAGGATATTCGAAACGAAGAAGAAGGGGGTGGGACGGCTCTGGTTGCTCCAAAAGGGAGTGAATTTTCCGTCCACGAATTCTTGGATCACAAGAACCGCGAATTCAATCTCGCGGTGAGCCCACGGGATACCCATAAGCGCCTCTGTTATTTCCCTTGGTACTATATCCATGTAAATCCTGATGGGACCGTTTTCCCATGTGGACATTGGTTTGAGTTTTCTTCCTTTGGAGACTTTAAAACCCAGACCTTTCGAGAGATCTGGGGGGGGAAAGAATTCCGGGAACTCCGCCGACAAATCCGGCAGATCGACCTTCGAAAGGTTTGTGCAAACTGTACGATCTCAGGAATGGGCAGGCCTGATGTTCTGGCGAGTTTCTCTCGCCGTGAAAAATTGAGGAGTTAGCTTGGAGGATCCCTCGCCTTGATCCCTCCCCCTGATCCCCACTTGGATCCCACCCCAGGATCTCTCCTCTTGATTCCTCTCCTTTTGTCATGCCCTTGTAGAGGCATCGAAAATCCGAAGTTTCACGAAAACTCCAGGTGGATGTTTCGGTTTCGACCCCACCCCGGCTAGGCTTTCGCCCGCAAAATTGGTGAGCTTGGATCATGCATCCTTGAAGCGATTTACAAATGTTTTCAACCGTCCCTCCTGGCGGAGAGGTTTCTTATGAGTTTGCTCGTTGTTGGTTCTACCGCTTATGACTCGATTGAGACTCCTGATGGAAGTCGAGAAGATTGCCTTGGTGGTTCTGCAACCTATTTCTCCCTAGCGGCAAGATTTTTCACCGAAGTCCGCCTGGTCAGTGTAGTAGGGACAGATTTTAGAGATGCTGACAGGAAACTCCTGGAATCAAGCGGAATCCAAACCTTAGGTTTGGAAACCAAAGATGGGGAGACCTTTCGCTGGTCCGGACGTTACCACGCGGATATGAATCACCGGGACACCGTTTCGGTGGATCTCAATGTTTTTGAGGGTTATCAGCCTTTTGTTCCCACGGAATGGCGTAAAACACCTTTTTTGTTCCTAGCCAATGGTCACCCGGAGGTGCAAGCTTCCGTTCTTGCCCAGATGGAAGAGCGCCCCCATTTTGTTGTCGTAGACACGATGGACCTTTGGATCGATATTGCTCGGGATTCCCTTCTCAGTCTTTTGAAGAAGGTGGATGGGATTGTTCTCAATGATGAGGAGGCCCGACAGATCACCTATGAGTCCAATCTCATCAAAGCTGGGCAGGCTTTACTGGAATTGGGGCCTAGGATCGTCTTGATCAAGAAAGGGGAGCATGGGAGCTTCCTCTTCAGCCATTTCTTCCAATTCGCCTTACCATCCTATCCAACGGAAGATGTTGCTGACCCCACCGGGGCTGGAGATTCGTTTGCTGGTGGATTTATGGGATTTCTTGCAGGACGGGGTCGGGTTCATCTCGGGAATCTCAAGAGAGCCATGGCTTTTGGAACGGTGACTGCCTCGATCAATGTCGAGTCGTTTGGAGTGGACCGCCTTGCGGGCACTGAGAAACCCGAGATTGATTCCCGCTACCAGGATTTGCTCCAATTTATTCAAATATGAGCAGCCTTCCTCTTGATCGTAGGCTCTGGAGGAATGCGATCCACCGGATGTTTGGAAACCCCGAAGCCTAGGAAGGAGAAACCAGCCTGGAATCCCCTCCTTTCCTGGCCCTTCGCTCCTAGGAAGCATGTCATTGCCCCCTCCTCATCGTTCCCGCCTCTTTTTAGCCGCAATTCCAAGTGAAGAGCAGCGGCGTTTCTTGTTTGACCTGCGTGAGCAAATCGAGGCACAGGAGGGAGAGAGCTGGGCCAGGCGGTGGCGCTGGGTGCCTCCAGAGAAGTGGCATCTTACCCTTCGGTTTTTTGGAGAGGTTTCCAAGGAACGGATCCCAACCCTTAAGGAGGCACTCCAAAAGGGCTTGAAAGGGGTTGTTCCCTTTTCCTGGACGCTGGGGGGAATCTCTGGATTTCCAAGGCCAAGTGCTGCCAGAGTGCTTTTTGTCGGGATCCAACAGGGTAGGAACCATCTAGAACGGCTTGGATCGGAGCTCGAGAAAGCTCTAATCCCTCTGGGTTTCCCCCCGGAACAAAAACCCTTCTCTCCTCATTTGACGCTTGCCCGGGCAAAAAAAGGAAAAATCAGGGTCCCATCCATCGATTGCCTTTCCGCTTCCACGCCCTTAAAAAACCTTCATTTGATGGAGTCTTTGATCCCCTCTCCCCAACTTGGCTATAGGAGTGTCTTGGAGATCCCTCTCCAATGAGTTTGGTTCCTAGTCAAGATTTTTTGGTGGGAGGAGCGTCTCTTCCGTGAGAGGGCTCTAGGAAAAGAAATCTTTCTTGAGCCTTACATTTACCGAACTTTTGGGTAAATTCCAGGGTCGGAATTGGCAAGGGTCCGTTATGATCCCTGAACACTAGGGAGCAGCGGCCCTAATCGGGTGCTTTTTGGACTGTTTGGGCGCATGCAGGCTCCGGGAATGGGAGTTGGAATTGGCTCGAGGGTCTTGATTCAACTGGAGGGTGATGGAGTGGCGACAAAACGGACGAGCGCAACAAAAGAAGCAAAAGGATCCAAGGGAGGACAGAAAGGGCCTTTGCAGGATCCCGCTTTGCAACAGGCACTGCAACAAATCGAAAAAAGCCATGGCAAGGGTGCCATCATGCAGCTTGGTGGGGGGGTTGTAACTTCGATCGATGGGATCTCGACAGGTTCTCTTTCTTTGGATCTGGCCTTAGGTGGCAAGGGAGTCCCAAGGGGGAGAATCGTGGAGATTTTCGGGCCTGAATCCTCCGGAAAAACAACCCTGACCTTACATATCATCGCCAACGCCCAAAAAGCTGGGGGAATGGCGGCTTTTATTGATGCGGAGCATGCACTTGACCCCGCCTATGCCAGAAAACTGGGAGTGAATCTGGAGGACATCCTTGTTTCCCAGCCTGATAGTGGCGAGCAAGCGCTTGATATCGCGGAAACCCTTGTGCGGTCCAATGCTCTCGACATCATTGTGATCGACTCGGTCGCAGCCCTCGTGCCCAAGGCTGAGTTGGAGGGGGAGATGGGGCAAAGTCACGTGGGACTCCAGGCCCGCTTGATGAGTCAAGCTCTGCGAAAATTGACAGCCTTGGTCTCAAAGTCTCGAACCTGTCTGGTTTTTATCAACCAAATCCGTGAGAAGATTGGGGTCATGTTTGGGAGCCCGGAAACAACCACCGGTGGACGGGCTTTGAAATTCTATTCCTCCGTTCGTCTGGATATCCGGCGCATTGGTGGAATCAAGGATAAGGATGCATTCATTGGCAACCGTACCAAGGTAACTGTCGTAAAAAACAAAATTGCTCCTCCTTTCCGGAAAGCCGAGTTTGATATTCTCTATGGAAAAGGGATCAATCTTCCTGGAGACATTCTTGATCTGGCCGTCCTTCATGGGATCGTCCAGAAAAGTGGGGCGTGGTTTTCTTATGGAGATCTTCGCTTGGGGCAAGGTCGCGAAAGAGTCTGCGAACTTTTCCGGGACAATGAAGAATTGTTGGAGGAGATCCGGCAGAAGACCCTTGAGGCAATTCTGGAGAAAGAGAGGGCGAAGCTGGCCAAACACACAGCTGGTGGAAGTGCTGGGGTCCCAGGAAACCCTGGCACCCAGCCCAGAAGCGCTCAGAATGCAGTGGGATCGAGTTGAGGCCCCTTTCTGATTTGAGTGGATAGGAGGTAGCTTCTTTTCTTTCTTCTCGGGCGAGACTCGAAGAAAAAGACCGATAGCGATCCCACGGTTCTTCTACCGTAACTTTCAAAGACTCAAAGGAACCCCAGCCTGATCATCCATCTTGATGGTCTATTTCGGAAATGAGCAAAGTGAATCACGATCTCCAGTCTCCAAAAACTGCGGCCGAAATCCGGCAAGCCTACATCTCCTGGTTCGTGGAAAGGGGGCATCACCACTACCCTTCCGATTCCCTCAGGCCGACCGCAGATCCTACTCTGCTTTTTACAGGCGCTGGAATGAATCAGTTCAAGGATATGTTCTTGGGGAAGGGGAACTTGCCTTGGAGGAGGATTACGACAGTTCAGAAATGTTTGCGTGTTCCCGACCTCGATAAGGTGGGTGTGACTCCAAGGCACCACACCTTCTTCGAGATGCTGGGGAATTTTTCATTTGGAGACTATTTCAAACGAGAGTGCTTGACCTGGGTCTTTGGTTTTTTTACCGAGTGTCTGGGCCTTAGTCGAGATCGACTCGTTGTAACCGTTTACGAGGAGGACGAAGAAGCCTCTTCGATTTGGACCGAGGAATTGGGGGTACCCAGGGACCGGGTTTATTGTTTCGGGGAGAAAGAGAATTTTTGGCCTGCCGAAGCTCCCTCAAAGGGGCCGAACGGTCCCTGTGGCCCTTGTTCTGAAATCTACTTCGATCTGGAACCCGACAAACCTCTTCCTTCGGGAGAAGGGCTCGAAGCTCTTCCAGATCGTTTCCTCGAGATTGGGAATTGCGTCTTCACACAGTTCGATCGGCAAGCGGATGGGAGCCTTCCTCCTCTTCCTCAGAGGAATATTGACGTTGGCCTTGGATTCGAAAGGATTTGTGCCGTTGTTCAGGGAGTTCCCACAAATTATGACACTGATTTGTTTTTGCCACTGATCCAGGCAGGAGCCGAATTGGGTGGCTTAAAGTATGGAGAGAACCCTGAACATGATGCGAGATTGAGAAGGATCTCTGATCATGTCCGAGCAGTTTCCTTTTGCATTGCTGATGGAATCCTTCCTGGAAATGAAGGGCGTTCTTACGTGGTACGAAAAATCCTTCGCCGAGCTGCCCGAGATGGAATCGAGTTGGGAATCCAGGCTCCCTTCCTTTCCTCATTGGCTGGAGTGGTTGTCTCCACGATGGGGGAGGCTTGGCCGGAGCTGCGAGACGCTCAAACTCAAATCGAAGTCTTGATGGAGCAAGAGGAATTAGGATTCAGACAGATTTATCACTCTGGATCTGAAAGGCTGAGGACTTGGTTAAGCAAGCTTCCGGATTCGAAAGACATCTATGCTTCAAAAGACAAATTCCCTACCTTTCAAACCGTCGAAGTGGAGGATCGGGGAACACTCATAGTTCCTCCGGAATCGGGGGCGATTGCCTTTGAACTGCATGACACTTTTGGTTTCCCGGTGGACATTACAAGGCAGATGCTTTTGGACAAAGGGTATTGCCTTGATGAAGCATCCTTTGAGGAATTGATGGAAGCCCAACGTTCTCGTGCAAGGGAGGGTTCCAACCTTAAGGGAGAGGTCTTTATTGAGGGTTTCGTGACCCAAATCAAGGAGCGTGAGCTCCCGACCACTCAGTTCTCCGGATATGAGGGCTGCTCTGGTGAAGGGCGAGTCCTAGGTCTAGGAAAGGGCCAAGAATTTGTCCCGTCTGCCAAGGAAGGAGATGAAGTGGAATTGGTTGTAGACCAAACCCCCTTTTATGCCGAATCGGGGGGGCAGGTCGGGGATCAAGGGCAGCTTCTCTGGGAGGGAGGTAGGGCCCGAGTATTGGATGTAAAAAAACAGGACGGGTATTTCCTGCACCATGTTCGAATTGAAGAAGGTGTTTTGAACGTCCAAGATTCCATCCAATTGCTCGTAGACCAAGAACGGCGAAAAAGGATTCAGCGCAATCACAGCGCCACCCATCTTCTGCATAAGGCTTTAAAGATGTATTTTGGGGATCAGATTTCCCAAGCCGGTTCTTTGGTTGCCCCTGATCGTCTCCGCTTTGATTTCACCCATAATAAGCGTTTGACCCTCAAACAGATTGAGGAGATCGAGAACGCCGTGAACGAGCAAATCCTCGCGGACTTACCGGTTTCACCGGTGGAAATGTCTCTCGACCAAGCGAGAGAGGCTGGCTTTGTGGCCCTTTTCGGTGAGAAGTATGGAGAACGGGTTCGAACCCTTTCTATGGGGGAGTATAGCAAGGAGCTCTGCGGGGGGACTCATGTGGCACATACATCACAAATTGGTTCCTTCCGGATCCTATCGGAAACCTCTGTTGCCTCGGGGGTGCGAAGGATAGAAGCCATTACTGGCTTGGAGGCGGTTCGCGCCTTTCAAGCGGACAGGGAGGAGTTGGAATCCATCGCTCAACATCTAAAAACGGGGAGGCCTCAGGTTATCGAGCGCCTAAAAGGTCTTCTTGCCGATTTAAAAACTTTAAGAAAGCAAGCGGACTTGTTGAGGAGCTCAAAAGGTGGGGACCTCCTCTCAGAAGTTGAAAAAGCCCTGCAGGAAAAGGGAGGGGTCCATTTTGTTGCTCTCCACCTTAAAGGGGCTGGTCCCAAGGAGCTCTGTGATTTGATGGATCGATTGCGGAAAAAATATCAAACTTTCCAAGGGGTTCTTTTTGGGGGTGATGATTCTTCCATTCCCATTGTCGCTGCTGCTACAAAGAATCGAGTCCCTCCTTTCCACGCTGGGGACAATGTTCGCACCCTGGCAAAGCTCTTGGGAGGTGGAGGAGGAGGACGTCCAGAATTGGCCCAGGGCATGGGAAAGAAATTGGAAAACCTTAAGGCAGCTTTGGACAAAGCTTGGGAGTTGGTCACGGGGTGATTCCTTGGAATCACCGGGGCCCTACAGGGTTCCATTCTAGCCGACTCAGGGGATGGGTCCCCTTGAGGCCTCCTACGATTGGGGTTCTAGATCTGCTTTTTTGGAAAAAGGATCCCTTGGGGGTTGAGTTGGAGAATTTGGCAAGATTTCAGAAAGGGATCTCTGGTCATCGTTGTGATCTGCTTGGGTCCTGGCTAGAATCTTCCGCTTTTCCACAAAGAAATTCCTCCCCGAGGGGAGAGCTTTTTGGCCTGAGACCTAGGGCTTCAGGCTTCAGAGAGGTTTGAAATGGCAGTACCAAGAAGAAAACATAGCCGTGCTCGACAAGCGAAACGTCGCGCTCAATGGAAAGGGACCCTTGTTCAACTTGCCAGCTGCAGCCAATGTGGGAGCGCGGTTCGCCCTCACACCGTTTGTCTGAACTGTGGATATTACAAAGGGAAACAGGTCCTTGTGATTCGCTGAGGTATTTGCTTTTTCTAACCCTTATGAAATAAGGGTTTACATCATCTGGACTTTGCTACTTCGAATGGGGGAAAAAGAACCCCCTCCTTCTGGGAGCATGTTTATCGGGTGATTCTTCCTGGCGAATTTCCACTCCTTTCAGAGAATCAGAATTCCCTCTTGCCTTAGCTCCAAAGGGAGGATGGAAGGTTAGGAGATGGACATGGAGGCAGAGAAACACTTTTGCAAAAGGTTAACGATCCATGGCTTGGAGGTCCTGATTCGATGAGAATCGCTCTCGATACGATGGGGGGTGACAATGCACCTGAGGAAACCCTTGCTGGTGCTCTCTGTGCCGTTGAAAAGGGTTGGTTGAAACCCGAGGAAATCCTTTTGGTCGGCCCTTTGGAGAGAATCCAAGATTGGCTTGATTCCAAAGGGGTAGATCACCATGTCTTTACCTTTGAGGAAGGGGGGGAAAAGGGGGAAGGCAGATTTCCAATTTTGAACGCGGATCAGATTGTCAAAATGGATGATTCGCCGGTTCAAGCCCTTCGACAAAAACCGCGTTCGTCTCTCCGTCTAGGATTCGAGTCGATCCGTCGGGGTTTTGCTGGAGCGATGGTAAGTGCCGGAAACACCGGGGCGGTTGTTGCGCATGCCGTAACCTTGTTGAAATCATTAAAGGGGGTCAAGAGGCCGGGGATCGCGGTGACCATTGAAGGGGAAGCTGGTCCTTTCACCGTGATTGATGTTGGTGCTAATATCCAACCAAAACCCACTCACTTGCTTCACTATGGAGTCATGGGGGCCTGCCTCTCTCATGAAGCGCATGGAGTGGCGCATCCTAGGGTGGGGCTCCTAAATATTGGTGGGGAAGCGGGAAAAGGGAATGTTTTGGCTAAGGAGGTTCAACAACTTTTCTCTGAATCGGACCTGAACTTCAAGGGGAACATCGAAGGGCAGGACGTTTTTTTAGGGGTCTGCGATGTAATTGTGACGGAGGGGTTTGTTGGGAATGTATTGTTGAAACTCAGTGAGGGACTTAGCACACATCTTCTTCATGTGGTAGAGGAAGAGTTGGCAAAGGCCGGTGTGACTAAGGAGACAATGAAAGAGGCACTCTCTGCAATTTGGCGAAGGGTGGATTATTCCGAATATGGCGGAGCCCTTCTCTTGGGAATCGAAGGGGTTGTTACCATTTGTCACGGAAGATCCGAAAGGAGAGCCTTTAGCAATGCTTTGGGGCTCGCTAAGCGCGCAACGGAGCAAGAGATCGTGCGTAAGATCACCGAGCGAATTGCCACCACTTCAGAACATTCATCCGGAAAGGAAATCAGTTCCTAACCTCTGTCCCATTGAGGAGAAATGAATGAGGGTTTCCAGGAGGATTTGTGATTGGACCTAACTTGATCCCTGTAGGCATTGCTGGGCTTGGCTCCTATTCCCCCAAAAGAATCTTAACCAATTGGGATCTCGAGCAAATCGTAGAAACCAGTGACGAATGGATCTTCCAAAGAACGGGGATCCGGGAACGCCGCATTGCGGAAGATGGTGAAGATTCAGGCAAGATGGGTGCTGTAGCTGCCCTGAGGGCTCTGGAAGATGCAAAGCTTTCCTCCGATCGAATCGACCTGATCCTTTGTGCGACCACGACTCCTGATAAACCCTTTCCTACCACTGCATGCCATATTCAAAATGCGATTGGGGCGAAAAATGCAGGGGGGTTCGATATAAATTCCGCTTGTTCTGGTTTTGTTTTTGCCTTCAATACTGCTGCTCAATTTATTGCAACTGGGATGGCAAAAAGAGTCCTTGTTGTGGGAACGGAGAAGCTGAGCACCATTTTGAATTATGAGGATCGAAACACTTGCATCCTCTTTGGGGATGGAGCCGGGGCGATGGTTTTAAGCCCCCTCGATGAGGCGGGACGCGGAGAATACCTTGGAGGCTCCATCCAGACCGAAGGGGGTAAGGATGATGTTCTTGAGGTTCCTGCAGGTGGTAGCACCCTTCCAACAGATAAAAGAGTACTAGAAGCCGGCTTGAATAAGATGGTGATGGGAGGGAATCGAGTTTATCGCTTCGCTGTCAGCACCTTTGTGAAGTTGGTAAGGCAGGCTGTGGAGCCCTATGGGTTTGAGCAGCTAGGGCGCATTGTTCCCCATCAAGTGAACCAAAGGATTATCGAGTCTGCCCTGGAAAAATTGGATTTACCCCCTGAAACCGCCTTTTCCAATATCCATAAATTCGGTAATACCTCAGCGGCATCGGTGCCCATGGCTTTTGATGAGGCCTATAGGGAGGATTGTTTGATTAAAGGGAAATTGGCATGTTCCGTAGCGTTTGGGGCTGGTCTCTCATGGGGGCATTTTCTCGTGCGATGGTGAGTCATTTCTTGATCTAAAAGTTCACATTCTCAGTTCTTCTCTTTTCGTCGTTTCCTTGGAATGCTGCAAGCACAGGATTCATTTTCATCTTGGAAAACCCAGTAATGACTGCATCAGACCAAACATCTCGAAAACCCCTGGCTCATCTGGTCGCTCTTGTCACAGGTGCCTCAAGGGGGATAGGCAGGGCTATTGCTCTCCGCCTTGCAAAGGATGGAGCAATGGTCCTCTGTGCAGCCCGAAGTCGGGAAGCCTTGGAAAAAACAGTAGAGGAGATCAAGGAAGAGGGGGGAGAGGCCAAAGCCTTTGCTTTGGACTTGGCCAGCACGGAAAGCATAACTGAACTACAGAAAACTCTGGAAGATGCTGCCATTCACGTTGACTTATTAATCAACAATGCTGGAATGACCAAAGATGGGCTTCTCTTTAGGATGACCCAGGAGGATTTTGAAAACGTCCTAAGGGTAAATCTTGAAGCCCCTTTCCTGCTAGCAAAGGCTTTTGCACGTCCCATGATGAAGAAGCGATTTGGACGTTTAATCCAAATCGGTTCCGTTGTTGGGGCAATGGGAAACCCTGGGCAGGTCAACTACGCTGCTTCCAAGGCCGGTCTTGTTGGAATGACTCGATCATTGGCCAGGGAGCTTGCTTCGCGAGGGATCACTGCGAATGTCGTGGCCCCTGGTTTTATTCAAACTGCGATGACGGATGCCCTGGGGCACAAGGTGAGAGACTCCTTGCTCGCGGGAATTCCTTGTGGGAGGTTTGGAAAACCCCAAGAAATTGCAGACCTTGTCTCTTTTCTCTGTCGGCCGGAAAGCGGCTATATAACGGGTCAAACCATTGTTGTAGACGGGGGGATGAGCCTGGGATGCTGATCCTTTCCAAGATTCAGAACCACGGGGACCAGAGAGATTCGGTAAAACCGTCGAAATCCTCGGCCTTCCCGTGTAAAAAACCTCGCCACCGAGGGACTGACGAGTTCAGTCTCGGTGGACTCCAGTTTCAAAACCTCACATGGAGAAAGAACCGTGTCTAGTATTGCCGAACGCGTAAAAAAGATCGTCATGGAACAGCTCAGCGTCGAAGAGGACAAGATCAAGCCTGAGGCTTCCTTTATCAACGACCTGGGAGCCGATTCCCTTGATATTGTTGAGCTTATTATGCAATTCGAGGAAGACTTTGAGATGCAGATCCCCGATGAGGACGCTGAAAAAATTGTAACTGTAGGAGATGCCATCACTTACATCGAAGCAAAGGCTGGTTGATTCTGTTGACCAGCTTCCTTTAGGCCAGCTCAAGTTGGATTGAACTGGAAGGAAACCATGACCAAACGACGGGTTGTCGTAACCGGCATTGGACTCGTGACCCCATTAGGGAATAGCCGGGAAGAGACTTTTCAGGCTCTTCTGTCTGGGGAAAACGGAATCTGCACTATCACTCATTTTGACCCCTCTGAATTTGCCTGCCGGATTGCGGGAGAAGTGAAGGATCTTGATACCGTTTCCCTGCTTGGGGCAAGAGAATCTCGAAGGATGGACCCTCATTGTCAATATGGGGTTGCGGCCGCAATAGAGGCGATGGAGGATGCCCACCTCGGCGAAGGAGGGGACCTAAGGGTTTTTGACCCAAAGCGTGTTGCATGCATTCTTGGGACTGGCATTGGTGGGATTTTGGAGGTGGAGCAACAAAGAATCCGCCTATCGGAAAAAGGCCCTCGTTGGGTCAGCCCCATGTTGGTTCCTAAAATGATGTTTAATGCCGTTACAGGTCAAATCGCTTTACGGTATGGATTGAAAGGTCCCAATTTTGCTATTGGCTCGGCTTGTGCCTCCTCGTCCCACGCCATTGGGACTGCTATGCGAACCATTCAATATGGCGACGCGGATCTTGTTGTAACCGGGGGAGCCGAGGCAGCTGTAACCCCACTGGGAATAGCGGGTTTTGCCTCTATGAAAGCCCTCTCTACACGTAATGATGATCCTGGCCGGGCTAGTCGCCCCTTTGATCGTGAGAGGAATGGCTTTGTCATGGGGGAGGGTGCAGGGGTTTTAATCCTGGAAGAGTATGAGCACGCAAAAAAACGCGGTGTAAAAATCTATGCCGAAGTTCTTGGCTTCGGAGCAAGCGATGACGCCTTTCACCTTACTGCGCCTGATGAAACTGGGAGTGGACCCGCCCAAGCGGTTCAAATGGCGTTGAAGGATGGTGGAGTTGCACCGGAGCAGATCGACTATGTCAACGCCCATGGAACTTCAACCAAACTAAATGACCGCATGGAGACAAAGGTCCTGAAAGTTGTTTTTGGGGAAGCGGCAAAAGAGATCCCTGTTTCCTCCACAAAATCCATGATTGGGCATTTGCTGGGAGCATCAGGAAGCGTTGAATTTGCTGTTACTTGCCTTTCTGTTTCGCGGGGAATTCTGCATCCTACCAGGAATTACGAAAATCCAGATCCTGAGTGTGATTTGGATTACATCCCGGGGGAAGCCCGAAAAAAGGAAATCCAATATGGGATTTCGAACAGCTTTGGATTTGGTGGCACAAACTGCTGCCTCCTAGCCGGGAAAATCTGACCGGTTTTTTTTATTCATGACTTCGAATCATCTGACGACCGTTTTTCCTCCAAGCCTGGGATACTCCGGAGTCTTCCACCTTTTCAACCTGTCATGGATCCATGAGGGATCCAAGGCAGGCTGTTTTGGCTTCCTTGGATCAATTGCAGTTCGTCAGACCGTTCATGCCAGGTTCTTTGCGGGCATAGCATGATTTGGGGCTGATTCCATGGATGATTCGGGTTTACGAAAAGAGTTGTATTGAGAAGGGGAGACTGATGAGGAAAAAATTGAAACAAATTCTGCATGACTACAAAGTCAACGCCTACAAGCTAAGCCATAGCAGTGACCCGGTTGAGAATCTAACCAAAGAGGCATTGGATATCAGTTCTGATGTCCTTAAAAATGCTTATACCTACCATTTCCATAAACTTCCGGATGCAAGTAGGGTCGAGATCATCAATATGATCAATAATTATACCCTGGAAGCAATCTTGCCACCCATTGTTGAAAAGATCATGCACCGCATTGTTGTTCTTGAAAAAGAACATGAAAACCTGCTCCAAATGATCACAAAAATTGTTGAAGTATTAGACGAAGAATAACAAGTTTTTCTTATCCGTGATGATTCGAGATCGGGAATCATGCAGATTGCCCTCTCTTTGGTTAGAATCCTTTCCCATGGAATCTTCATGATCCCCGTTTTGATTCCATTGCATTGGGTAACAGGCTTCAGGGAGGGGTTCTATGGTCATCGCGGTTTTGGGAGGAAGCCCCTCCCCAGAACATGATGTTTCTCTTGCCTCAGCCTTGGCTGTAGTTGAGGCGATTCTCAAGGAGGGGGGGGCCGTCCTCCCTGTCTATATTGACAGAGAGGGGTTTTGGCATATTGGAACCAGAAGCCTTATTGGGGCTCAATCGTGTCGCTTGATTCCCCCCTTTGTGGAACTAGAAAAGACAACCGAGGGCTACCCCATTGGAAAGGCCTGCAGGAAGTTAAAGGAGAGAGGAGTTCGCCTGGCATTTCCTGCATTACATGGCAGTTATGGTGAGGGTGGGTTTGTTCAGGCTCATTTAGAGGGAGCCCAAATCCCTTTTGTGGGATCTGATGCGATCTCTTCTGGCTTGGCCATGAGCAAAAGAAAAACCCAAATGATTCTTAAGGGAGCCGGTTTTCCTGTTGCACGTTCGTGGCACCCCTCTCCAAAAGAAGCCAAGGAAATGGAAGAAAAGGACTTCCTAAGAAAACTCCAAGAGTTGGGATGGAAATGGCCTCTTTTTCTGAAAGCAGACCATTCGGGATCAACTCTAGGTGTTTATAAATTAAGGGACATTCAACATGCAAAGGGTGTATTGGCTAAAGTAAGAAAAGTCGATTCCCTTTGGATGATCGAAGAGGGTGTATCCGGGCCTGAAATAACCGTGGGGGTTTTAGGCAATGCCGATTCCTCGGTCCAAGCCCTCCCTCCTGTAGAAATTCGATTACGCCATGGGGACTTTTTTGACTACCAAAGTAAATATGATCCCCATGCAGTGGATGAAATTTGTCCAGCCCCTTCCTTGGATGCGAAAGCTGAGGCAATGGCTTGTTCCCTTGCGGTCCGCGCCCACCGTCTCTTGAACTGCCGAGGTTTTTCCAGAACTGATATGATTCTGGGGGCTGAGGGCTTGGTCCTGCTCGAAATCAACACGATTCCCGGGCTTACACCAGTAAGTTTGTTCCCAAAGGCTGGTCTTGCGGCAGGCTATTCATTCCCCGCTTTGATCCGTAGGTTGTGTTTAGAAGCCCTTCCTGGGGGATGGAGAAAAGAATCTTCGGGCCTTGGGGGCCAAATGGAAAAGGAGATGGGACAAAAAGAATGATGGAATTGGAAAACACGCCCATACGAGTGGCTCTCCGTGGTTCTAAGGGGCGAATGGGAGGGGTGGCGATGGAAACCATCCGTCAAGAAGACGATCTCCTTCTCGTCGCGGAAATGGGTTCGGAGACACAAGATGTTGCAACTGTTGTTCGAAGAGCCCAAGCAGATGTTGTCGTAGATTTAACGGTCCCCAAAGCTTTGGAGCCAGGGATCCGTGATTTGATAAGGTCCGGTGCCGACATCGTGATAGGGACGAGCGGTGTGGAAAATGAACACCTCGAAGAATGGGAGGAATTGGCACGAGAATATGGCAATAGTGTTCTTGTTGTTCCGAATTTTTGCCTTGGGGTCCTTTTGATGCAGCAGATGGCGGAAATCGCCCTTCGCGTCTATTCGGACCTGGAGATCGTTGAAATCCACCATGAGGAAAAAGTGGATAACCCCTCTGGTACTGCTAGCGCGACAGCAGAAAGGCTGGGAACACTCCGAGATCGGCTTGGAAAAAAGCCTTTAGCTCCCTATGTCGATGATGGGTTTAGGGGAGGGATGATCAAAGGTATTCCCATTCATTCACTTAGGTTACCTGGGATGTTGGCTCGACAAGAACTGCATTTTGGAGCCAAGGGTGAATCCTTTACGATCATGCATGAAACAAAAGATAGAAAAGCTTTCATGCCTGGGCTTCTTCTGGCAATCCGAAACGTGGGGAAAATCAAAGGTTTGCAGGTTGGCTTGGAAGCAGTCCTCCCCGAAGGTTGGCCCTTGGACTCCGGGGAGGATTAAACCCCTGATGGTTTTGTTACTTTCATTCATCCAGGATCATCAAGCAAATGGAATTTCATCGGGTCATTCCTGGACTTCCCTGGGGGATCCACTTTTCCTGCAAGTTGGAGTTGGTCTTCTCCTGTTACTGGTTCTCTTCCGGGTTTTTTGGGTTTTGAAACGAAGCCTTCACCAAACAAGAGCCAGGAAACGACTCATTGAATATTTGGAGGCAGTAGAGAGTGTCTTTTCGGGGGATGCAAAATCAGCCGTTCCCAAACTTGAAAGGGTCCTTTCCGATGATCCTGAAAACCTTGGCGCACGTCTGGCTTTAGCTCGAGCACAACTTCAACTGCAGCGTCCAGCAGAAGCCCATCGCCGCAATTTGGAAGCAATCGAAGTTTTTGGTGCTGAAGGAGCAGGAGTCGAACTCGCGATGATTCGATCTCTAATCGCAGCAGGGGAAGAAAGCGAAGCCCTTGAGCGTTTGGAAAGCGTCGAGGACCGCTTTCCAGGAATTCCAGCAATTTGGGAGCTTTCCTGGGAACTCCATGAAGAATGCGGGCTTTATGAAAAAGCCGTGCGGGCAGGAAAAAAAGTCCTGGCCGAGCGGTCCAGTGAGGAGATCCGAAAACGCCTTGCCCGAACGACCGCAAAAGCTGGGACGCTCCTTTTGCAGCGTGGAGAAAAGAAAAAAGCCTTAGCTTTTTTTAAAGAAAGTTTGGGACTTAACCCAGAAGAAATCCAAGCTCAGAGAGGACTCCTTGCCTTGGACCCGAACAATGGACAAAGGATTCGCGAATCTTCTCTTTTGACTTTGGAAAATAGTGGAAGGAAACCAGCTGGTTCAGAGCTTTCCAAAGTAGGAAAGTCCAAACAGGAAGAAGGCATCCTTCAGCAAATTCATATCGGGGATTTATTGACCGATGCGGAATGCCCTTCTTGTCATGCGCCAAGAAACCCTGAGCGGAACCAATGTCAGTCCTGTGGGGATGATAGTCCATCCATTTATGCGCATGAATCGTACTCGAGAGTCATCTCAAATCCTGGAGAGACCCTGGATGGGATTGAGCAGAATGAGGCCTGGATCGGCTTACAATTAGAGAAAGCTCAGAAGGGTGAAGAATCTGTTCTCGAGGAATTGGAGGCCACTGGTAGCCATTGTTTGCCCAGCCTTCTTCGTTTCTTATGCTCAACTCCTCAACCCCTCCAATCCATTTTTGATCTTTGTTTAAGGTTGGGTCGAAAATTTCCAGAGGATTTTCTCCAAGCCATCCATGGATTAATGGGTGACAAAGGAGGTTTCTGGGATTTCTTGCGATTGGAAGCTCCCGGAAAGAAGGTGATTCGTGACTTAGTTTGTAATTTAGGTACTTCGGCCTTGCCAGCGTTTCGCGAGGAAAGGGATTCTTCAGAAGCTCTTTCAAAACCCCAAAGACGCTCCATGATTTTGGATTTTTTCTTGGGGCTAAAAGATCCTACAGAGTTTGACTCCCTTTTTGCGCGGTTTTCCCCTTTCGAGATCATAAGGCATCTCAACCAAAGCAACCCAAGTAGTGTCGCTGATTTAATGGTTGCCCTCGCTTCTTCGGAAAGTCTATCGCGGAGTTTATTTGTGGAAGATGCCCTAGAATGTGAAGAAGCCCTCATTTTGGCCCTGGAGCGATCGACCGATAATGCCCGTAAAACGATCATGCAATGGATCGTGACCAAAGGCCCCCGAACATCTCTGATTCATCGCCTGGTCGAAAAATTGGATTCCCAAGATCCTGAACCTTTCGAAGCCGCGCTTAGAGCGTTTGCACTGGACGGGCGCAAAGTCCTTGTGGAACGTTTTGCTGATCCATCATTATCCAACCGTTGCTCGGATTCTCTCCAGAGAGTACTTCTTCAAGCAGGGCCAGGAGTGATTGCAGATCTCTGCCGTTGTTTCGGTTCTGCACCAGCCCCTTCAGATGATCGAATTCGCTCCCTTCTTGTTCATTTCGGACCGGTGGCCATTCCCGAAATTCTGCGAGCCTATAGGCAGCAACGTGGTTTCTTATCCCTGATTGGTTTCCAACAGAATCTTGCCCGTCATGCCAGGTCACTTCTTCTGAGGGTTCTTCACCAGATTGATCCCCAGGGAGAATGTTTCAAAACGATTGAATCCTTCGAAAAGGATCCTGAATTACTCAGCTTGATTCGGTACTTCCATCTCCAGGATGGGGGGGATCATGCCTAAGTTCCTAGGTTTCCTAAATCCTTTTCAGTGGGCCCGGGACTACCTAAAAAAACACCCCTGGGTCCGTCGGGCTCTTATTCTATTGCCCTTTCTCATTCTCCTTGGCTTTCTAGGACCGGCACTTTCTGCGATTGAAACCCTTTTTTCCCTTTTGGGAAAAATCCTCCAACCTCTTCTTGAAACAAGCCTTGGAAGGGCCCTACTGGTCGTTTTGGTATTTTCATTCATTGCCCTTGGGATTTGGGCTTTCGCCAAAGAACGCTTTCTCGACCTTTTTAGGAATCATGCCTTGGCCAAACACCTGGAGGGTATTCAACATTTACTTCTTGGAAAGAAGAAAGAAGCGAAGGCTTGCTTCAAGAAAATCGTGAAAATGGGAAGGTTTTTCGACCTTTCCAAAGGGCCTGCATCCGGTTTTGGGCCATTGGATATTGATGCCCGCTTAAAACTAGCTCGGATTTTTTTGGAAGAGGGAGACCCGACCCGGGCATATAAGGAAATTGAGAGGATTCCAAAGGCTCTCATGACCAGAAAGCAAACCTTTTCCTATGTGGAACTTCGTGCCCGACTCTATAGGGCACATCCCGGGCACCTTTCGGAAACAGTCAGGCAAGTTATAGAAGAAAGCCACAGGACCTGGCCGACAAATGGGAGGATCCTCTCGCTTCTGGTTCAGGAACTTGAAAATCAGGGT
>DROQ01000213.1 GCA_011321845.1 Planctomycetota bacterium | reverse complement strand
TGTATTCGCTATAATATTTCCATATAAAATGCATTTTATATTAATATCGGATGAAGCTGGGTTGAGTATTTGCTGAGAGATCTGGAAGCGTGCCCTGCCCCCGTCACGATGATGGAATTCAGCAATTCCAATTTTTCTTCGGTTATGGTCATTTCACTACACCGCCACTTCTGGTTCCATCCCCGCGAGGACAGGAGTATTTTCGACTTGTTTCTCCTCCAACCTTTCGGTCGAGGTGCATTCCTGTAACAACCAGGCAACATCGAGGATCAGTGCGACTCGACCATCCCCTAAGATGGTGGCCCCGGCGAAACCGGGGATGTTGTGGAAGTTCTCCGAGAGCCCTTTGATCACAATCTCTTCTTGACCGAGCATCTCGTCCACAACCAGGCAGATCCGTTCCCCCTTGATGGAGAGGACGACGACCGTCCATTCATCCAGGTTTTTGGTGCCCATCCCCTCCTCTATGTTCAGATCCATGATCTCCCCAAGGAAGAACGCCGGAAGAATGCGGTCCCGAATCGGAAGAACATACCTCCCCTGAACAGTACGGATTTCTTCGGGAGCCGTAGTCAAGATCTCGGATACTGAGTCCAAGGGAATGGCGTAGGTCTCTTTGCCGATCCGGGCCAGGATGGCCGAAGTGATTGCCATGGTCAGAGGTAGCCTCAGAACGAACCGCGTCCCTTTCCCCACCTCCGAATGGACTTCCACCGTCCCATTGAGGGCAGCCAGTTTGGCCACGACGATGTCCATCCCCATTCCACGCCCCGACAAGTCACTGACAGTCTCCGCTGTTGAAAAGCCGGGATGAAAAATAAACTGGAGAATCTCATTGTCGCTCATCTGGGCGGCGCCGACCTCGGTAACGAGACCACGGGCAAGGGCTTTTTGAAGAATCTTTTCCCGGTCGATGCCGGCCCCGTCGTCCCTGACCTCGATGCAAATGCTATTTCCTTGATGGAATGCATCCAAGGAAATCGTCGCCACCTCATCCTTTCCAAGTTCCACCCTCTTCTCGGGAGACTCGATCCCATGATCTCCCGAGTTCCGGATCATATGAGTCAGTGGATCGGCAAGTTCGTCGATCATCCTCTTGTCGAGTTCGGTGTGTTCCCCATGGATTTTCAACTCGATCTTTTTTCCGAGCGTCTTGGAGATGTCTCGGACTACCCGCCGAAACCGGGTAAACAGAGGTCCGACCGGAACCATTCGGGTGTCCATGATCTGCTTCTGCAATCCCCCCGCGAGGCGTTCCAGAGTGGATACTGCCTCCCCGAGGTCCCCCAAACATTGCCTGGCTCCTCGGAACCCTTCCGCGAAACCCCGTAGGGGGAAAAACTCCTGGCGAACTCCCGAAAGAAGCTCCTGAGCTTTGTCCAACCTCTTCTCGTCACCGCTTCGCCTGCCGGATTCAAGTTCCCGCTCCGCCCGGGTAAGGCGCTCTTCGAGGTCCCGGACCAGGTAGGAAAAATCCTTGTTTCCCATCAACTGGTTCAACTCCCGCTCGACCAGAACGAACCGGGCACGATTGATCACCAGTTCGCCCCCAAGGTTCATCAAGGAATCCAGGCGTTCCACATCCACCCGAATGGTCTCTCCGGCTTTGGCCAACTTGGGAGGAGAGCTTGCCTTTTTCGGACCGCCCCCCGTTTTCCCCCCGTCGGTTTGGGGGGAGTCTGAAGCAAGCTCCTGGATTCCTGGACAAGCCTCTTCCTTCGGGCCTGCTTGTTCCTCCTCCGGAGGACTCCCAGGACTTGCAAACTCCCCAGGCTTCTCCTCGGATTCCAACTGGACATCCAAAGTTTTCGGCTGCAGGCCTCTCAGCTGCCCTTCGACCACCTCCTCATCGACCCCCTCATCCGGATCAAGAGATAAACAAAACTCCGAGGTGGATTCCGTGGAAGGATCGGAGGGATCCGGATCACAAGAAAGGATCTTCCCAAGGAGACCGACCTGGTTCAAAGCCATGAAAGGCAACAGCCCTATATCCTCATGTTCGGGATCAAAGGCAATCCGTATCGCGATCGTTTTTCCCACACCACCCTCCTCGGGAATAGACCCTTTGGGGACACTCTCTTCCTCCCCTTGGGAGATTGGGACCGGGAGAGGCTGGGGGCGAACACTCTCGTCCTGCGTTTCCCGGAGACATTTCACCAACTTTTGTACCTGTTCCAGATCCCAGGCCGCGTATTCCCCAGCCTTGAGCGCTTCCATCCCCGCCCGGACCCGATCCGCCACCTGCAGGAGAAGAGAGATCAGATCGTCGGAAACCGCGGCCGAACCCTTGCGGAGACGATCCAACACCGTCTCCATCTCGTGAGTAAGGGTCCTGAGGTCCCTCAGTCCGGCTGTCCCAAAAGCCCCTTTGAGGTTGTGAGCAGCCCGAAACACTTCGTTCAGAGTTTCCGGGCTCGCTCGGTTTTCCAATTCGAGGAGGGACTGATCCAAAGAATCAACCGTCTCAAGAGTCGTTTCTAAAAAGACCTTGCGCAGCTCCGGATCATCGAGCAGAGAAAAGGCATCCAGGTCCACACTGGTATCGGTAATCTCAGGTTCCTCTTCTTCGAGTTCCGACTCTGGCTCCGCCTGAGGCTCCTCTTTGCCACCATGAGAGGACTGGCTTCCTCTTCCTGCCTTTTCCATGCAGGCTTCGATCGTCTGCACCATATCGGAAGCCTGGATCTCATCCCCGCTTGGATCTTCGAGATAGGCACTGACCAATTCCTCCAGAGCTCCCACTCCCTCCAAGAGGACGTCCAGGGATTCATGGGTAAAGACAACAGAACCCTTTCGACCAAGGTCGAAAAAGCTTTCCAGGACATGAGTGAGCCGCAAAACCTCTTCAAAGCCGAAAGCGGCCGCAAGGCCTTTCAAGCTGTGAGCAGAACGGAACATCTCGTTCATCATTTCCTGCTCGTCTTCCGATTGGAAATCGATCGGACCCGACTTGGCAATCTCCTCGAGGGAGAGGAGTTTCTCGTTCAACGAAGCCAAATGATGGCAAGATTCATCCAGAAACCCGATGAGGAGTTCCCGGTCCATCTCTAAATCATGTTCCGATTCCTGGCTCATTTGCCCAAAAATCCTCCAGCCCGGGTTTTCCAAGAAATCCAATCCATCCCTTCCCAAGTCCAAAGAAACCCTTGGGGGGACCCCATTCCAAACAAGATCCGTACAATGACGAGCATGCCCGCCTGCCATCGACTTCCCCTGTCTCCTTGCAGACGGAAATAGCCCAAGGATCCCGAGAACCCTTGAAGGTGGCCCAGAGCTGTCACCGCTTGGTTCGAGTTCATGAACTCCCTTGGCTTGAGTTACTGACGGGAACCCGGTAGATGGTGGGTTTCCAATAATCCAATGCGATTCTTTCTTTGAGGTCTCCCCCCTGACGCATAGGATCGACATCCCCCATAATGAGAACCCCGCCTGGGTGCATGACCTCCTTGATGCGTTCCAGAACCCGCAGTTTCATCTCAAGGTCAAAGTACATCATCACGTTCCGAAGGAAGACGACATGGAATTTCGCCCCCATGAACCGGTCCCTGAGGTTATGAAATCGAAACTCGACTGCGTTACGAATCAAAGGTTTGACCTTCCACAGGCCGCTTTCCGAATCCTGGTCGAAGTACTTCGACCGGATCTCAGGGGAAGTCTTTTGGACCGAATAGTCGTCGTAGACAGCGTTTTTCGCCTTCTCCAGAACCCTCCTGGAAATGTCCGTACCTACGATCTTTAATTTCTTGGGGTCATAACCGGGGAGGGCTTCGCGTAGGACAATGGCCAGGGTATAGGCTTCCTCCCCGCTGCTCGAAGCCGCCGACCAAAAATTCCATGCAGGCCCTGATCTCGAAGGAAATTTCTCTTCCAAGTATTGGATCAGTTCTCCCGAAACGAATTCCCAGAGACCGTCATTGCGAAAGAAATATGTCTCATTGGTCGTGACTGCCGAGAGGAAATGACCCATTTCCTCGTCCGCCGCCGAACCTCCTCCAGTCAAAACATTGTAGTAATCCTCGAAGGTTTCGAGGTTCAACACCTTGATGCGTTTACGGAGACGATTGGAGAGGAGGGCAACCTTGGTTTCAGCAAGGGAAATCCCACACTCTTTGTAGATAAACTCTCTAAAGAGGTCGAACTCCCGCTTGTCCAGTGTCTGTAAAGAATGAGTTTTCATTGGGGTTGGGGCTCCTTGAAATGCATGGGGTGTGCCCGGATCCGAGCTGGATCCGGGCTGGGCTCAAATCTGGAAGCGGGAGACCAATGCTCCGAGGTCCTCCGCCTGTCCGGAAAGCTCTTCTGCGGAACCGGCCATTTCCTCGGACGCAGAAGCGTTCGATTCCGTAATGGCGGCGATGTTCTGGATTCCGGTGGAAACCTCTTTGGCGGACGCGGCCTGCTCCGAGGTTGCTTGGGCAATCTCCTCGATGCTTCCAGCACTCTTCTCCACGCCTTCGATAATGGTTTTGAGGGCATCACCCGTCCGCTCACTCAGGACAGCGCCTTCCTTGACTCGCTCAGTCGATTCCTTGATGAGAGTTGCGATTTCTTTTGCGGCCTGCGACGAGCGCTCGGCCAACTTGCGGACTTCTTCCGCAACTACCGCAAACCCTAGTCCGTGCTCTCCAGCTCGTGCGGCCTCGATCGCGGCATTCAGCGCCAATAAGTTCGTTTGGCTGGCGATCTCCGAAATCACTCCAATGATCTCGCCAATCTGTTCGGAGGATTTATCGATCAGCTTCATCGCTTCGATATTCTTCTCCACGGCGTTCCCACCCGCTTCGGCTTGAACGACTGTCTGCTTCACAATCTCTTCAGCTTCCTTTGCATTGCTGGCCACACCATTGATCATCTGACTCAAGGACTGAATGGCAGCCGACATCTCCTCCACATTCGCCGACTGGCTTTGGGCGCCATCGGAGAGCGAGGTCGATCCTTCGGCAATCACCCGTGCCCCATCCGAGAGTTGGCCCGAGGCCTCTTTGATCTGGCCAATGATCGTTCGGAGGTTTTGGATCATCTTCTGGATCCCCTCCCCCAGTCTCCCGACAAGATCCGTTCCCTTGAAATCGATCTGAACCTTGAGATTTCCTTCGGCGGCGAGATTCACATTCTCCAGCAGGGCGCTGACCTTCTCTTCCAATTCTTTGCGGGTTCTCTCCGCTTCTTCCGCCTGTTCCTTCGTCTTTTTCTCCAGAGCCACCTTCTCCGTGACATTGGACCAGGTCACCATCGCCCCGATGTAATGACCCTCGGAATCAAAGAGAGGGGACGCCAAAAGATCCAAGGTAAACTCCCCGAGATGGATCTGGGCCGAATGGGGAAGATTGGAGGGATCCCCGAGAATGCGCCTCTGGACCGAAGGATCCTTGTGGAAGACATCGATATTGGTCCCAACCAGTTGATCGACTGGTACGGGGAGAAGCGCTTGAAGAGGGCGCAGGTTTTGCAAGGTTGCGCGGTTTGCATAGCGAATGGTCAGGTCCAGGTCCGCGACCATGATGTTGACAGGTGCGTTGTCCACCAGTTGCCGATAGAACTCTGGAAGAGTTTCCACGCTCCCTTTGGAATTGCGATTACTCACTTTTTGCTTTTTCGTAGTCATTGCTTCGGCTTCTCCGTCTCTTCTTGATTCAGGCATGGGAGTTCGGTTCCATTGATTTCCGCACCCAATAAAAGATCGATATCCAATAGGATGATCATCCGGTCTTCGGTCTTCAGAATGCCGGCGATCGCGGGGTTTTCGGTGCCCATGACTCCATTTGGGGGAGCCTCCACCGAATCTGCGGAAAAACGAGCCACTTGCGCCACCGAATCCACAATGATCCCACCGGTCCTGTTACCGATGTTCACAATGATGATTCTCTGCTCATCGCTTGGAGGGCAGGGAGGGAGACCAAACCTCTTTCGTAAATCAAAAACAGGGAGCACATGCCCCCTTAAATTGATCAACCCACGAACATAGGGGGGGACTTGGGGAAGTGTTGTGATGGGGCCCAGGAGGATGATCTCTTGGACACGCATGATGTCCAATCCATATTCCTCGCCTCCCAGGTGAAATCCAACAATTTGGAGGGTCTTGGCTTGGGAAATATCCGCCTCACCCGGGTCGGGAGGCGTAATTTCGTCACAACCTTTCAGATTTGTCAAAGCACTCATATGGGACTCTGGGCTGGAACTACATGAACTCAATGGGACCAGAAGGTAACTCGCTCCCTTCTCCCCCTTCGACCTCAGGTCGTCCGAGTCTTTAACCCCATAGAACCAGTAGCTCGGGAAATCTGGTCGTCCTTCCCCTCCCTCCTCCCATGAGGGGGTGGCCAATCAAAATCGGAAAGAAAGCTCTCCCCGGTTCGGGATGGCGGGAAGGCGGGAGGGGTCCAAGAGGAAACTACGCCCCTCGAGAAGGGGACCGAAAACCCGGTAGCGCAGGGCGGTCTGGTCCAAATAATCGACGCCTGCGCTCCCTCCCGTGCCTGTTCGGAAACCGATCATCCTCTCGACCATGCGAGCGTGCCGGTAACGAAACATCCTGAGACGCTCCTCGAATTCGATCAGATCTTCGAGGAGGGTCGCCGGCCACCTGAGCAAGGGTTCGTCCCGGTAAGAAAGAATAAAGAGGAAACCCAAACGGGCCTTGTGGTCCGAGGAGTTTTCCCCCTTCATCCAATCACTCAACTCACGCTCTTGCTGCTCGATCCGGGTCTTGGCGACTTCTCGTGCCGCTGGAGAGAGGTTGGGGTTCCCCTCATGCCAGCCCGCCTGGAAAGATGCGTATTCCCGGAAGGCCTTGGAAAATTCCGTTTCGAATTCCGGGAAGACCCGGTCCACAGGGGTCCGGCTCAACCAGTCGAAGACCGCGTCCGCGAGGGACAAGCCCTTTTTCCGATCCTCGAGACGCTTCCGCTCTCCTTCGGTGAGCAAACGTCCATAGTCGCTTCCCACACTCTCCAAACGATCTTCATCTCGAAGCCCGGAAACAATCTCCAGCTCTCGAAACTGGACCGATTGGAATCCGCTGGCCGGCAAAAGGAGATCCCGAAAGGCCAAAAAATTCACATTGGGCATGGTCTCGATAATGGTGAATTGGGAATGCATCAGGCGGAGGATCTCGTTGACCCGCCGGACCTGTTGGCAGATCTTGGGAATATCCGTCTCAGGTACTCGGCGGTCCTCTTTGGCCTGGTCCGGCTGTCCCAGAAGATCCTTGGCAAGGTCCAATTCGAAGAGGATCTGCTTCATCCAAAGCTCGTAGACCTGGTGGACAATGATGAATAGAAGCTCGTCATGATGAGCGAGTTCCCTCGTCCCTTCTCCTTCCAGCGCAGGCGGAAGTTGGCAATCCAAGAGTTCATTCAACCGTAAATATGCGCCGTAGGAGACCATCCCGTACCCTCCTTAGGGGTTGAAGCATGCCTGATGAAACCGGATGATCGGAAAAAGAACCATCCGAAAAGGAAGCCGTCCAATGATCAAAAGCCTCCACCTTTCAATGCTCCTTTCAAGTGTCCTTCTGTTTTTTGTCTCCCATCTTCATGCGCAGACATGCAAACCTGGAGACATTCTCCTGAAAAACGACATCCTCCCCGCGAACGGGGGAACAGCCAAGGTCGCAATCGTCTCAGGGCTCTGTGTGGGAGAAGCAGCCATGTCGGTCCTGAGCGCCCCTGGACCCGTCAAGATCAACGCAGTCTCCGTCCTTTTCGCGCACAGGTCGGCGACCAATGGTATCAAGGCCGTCGTGGACATCGAGATCTACGACGGTGCAAAGGTCTCAGCCAAAGGTACCTACACCCTGGGCCCTCTTCTGTTCAAGCTGAGCAAGACCTCCCAGAATCTCCAGATCCAGACAACAGGGTTGAATGTCTTCACCCTTCCAAAACCGGTGTTCTCCCAATCGGGCAAGCCGGTGATCGCCTTCCGCATGGTCCAGAACCTGTCCACCGGCTCGTGCGCCAAGGGGTATTCGGCCAATTTCGCCACCGACAATGTCTTCGCCTGTAAGCCTGGAACCAACATCCTGGACGCCAAGGGCCATGGTCCCATAGATCCCTGTACCTACCGCGGTTTTGGGGTTCCCCTCTACCCGATCTATTTCCGAGGGTCTTGGGTCATTCGGGCATGTGCCACCCCGACCGTTTCCGTATCCTGGACTGGAAACCCGACTCCGGGTGGCTTCCTCTCTTTTAAACTCCTCGCCCCCGGGCAGAGCGGGGACCAGTATCTGATGATGATGTCCGGGGGAATCCAGAGGGGCTTCAGCACTCCCTGGGGGAAGGTGCCTCTCGATCCCGATCCGATCTTCAGCTGCTTTTTCGGCTCCTGCCGCCCTTTCCTGCTCCGGTCCTTTGGGACCTTCAATTCCAAGGGAGAGGCCTTTTCGGCCCTGAGCATCCCCAACCTCGCCATTCTCAGAGGCTCCGGCCTGACGCTCTATGCAGGCTTTTTCACCTTCAAAATGCCCCATTTCACCCCTTGGAAGAGCATTTCAGCCCCAAGCAAGGCGATTGTGATCCGTTAGAAGTAGGCCCCTAGAACCAAAAAAATCGCTGGCGGGGCCTCTGCCTTCCCCGCCAGCGCGGCTACCTCTCACGACAGTCCCATGTATCTGCCGTGAAGAGGTGATAAGGGAGCGTCTCGGAATGGTTCCGAACTCCAGAAGATTTATGAAAAATTCATCCCTCCTGGAATGAGAAGGAGATCTGCACTCCATCCTTTTTGCTCAGCCGCTTTTTCCCCGTCTCAATGAGGGGATAAACAAAATAATTCAGAGGGCCGCTCTTTTGGTCTTCCGACAAGACCAGATCTCTTCCCATGGTGAAGGCAATGCGGTCAGGCGGAAGGCTCCCAAACAAACGCTCCTTCTCTTTTGGGTGCTTCCAAGCTTCAGAAGCATCCAAGGGAATCCAGCCTTTCTTCTTGTCCAGAAACTCGACCCAGCAGTGGTAGCCCCCGATCTTGCCTTCTTTCTTTCCTTCAGGAATCGGGAAACCGATGACAAAACGCGAGGGGATCTTTTCGGCCCGGGCGAGGGAGAGAAACAGGGCGTGGAAATCGGTGCAATTTCCATATCGGGAGGAACAGGCCCAAGCCGTGGAGCCTTTGCCCCAGCCATCCCCGACCTTCTTGTACTCCATGGTGCCCACCACATAGTCGAAGATCTGACGAGCCCTCGGGATAACTCCCGCAACCGCCGCGCCCGAGGGAGGCAGATTCTGGATTTCCTTTTGGATCAAACCCCCTTCCACGGGAACCAGCGCGTTAGGCTTGAGGAACAAGTCAGGCTTGGAAGCCAAGTGATCGAATCCCGGCCTCTCCCCCTTCCGCTCCACATAGAAATCTCCGCGAATCCGGCAGTCCTTCCCATAGCCCTTGGGGAACTGCGCGTACCAGAAATGGTTTCCATACTTCTTCTCTACCTTGAATTCTCCAGGGACCGGTGAGGAAATCTCCTTTTTGAGGATGCTCTGGTTTCCATCCTCGAGGGGGAGGGGGATGAAGACACGAACCTGGGAAGCCTCGAAAAGCCGCCCGGGGATGGTGACCGAATAGTGGAATTGAAAGTGTCGCACAGGCGGACGGTCCTTCGCCTGCCCTGCCCCCTCTCCCCCACAGGCAGCGAGAAAAGGAATAAGGCCAAGGAGAGCGAGAGGAGGGAGATGGAAACGCCGGGAAATCTGCATAAAAAACCTTTTTGTATTGAGAATCGGTGGGGGGCTCCAAGCAGGAGGCGGAAAGGAGGGAGCTTTTTACGACCGAGCCGGCCCAATTGCCTGACCCTCGAGGACATCAGGACTACAAAGGATGGAAGATAGAACAAAGAAGCCAAAAAAAAAGCCCGGCAAGAATCCTAGGATTCTTGCCGGGACCACCTCGTCTCTCTCGCGATGGGCCCATGCATCCCATCGCACCCGCTAATAGATCCACCCTCTCCAAAAGTTTCACCCAAAGTGAATCTTTTTTTCCAAGGCTTGAACTCCCCTCCCCATCCCGCCACAAGAGAAGCATGGAAGCCGACAAACCAGCGATAAGAAGCCAATCACGGAGCCTTTTGATTCCCCTCCTCCTTTGGCTGCCTTCCCTCCTCCTCGGATTCGCTTATGGGATCTATCTGAAAAACCCTGTCCTCCTTGACCAGGCCTTGGCCCTGGCTGGGCATTCCTACCAGATCGGGAAAAATATACTTCTTTTCGGCATCCTTCCGCTGGCCCTCCTCGCCCTCCTGCTCTACCCGCCCTTTTTCCCCTGGCTCCGCCTGACCTGGGAACGAATCCGGAAAAAAAGCCAGTTCGATCGAAAGCTTGCGGCAGATCTTCTCACCCGTCTTCACAAATTCGAGACCGTGCCCGACCTGCTCCAGCTCGGTCGGCTCTACCTGGAATCGGGACAGTATGGGATGGCCCTCCCCCTCCTGGCCAAGGCCCTCGAAAAAGAGCCCGACTCACCGAGGCCCCATTCTCTCATCGCCCAGGCCTTGTATGAAATGGGGCGCCCCACCGAAGCCCTCCCCCACGCCATGGCAAACCTAAGGCTCCTGGGAGATGGTTTCGGAAAGGCCGAGGCCCGCCTCCTCCTCGCCAAAATCCTGGCTCAAAAGGGAGAACTCCAAGAAGCCCTCGCCCAGCTCGAGAACCTTCATCGGGAATCCGGGGAGAACTACGAGAGCCTCTTCCTCGAGGGCCTCATCTACAAACACCTGGGTGAAGGCCAGGAGAGCCAACGAGCGTTTTCCAAAATCCTCCAACTGGGAAGAAACCGGAAGCGACGCACCCCCAAACAGGATTGGATCCTGGCCAAGGCCAAGATGGCCCTTCTCCTCAAGGGCGGAACCTTTATGGGAAAGGATCAATGAGACGAAATCCCATTGGAACCCTTACCATTCTGGGGATCTATATCTTCATTTTCCTTCGTTTCGGCCTCCAAGACCCCCAGCCCGAAAAACTCCTCGCTGCAGGAGCGGTTCGGGGGACTCTCTTAATCCATGAGCCATGGCGCCTTCTCACCGCCACCGTCGTGCACATCGGCTTCCTTCATCTCCTCTTGAACAGCTATTTCCTCTATAAAATCGGGCCGATCCTGGAAAACCTTCTGGGGACCGAACGCTTCCTCCTCCTCTACCTCTTCTCCGCCATCACAGGAAGTGTCCTGGGGACCCTCGTCCTCCCAGGCTCCATCCTCTTGGCCGGGGGCTCCACCTCCCTCTTTGGTCTCATGGGGGCTCTCCTCGCCTACATGAGCCGGGAAGGCCGAGGAACCTTCGATTTCCTCAAAGACCCCCGTGGAAAGAGCATCCTCTTTCTCGTTGCCATCAACCTCTTCATTGGTTTCCTCCTTCCCAACATCAGCAATGGCGGCCATATTGGAGGCCTCATCGGGGGATTCATCCTCGTCTTCTTTTTCCTCAAACTCCCCGGTGGACACCGCCACGCGAACATCCTCCCCCCCCTCTCCCGCCGCATCCCCATCCTCATCTTCGTTCTACTGGGAACCCTCTACACCATCCATCCTTTCCTACGGACCTGGTACCAAGCGAGAGAACTCTGGATCACCACCGACCCCGTCCGGGAAACCCAATTGGAAAAAGGTCTTTCCCTCCTCGGACCCTCCCCCGCCTTCTATCAAGCCCTTCGCAAAATCAAGCAACAGGCCAACCCAGAAGCCCCACCCCTGGAAACCTGGGTCTTCATGGCCATCCACGCCGACCTGGAAGCAGTCATCACCCACCTCGGCCTGACCCAGGAAGCCTGGAACCGCATCATCAGTGCCCTCCGGGCCAAAACCCCC
>DROQ01000212.1 GCA_011321845.1 Planctomycetota bacterium | reverse complement strand
CTTCCCTCGGGCGGGGCCTCTCTACCGTTAGCCCTCCTCTGCCGGGGATGCGCATGCTGCATGAGCAAAGACGCAAACTCGCCAATTGGGAGGGACGGGTGAAAGGGAACCTCGGACGTGGAGGGGGAGGCTATCGGGGCCCGGGAGATGCGTTGCCCGCCACGGGCGCTCCCGTCAGGAGTGCAAAAGCGATGGGATCCAAGTTCGGAGGTCGGAGGTTGCCCCAGGAACAAGGGCTGGTGGTGGATACCGACAAGAGCCTGGAACTGGACCAACTTCTCGGCGGGGGCGAGGGAAAGGCCCAAGGACGCTTTTCCAGGGAGGAGAAAAGAAAGGATGCGGGCTTTTTTTATGACGATGGGCTGGACGGTGATTTCATGGAGGAATCCGAGGAAATGCTCGAGGGGAATGCCAGGGATTCCAAGAGCTTCCGACCGGGCTTCCTGAGTGGCGCCAGCCTTGCTCCCACCTCTCCCGCCCCTCGAAAAAAGGCCTTGCGGCGCCGGTATCAACCTGGCTCTCCCAGTCCCTCGATGGGGGGACAGCTGTTCGCCTTCCCTTCCCTGGGCGAGGCCCCAGAACCCGAAGAGGAGCTGGCTCCCAACCCCGAGTGGCCCACAGGCCTCGCCGGATTGCTCGGGATGTACAGCAAGAAGCAACAGCTCCAATCCGTGAGCGCGGCCCTGCGCATCGAGGAGGAGAGCATGGACCTCCATCCCCTGACGCAGCGCCGGCGGGACCGCCGTGGTTCGCTCCTCATCCGGGCGGGGAAGGCCTGGTACCTGCGCCGCTGGGCGGAGGGGGAGTTGCCGCGCGAGGATTGGGTGCGGGAGGGGCGCCGGGTGGCCTTCACCCGGGCGCTCGGGCTGGCTCGAAGTCGAAAAGCCGGTCCTGGGGATGTCCTGCCCCTCTTCTCTCAGGACGGGAGCTTGGTCGATCTCCCGCGCTATTTCCATGACTTCGACGCCAAGATCGAAACCAAGGACGACAGAAACATCGTGACCTTCACGCGCCCCTTCCCGAGCGAGGAGCAGCACATCCTCGTCCTGGATCGCAAGAAGAAGTGTATACGTTCCTGGACCCGCAGGCTCGGCGGTGAGGTCGATTGGACCATGAGCTATGGGGATTTCCAAGAGGCAGGGGGCCTCTGGTGGGCGGGAAGCGCCCGGATGCAGGACAAGAAGGGGCGTCTCATCCGCAGTTTCCGCCGCAAGGTGAAGAGCGGGGACCTTGCCGGAGAGCTGGCTCGTCGCAGCACCTTGCCCGAAAAAGCCTTTGTCCTTCCCCACAAGCTGCGATGGATCGAAGCCCGGCAACACGCCTTCGAAGGCAAGGCAAGGCCCGACGAACTCTGGCTCCTCCTCGCGCGTGAAAGGAGTCGCCAGGCCAAGGACAAGGCCCTTCGCCTGTGGGCGAGCCTGCAGGATTTCCTTTCCACTCGCCCTGCCAAGCCCTGGTTGGAGGTCTCTCTCTTTGCTTCGTGGCGCGACCATGCCGCCCTTCGGGATGTGCTCCTGCGGCAGGCCGCAAGGATCGTCTCCCAGGAGCCGGACGCTCGCCTCGCCCTCGCCCAGGGGCTGTTGCGTATCGCGAGGTCCTTCCTGACCCTCGAGGACTGGGGCAAGCTCCTCGACCTCTGGGAGAAGGAGGGGGACCTGATGGGCTCCGAATCCTTCCGACTCTTTGTGGATGGGCAGCGCCTCTCCTGGTACCAGCTCAAGGGAAGCGACGACCAGGTCCTGCGCAAAAGCGCGGAAATGAGCCAGCGGATGCCTGGCGACTTCGAGCTGGCTTTTATGCACATGGGTTACGTTCTCCAGTTCCAAGGCCTGGACGCCGTCCTCCCGCTCTACCAGGATTGGGCGAGTGGAGAGAAACCCCTTCTTTCCTCGGAGCGCAGGCGCCTGTTCCTGCGCTGGTTCCAGGGGCTCAAGGCCCAGCGGGACCTGGTGGGAATGCAGGAGATGGCCGGCCTCTGGGCAAGTGTGGATCCCGAGTCCTGGGAAGCGAAGAGGATCCAGCACGAACTTCCCTTCTATCAGGGATTCGCGGATCGTGAACTCGGCTGGGCGCGCCGTATCCTGGAGAGTCCCAACCTTCCGCCCAAAAAGGAGCGGGCCGATCTTTGGGCCGCCTGCCGGCTCCTCCTGGGGATGGGGATCTTCCAGAGGCGTGAACGAGTGGAGGCCGGGGATTGGGAGGTGGTGGCCCAGGTCCTCCTGCGGGCCTTACGGGAGGACCACAAGCTCCCTGCGCTTCTCCAGGAGTTGCAAAGGGACTGGCGTTTCCGCCGGAGCCCGGCCTGGAAGCTGCTCCAGACCGAGATGAAGGCGGAACTGGGGGATCCTGTATTCGTCCGCGAGGCCCGTGCTTCTACCCTGGCTGCTTACCTGGGTTTTGTCCAGGTCGGCACAGCCGTGGAAGATCAGAAGGTGGTCCGCGCCATTCGGGGACGATGGGAGAAAACCCATGGAAGCGCCCGGGCATATCTTGGGGATTGGTTGGACCGCCATCTCAAGGGCAAGAAGGCCAAGAAGGAGCTTCTGGAGGCCTGGGCGGGCCGTTGCTCGGATGTGGAAAAGGCCGATGTGCTGGGACGGCTCCTCGAACTGCGCCTCAAGGATCCCTGGTCGCAGGAGGTCTATGGAGACGTTGTCGGGTATGCGGTGCGGATCTTTGGCGCCTTGGAGTCCGAGCGCTCCAAGGTGGCCCAAGGACCGAGGGTGGTCGCCCAGGTCTCGCGAGGCCTCCTCGCCTCCTGGAAAAAGGCCCTTCTCGGTCCCGTCGCCAAGCTCGAAAAGCTTCCCCGCAAGGAGCGCCGTCGCCGGGAGCGCGAGGCGGACCAGAAGGCCCGCCGGGGCCTCGCCGAACGTTTCCTCATCCTTGGAGGGCAGGGTCTCAAATTTCTCCGCCCCTGGTTCACTCTCGAAGGCTTGCGCTACTCGGTCGAGTCGGGATTGCGGCTCGGAGAGGCCTGCGACCAGGCTCTCGCCCTCCTTGCAAGCGAGTGGGATCTGCCCGAAGCCTTGAAAAGCGTTTTGACACGCAGCCTCTCCCTTGTGGCGAGTTACGCGGCGGTTCGACGGGACAGCCCCAGGGAGATCGCTCCCAAGGTGGATGCCTTCTTTGCTGCGCGGGCCAAACCCCGGCTTCTCCCGCCGGCCAAGGGTTTGGACTGGAGGGTGGAGCGTTTCCGGCTCCTGGTCGCTCTCGACCTCCCTGCCAAAATCCAAACTGCCCTCAAGCAGTGGACCCTCCCGGCCTCGGTCGAAGGACGCTGGTTCCAGGCACGGGGCCTGTTCGCCGCGGAGGCCGGGCGCTTCGACGAGGCGGTCCGATCCTTCGAGGCGGCGCGCCTGCGAGACAGTCTTTCGGTGAATGGGCTCAAGACCCTTTCGGTCTGGTACTTGGTCCTGGGTCGCGAGGAGGCCCGGGTCGCCGCGCGCCGTGAGGCTTTTGCCCACCAGTCGGCGAGCCAGCTCTACTCCAACCTCTACTCCCTCCGGTACAACCGAAAGAAGGAGATCACACCGGAGATCATCGAAGCCTCCGAGATCCTGATGCAAAAAGCCCCTTCCCCCTCGAGCTACATCTGGTTCTTCCAGAGCCTCTACGCGAACCGCAAGGACACCCGTCTCCTGCGCGCCATCCCCTTCGGGATTCCCGGGCACGGCCCCAGGACGATCTACCCCTACCTGCGGCAGGTCGCCAATATGCTGCAACGGGTCAAGCGGGAGGCTGCCTTCGACGAGCTTCGAAAAACGACCAGGCTCGCCGGGGCGCGCTGCCAAAAGCCTTGGGAAAAGCGGGGGATGGCCTTCTTGCGGGGTCTCATCGAGACCCGTGCGTCCTATGTGAAGAACCAGCCGGAGATCGCCGGAAAATCCGCCGAACCATTCCTGGACCGGGCCATGCAAGGATCCTGGTTTCCTGGGGAACCCCTCCTCGCGGCACAGTTCCTGGCCTCCCTTGGGCGGGGCCAGTACGCTCCCCTCGCGGAGTTCCGCAAGAGGAGTGTCCGGAAGCTCTGGGCAATGGCCGAGAAGGGGAGCGCCGCCTGGCTGAACCTCGCCCAGACTGTCTCCACGGTCTATGCCAATCTGGGCGATTCGGCGACCTCGGTGGACATCCTCCAGGGGGCCATCGAAGTTCGGCGTAGGACCCTTCGTTCCTTCCTCCCGACCTCGGAGCAGGGTGCTCTCTGGTCTCTGGTCGGGCGACTCCAGGGGATGCATCGCTTCTACGAGGCCGAAGGGCAGCTCCAGAAGGAAATGGAACTCCATCCGGACAAGAAGGGACGGAATCAGCTCCAACGACGGATCTTCCAATGTCGCCTCGGCGCTTTGTTGCAAAAGGCCAGGGTTCGCCCCGGTTCCGGCCGTTCCCTCTATCGTTTTCTGCGCAAGGAGTTGCTCACGCGCCTCTCGAACCCAGCGGAAAAGACCTATCCCTACTTCCAGGATTTTTGCAATCTGCACAGCCGCGCCGCTCGCGCCGGGGTCCTTTCGGAGGCAGCGTCGGACCTGATCGCCTTCTCCAAGAATTGGAAGACCTTCCGGAGCGATCTTCTCTACGAAGATCCCCGGTGGACCAGAACCCTCTCCAACGCCCTCGAAAACGCCAAGCGGAGGAGGGCTTCACTGGCCTTCCTCGTTCGGGCCATCCTCGAAGAGCCCGAATGGTACCGCGAGGTCGGCCTCGAGGGCTGGGTGCACCACTCCTGGAGGATTGCATGGCTTCGCTACAAGATTGGGACTCTGTCCCCCTCCTTGGCCGCGGACCTTCTCAAGGTGGTCAAGCGCGAGTTGGAGCGGGACCTCCTGACCATGTCCTCTCGATCCCGCTATCTCTATTACGCGCGTGGAAGTTATTTCTGGGCTGCGAAGAAGAGCGCTTTTCGGGAGATCGCCCTCAAGGTCCTCGAACTCTATGGCGACCGCGAAGACATCCGGCTCTACACCGCCCGCTACCTGTGGACAGGGCTGGGTGCGAGGGACGAGGCAGTCGCCGCCCTCGAGTTCTCCCTGAAGAAGGGAAAACTCAGTCGCTCCGGACGAGGGACGCTGGTTTCCTGGCTCACCGAATTGAAACGCTACGCCAAGGCGCTGCCCCTGATCGAAGGATTGCTCAGGGAGGATCCCAAGCGTCTGGACTGGCGCCTGCTCAAGCTCCAGGTTCTTGCCGGCCTGAACCGGAGGGACGAAGCCCGTGCCTATCTCGGCAGCCTTGTGGCTTGGATGAGGGAGGCCAAACTCTGGCATCCGGCCCAGGTCCGCAACCTCGCCTACCGGCTCGAGGACGGCGGTCTCCTCGCCGAGGCCTCGACCTACCTCGAAAAAGCCATCCGTCTCTACGAGCGTAGTCGAAAGCGCTCGGACTACTGGACGGGTGAGACCTACGAGCGTTGGGCCAAACTCCTCGTAAAGCTGGGCGAACATCAAAAAGCCTACCAGGCCGCAAGCGCCGCTCTCCTGTCTTTCGCGAATCCCGGTTGGCGAAACCGGAGGCGGCAAGCCCAGAATGTTCTCCGTTTTGTGCTCCAGCGTCATCCCGACCTGAAAGCGGTCGCCAAAGCCCACGAGGCCGAGGTTGCCAAGACCGGGGAGGACGTCCCGCTCCTCCGCAAGACTCTCGGCGAAATCTTTTTCGCCCGGCGCGAGTACGAGCTTGCCGCGCGGCAATGGGAGGCTGCCCGCGAGTTGGACCCCCTCGACAAGCAGAACTACGACCGCCTGGTCAACCTCTACCGTATCACAGGGGACAGCCGGGCCCAGATCCGTGTTCTCATGGAAAGGCTCAAGGAGTTCCCGCGCGACAAGAAGCAGTACGCGCAGCTCGCTAGTCTCCTCCGGGGTCTTGGGCAGACTGCCATGGCCGCTCGGGCCAAGGCCAGCCCCGAGGACCTGTAACCCGAACTCCGGGGGAGTCCTCCCCGGGGATCAATGCTTGAGCAGGTGCCTGCCACCCAGGTGGGCGCTCCGGGCGCCGGCCAGGTTCAAGGCGTTGTGGATGAGGCCCAGGTGGGTGAAGGCCTGGGGATGGTTCCCCAGGCAAAGTCCGGTCTCCGGGTCGTATTCTTCGCTCAGGAGACCGGTCGGCCCGAACAGCTCGCAGAACTCCTCGAACAGTTCCCAGGCCCGGTCCTCTTCTCCGATCAGCAGGAGGGCGTCGATGAGCCATGAGGTGCAGAAGAGGAAGCCCCCTTCCTTGCCCGGGAGGCCGTCTTCGTAGCGGTAGCGCCAGACAGCCACCCCTTTCCGCAACTCTCTTTCGATGGCATGGACGGTGGAGATGAAGCGAGGGTCCTCGGGAGAGACCATTCCGTAGAGGCCCACATGCAGGGCCGCCGCGTCCAGGTCCTCGCTGTCATAGGCGGCGGTGAAGGCACCGAGGCGCTCGTTGAAACCATTCTCCAACACGTCCTCTCGGATTCGTTCGCGGAGTTTATGCCAGTCCTGACGGTCCTGGTCCAGGAAGTGTTCGGCGATCTTGATCGCACGGTCGATGGCGAGCCAGCACATGACCTTGGAGTGGATGTGATGCCTCGAGTTGCTGCGTACCTCCCAGATGCCGTGGTCGGGCTCCCGCCAGCGATGTTCCACCGCGATGGCGAAGCTCTCGACGATGCGCCAGTGTTCGGTGGAGAGGGGGGCGCCCGACATCAGGAGGACGTAGACCAGGTTGATGATGGGGCCGAAGACATCGAGCTGGACCTGGGCGGCCGCCGCGTTTCCGATGCGCACGGGGCGGCTTCCGCAGTAGCCGTGGAGATGGGCGATCTCTGCCTCGGGGCCGAGGTGGTTGCCGGTGACCGTGTAGAGGGGGCGCAGACGTTCGGGGCTCGGGGCGCTTTCGATGACTCCGAGAACCCAGTCGAGGAAGCGCATCCCCTCGTGGATGCTGCCGAGGCGTGCGAGAGCCTCGGCCGTGAGGGCCGCGTCCCGAAGCCAGGTGTAGCGATAATCCCAGTTGCGCACTCCCCCGATGGTCTCGGGGAGGCTGGTCGTCGCGGCCGCGAGAATGCCCCCCGTGGGGCCGTAGCAGAGGGCTTTGAGGGTGAGGGCGCTCCGTTTCACGAGGTCGGAGGCCACGCTGGGGATGGAGAGGTCGCTGACCCAATGGCTCCAGAATTTTGCCGTTTTCTTGCGCCGCTCGGGCTCCTCGAGGGTCGATGGTTTGAGGCTCCCCGTGCCATAGCGGAGCTGGAGAACGAGGGGCTCGGGGCCCAGTTCCACCAGGGCCTCGGCCGAATGGTGGATGCCTTCTTTGCCGATGCTCCATTGGACTCCCGGGGAGTGAAGGACGATGGGATCGACTGCGCCCTGGATCTCGAGGCCGCCCTCGCGGGCGAGGAGCCTCGTGGAGAGGCGGCCGAAGTCGAGCCGGGGGGCGAAGACGATGCGCACCCGGCCTCTCCCCTCGATGACACGGATGAGGTCGGTGCGGCCCGAACGCTGATTGGGGCGACCCATCGAGCAGTCGAGGTAGTCCTTGATCGTGAAATCCGGCCAGCGGGTCTCGAGGATCAGGGAGTCGTCGATGTAGCGCTGGTGCACGGGTTTCTTGCCGCTCTCGGGTTCCACCGAGAAGCGCCCTGCGCAAGGGCCCCCGACCAGCTCCGAGAACAGGGCCGGGCTGTCCACCCGGGGGACGCAGAGCCAGACGATGCGAGCGTCCTTGGTTACGAGGGCGGTGGTGCGCTGATCGGAGAGCAGGGAGTGCTCCTCGATTCGTTCGGCCTTGGAGCCGGCAAGCCACTGGACCCGCCTTTCCGCGAGGTAGGCGAAGAGGTGCCAGACATCCTCGACCCCCTGGACCCGATGGGCCGCCTGGGTCTCCCCTCGTCCGACTTTGACCCCAAGGTCGGGCCCGCAGAGGATGGCGAAGACGTCCTCGTCCGTCTTGTCATCCCCGAGAAAAACAACCGAGGTTGCGCCGAAGCGTTGCCGGAGGGTTCTCAGGGCGTTTCCCTTGTTCTGGTCGACGACGCTCAGCTCGATGACCTTTTTCCCCTCCTTGATGTGAACTCCGGGGAGCCTGGCCGGTCCTTCCAGCACTTCCTGAAGGGCAGCGCTCGCCGCGGCACTTTCCGCAAGGCGATAGTGGAAGGCCCCACCCGTGGGTTTTTCCTCGACGACGAGACCCTCGTCCGCCAGGGCAATCTCCCGGAGCTGCTCCAGAACCCTGGCCCGCAATTCCTTGGTTTCCTCGGGCAGGGTCTCGGCGAAATCGGGATCGAACTCGCTGCCGTGGCTCCCGATGAGATGGATCCCCTCGGGAGATTTGGTGAAGGCCATCAGGTCACGGATCGCTCTCCCCGAGACGATGGCCACCTCCGTTTGCGGCATGGCCGAGAGGGCTTTGAGGGCGACCAAGGCCTCGGGCCTTGGGAAGGCCTCGTTGGGGTTCTCTACAATCGGGGCAAGCGTTCCGTCATAATCCGTCGCCACGAGGAGGACTGGGGCCTGCGCGACCTCCTCCAGTTTGGCGCGCAGCTCAGGGGAAAGACTCATACACGCATGACCTCGAGTTCGTTCAGGGACTCCAAGAAGGTTTCGCTCCAATGAAACACGTCGTTCCGGTGGAGCTGTTGCCGCAGCCTTCGCATTCTATGACGGCCCTCCGCGGGGTCCATGAGGATGGCCTTGTGGAGGGTGTTCGCGACCCCGTCCAGATCGTGGGGATTGACGAGGAGGGCGTCTTGGAACTCGTTGGCGGCACCCGTGAATTCACTCAGGATCAGGGCCCCTTCGTCTTGGGTTTTGGTGGCCACGAACTCCTTGGCGACGAGGTTCATTCCATCTCGAAGAGGAGTGATGAGCATGATGTCCGCGGCCATGTAGTAGGAAACAAGGGTCTCCTGTTTGAGGTTGCGGTAGAGGTATTGGACCGGGACACAACCGGGTTCACCGAAACGTCCGTTGATCCTCCCAACGATGGACTCGATCCGGGTGCGGAGGGTCTCGTAGTCCGGAACATTCTCACGACTCGGGACCCCGACCTGTACGAAGACGAATTTTTTGGCCAGCTCGGGTTTTTGGTAGAGGAGGGTCTCGATCGCGCGCAGGCGCATGTCGATGCCTTTGGTGTAGTCAAGGCGGTCGATTCCCAGGACGAGCTTGCGCTTCCCTCCCAGGTCCCTGCGGAGTTCTTCGGCGAGGGTCCGAACTTCGGGACGTTTCGTCAGCTTCTCGAAGGCCCTTACATCGATGGAGATGGGGAAGGACCCCGTCCTGGTCTTGCGCCCTCGGAAGTAGATGTTGTCTCCCTCGACCTCTGCTCCGAGGAAACGCTTGGCGACGGAGCGGAAATTGCTGGCTCCATAGGGGGTCTGGAAGCCGATCAGAGATGCGCCAAGCATGCCTTCGAGCAGGGGGACACGCCAAGGAAGTTGCGCGAAAAGCTCGGTGGGGGGAAAGGGGATGTGGAGGAAGAAACCGATCCTGGCTCCAGGATGTCTCCGTTTCAGAAGAGAGGGGACGAGCTGGAGATGGAAGTCGTGCACCCAGCAGGTCCCATTTGGATCCATGCTCTCCGCAGCGATTTCCGCGAACTTCTCGTTGACACTCTGGTAGGTTCTCCACCAGCGGCGGTGGAATTCCGGGGGGCGAAGGGCGTCGTGGTACAAGGGCCAGAGGGTCCGATTGGAGAAGCCGGAGTAGTACTGTTCGACCTCTTCGGCCTGGAGGGAGACGGGGACGAGGTCGATTCCCTCGTGCCGAAAGGGTTCGAGGTCCCTGGTGTTGCTACCTCCCCAGCCTACCCAACGTCCCCCTTGCCGGAGGACCGGGATCATGGAGCTAACGAGGCCGCCGGGGCTTGTTTGCCAACGGAGGCCCCTCTTACCTTCGATGCGTTGAACAGGCAGACGATTCGCGATGATCGTGAGCCCTTGAGGAGAAGGGGTCATGGCCTTCTTATCGGATGTTTCTCCCCTGTTCTGGATGTGAATTCTCCCCGAAGTTTTCGGGATGGAGACTTGGGATCCTTTCTCTTTCGGGGCAAAGCGCGGATGGGGTGGATCGGGATCATGAAGAATTTTGGACCACCTTGCCGATAGGGGTCCTTGGATGCCAACGGAATCGACAGCCTGGCGGAGAGATCTCCTCAAAAGGATCGACTCCTATCTCGAGCGGGAATGGGAGGAGGCGGACTCCCAGATCAGCCAGGCCGTCGACCACATGGACTTGGATCCTGAAGCCATCGAAAGGGCCCTGGATCGAACGGTCCAAGGGGGCGTAGCGGGGCTGGAGTTGCGGGAGGAACTGGTCCGGTTGGAGCCAGGCTTGCGGCCGGGGAATGAGGTCCTCCATGAGGTCCTGAACCGGGTAGCTGAGGGCCGCCTCCTGGTCATCCGGGGATGGGGAAAAGATGAACCTCTTCTGGATCCGGCACTGGGGGCCATCCTCGGGGTGCTTGTCCGAAACCTAGGGGGAAAGGCAGGGGCTGGTGGAGCGGTGGAGATTGCCCCCCTGGGAAATGCCTCTCTGCAGCTCTCCTATTTCGGTCCCCCCCATTGGGGGGAGAGTTGGAAGGGCCCGGAGGAAGATTTCGGGCGTTTTCTCGCTCAGGCCCTCGGCGCTCGGCTGCCCGAACGCGAGGAGATGGAGTCCGGGGACTTCAGGATCGAGCTTCCGCTTCCGGTCGAAGCCTACGCGACAAACTCCTACCCGCCGGCATAAACCCCTGGAATAATCCAGGGAGTGAAGGAGCAGTCCAAAACGGCCATGGCGGTACTTTGCCACCCGACTCCGGGTGGGAGTGGGCGGGTGGCCGCGGACCTTGCGGGTTGCCTGGCTGGGGAAGGCCACGAGGTGCATCTTCTCGCTGTCCGCAAGCCGGGGGCCTTGCGGGAGGGCGTGCTCTTCCACCCGATTACGATGAGGGGAGATCCCTTGTTGCAAGGGCGCCCCTATGATCTGGCCCTGGCAGCCCGGCTCGCGGAGTTGCATGAACAGCGGGGGGTCCGGGTGGTGCACGCGCACTACGCACTTCCCCATGCCCTCTCGGCCCTTCTCGCCGATCTCTGCGTGGGGAGGGGGACTCTCCGGATCGTCACCACCCTCCATGGGACGGACATCACTCTTGTGGGAAGCGACCCAGCCTACCACCGGGTTGTGCGCCTGGGTCTCCAGAGTTCGACCCGCTTGACCGCCGTCAGCCGGAGCCTGGCCGAAGAGACCAGGCGGATCTTCGGTGAGGATCTCGAGATCCAGGTCCTGCCGAATTTTCTCCCTCCTTGGAGGTTTCCTCCCGAGGGGGGGCCCCGAAGGGCCCCAGTCGGGAGAGAACCGGTGCTTGTGCATCTGAGTACCTTTCGGTCCGTCAAACGGGTGCGGGACCTTGTCCTCAGCATTGGGCTGGTGCAGCGGGAGACGCCGGTCTCGGCAGTTCTGGTGGGGGAGGGGCCGGATCGACCGAGCGCCGAGGCTTTGGTTCGAACCTTGGGGCTCGAGGAGAGGGTGCGCTTCGTGGGCTCTCTCGAGGATCCCTCGGAGGTCCTCGCCGGGGGGGATCTCTATCTTTTCAGCTCGAGGACCGAGTCCTTTGGCTTGGGGCTCCTGGAAGCGATGTCGCATGGGCTCCCGGTTGCCGGGCCCAGGGTTGGAGGTGTCTCCGAAGTCGTGGGGAAGGCGGGAATCCTGGTGCCCCCCGCCCGCCCCCTGGCTCTGGCGGGGGCCGTGCTGGAACTTCTGAAGAATCCTGCTCGCTATGAGGCCTGTTCGCGGATGGCATTCGAACGGGCCTCCAGGCAGTTCTCGAGCGAGAGGGTCCTTCCCGGGTGGCGGAAACTCTTCGCGGAGATCGCTCCATGAGATTCAATCTGGACTACAACGCCGGGGCCCCCCCTGACCCTGAGGTGCTCGAGGGAATGCGGGAGGTGGAGGAGCATGCCTGGGGCAATCCCCACGCCCAACACCATCTCGGCCGGGAAGCGAAGCGGGTGCTCGAGGATGCCCGGGACCGGATCGCAGCCTGCTTGGGAGTTCGGGGGGACGAGCTGATCTTTTGCTCGGGAGGAACCGAAGCGAACAACATGGTCGCTTTTGCGGCGCATCACTGGATGCAAAGGTCCGGTGGGCGTTTTTTCGCCTCTCCCCTGGAACACTCTTCGATGTGGGAACCCTTTGGTCGTTACAGGGAGGAGGATCCGGGGGGCTGTGTCCCCTTGCCGGTGAGCTCCGAAGGGCAGGTGGACTTCGGGCGGGTTCTCGAGGAGGAGGGGCCATGGTTCGTCACCTCGGTCTATGGACATCATGAGCTGGGAGTGGTTCCAGAGCTGGGTCCTCTGTGGGAGGAGCTGGGGGAGGGGCGGGGACTTCATTTGGATTTGAGTCAATCGCTTGGGCGCTTGGATCTGGAAGCCGTGGTCGGCAAGGCTTCGGCCTTCACCCTTTCGCCGCACAAGGCCGGGGGGCCGCGTGGGATCGGGGTCCTGGTTTGGAAGCGGGAGTTGCCCTTCGAGCCTCTTCTTCTAGGGGGTGGGCAGGAGCTGGGCAGAAGGCCGGGAACCCAGTCCCCTGTACTCGCTCATGGGGCGGCTTTGGCGATCGAAAAAGCGCTGCGAGAGCGTGAGGAGCGGAGCCACAGGATGGCAGAAGCGATGGCCGCCTTTCTGGAAGGGATCCAGGGCCTCTCCTTCGAGGTCTTGGGGAATCCGAACCCGGAGAGTTTTCTTCCCAACACGAGGACTCTGCGCTTTCCCGGGGAGAAGGCCCGGGACCTCGTCGCAAGCTTGGACCTCCTGGGCCTGGCTGTATCTCAAGGCTCTGCTTGTAGTTCGGGTTCCACCCAAGTGTCTCGGACCCTTCTCGCCATGGGGCTCTCCCGCGAACAAGCGGGAGAGTGCCTCCGAATTTCCCTCGGTCCGGAGATCTCTCCAAAAAATTCTTCTCGTGCTGCATCCCTTTTTTCACAAGGGTTAAGACCAAATTCGGGCTGATAAGGACGGATTCTTTGAATTCGGCTTTGACTTGATCCGACCGATGGGTGTAGGATTTTCGACGGATGAGGAAGGTGATTCGCTTCCTGGGCCAACTCCCGAGGCGATCTCTTCCAACTGTTGTTGCTCTCACGTAAGTTCTTGAGGTTGCCTAGGTTAGTGAACAGGATTTCCTGCTCCTGGGTAGGTCTCCTCCCTGAAAAGTCATTCTCTCTCACAGAAAACTTCTCGCATGGGTTGGTGGAGAGGTTCCGTTTTTATTCGCACCATTGATTGATCATTAGACTCGATCCTATTTAGTGGGTTGCTCCTCCTCTTTTTCTGGAGTTTGCTCCTGGATCTATTCCGTCCCTTCTCCGAAAAAAAAACGAAGCTTCTCCGCATGCCGGTACCTGGGATTCCCCCTGGAGCCAAGGTCGCCCAGTGTGAAGAAAAGGCCAAATGGCTGGGCCGCATCGCCGAGGGGATGGAACTGGGGGGAGACCTCGCTGGCCGGGCGATGGGAGGTTTCTCTATGGAATGTCGGGGTCCTTTGGTGAAGGTTATGCGCACATGTTCCCAAGACAGCTCCTGGCTGAAGCCAGGAGTCTCCAATCCCCGACGCATCCTGCTCTTCCGAAGGTCCCAGGATTGCCTTGGGGGATGCCCCTTCCGGGGCTCGCCTTGAACGGCACGCTTTCATGGGCGTTTGGGCCTAGGACTTGTTGAAACATTCCGGGGCGATCCGATTCACGAAGGTTTTCGTCAAAGAGGGAATTCTGCGTGTTCCTTTTTTCCTTCGGGTCAGATGGTCGGTTTCCAAGTCTTGAGCAGTGGAAGATGTTTTTGTGGGTTGAAAAATTGGGAAAGGGAAAGGTTTGTGATGGAGGAGAGAAGCTTGGATTTGGGCGGGGAGAGCGGCCGAATGAATCTTCGAGAGACGGAGCTGTTCTTTGGGAGGCTTGCCGAACGATTGCGCCAAAAGGTCGAAAAGGCGCATTTCGAAACTTGGCTTTCCCGGCTTCAATGCCGGGGAGCAAAGGATGGAATCCTTGAGTTCGTTGCTCCCAATGCGTTTACCAAGGACTGGATCCAGAGGCATTATTACGATGTCCTCAAGGAGACAGCCCGCAGCATGGATGGGCGGAGCTGGCGGGTTCTTCTCTACCAGGGAAACGAGCTGGGGGAGAGTCTGGATGGGGAATCTGTGCAGGCGTACCCCTGCCTAGGTTCCTTTGCGAATTTTTCCCAAACGAAGCGGGATGGTTCCAGGGTTTCGCAGGAGGGGGGACGGGCCGAGGAGAACCGCGGGCATGGGAAGGGTGCCCCCTTCTCGAACTCCGATCGAAGGGCTCCTCTCGTGGATTCCAGAGAGGGGGATTCCAGAGAAGGGGATTCGAGAGAGGTGGATTCGAGAATGGGGGATCCAAGAGAGGGGGGAACAAGAGAGGAGGAAGCAGGAAACGGAGGTGGAAAACATCGGGATCAGGGGAAAGGAGCCCCCGGGGGAGTGCTCGCGTGGGACCAGGTCGCTCAGCCTGGGGAGGGGAAGGACGAAAAGGAGGGGGGCGCCCCCCTCTATCTTTCCCAAGGTGCTCCTGAATCCTCCAAGTCCGAATCCTCGGCAGGCGAGTCCCCGAGGACCGGGTCCGCCGCCTTGGGGGCGACCCAAGGGCGGAGAAAGGGCAGGGGGAGGGTGTCGTCTTGCAAGGGGGGGGAGACATCCCGGGAGAACCTTGGCTTTTTCACCCAGAATTCGGATCAGGCCCTGAACCCTGGATTCACCTTCGAAAATTTCGTGGTGGGATCCTGCAATGAGTTGACCTTCGCCGCGGCCAAGGCTGTCGCGGAATTCCCTGGGGGGCCCTACAACCCCTTGTTCATTCATGGCGCATCGGGGCTGGGCAAAACCCACCTCCTCCAGGGGATCTGCCACGCTGTCCTGAGGGGGAAGACCCCGCGTCGGATCCTCTACCTGTCCTGCGAGAATTTCATCAATCAGTTCATCCAGGCGGTGACCAATGGCAACATTTCGGATTTCCGCTACAACTGCCGCCATGTGGACATGCTCCTCGTGGACGACATCCAAATGCTGGAAGGGAAGAGTCGGACGCAGGAGGAGTTCTTTCATACCTTCAATACCCTGTTCAACAACCAAAAGCAGATCGTCTTGAGTTCGGATCGGGCGCCCAAGGAGTTGCGAACCCTTCAGGATCGACTCATCTCCCGCTTCGGCTGGGGGATGGTCACTCGTTTGGACTCCCCCTGTCTCGAGACTCGAATCGCCATCGTGAAGCGCAAGGCGAGGATGAGGAGTTTCGAACTCTCCGACGAAGTGGCCCGCTTCCTGGCCGAGCATGTGGACACGAATGTGAGGGAACTCGAGGGCGCGGTAACCAAGCTCCTCGGAATCGCCAACCTGATGAAGCGGCGCATCGACCTCTCCCTTGCCGAAGAAGTTCTCCATGACTACCGACCGAGCGCCCGAAGGGTGCCGATCCACAAGATCATGGAGGCGGTCGCGAGGGAATTTGGAGTGCAGTCCAGGGATCTTCAGTCCAAAACCCGGGTACACAGTGTGGTCCTACCCCGCCAGATCGCCATCTTTCTGGCCAGGAAATACACTCCCCTTTCCCTCAAGCAAATCGGGGGGTTTTTCGGGGATCGGAACCACGCCACGATCATGCATTCCATCAAAAAAGCCGAGCAGATCCTGGAGGAAGACGAGGAGATCCGGGAGAGAGTCCAGGAATTGGTCACCAAATTGCTCCGGGAGGCCTAGGGAATCCCCGTTCTTGTCCCAAAGAACAAAGATTCCTCCCTTTCTTCCCCTCTCCTGTCTTGCGGCAGGATGGGGAGGGCCTATCCTCTTGGATTCTCCTGTCCCCGGAGGGGGGGATTCCCGCAAAGGAAGACTCCTTCTTTGGGATTGTGCCCCTCGGACTTGGGAGTTTTGATCCGTGTTCGGGCTTTTTCCAGGAGTTCGCTTGGGAAGATTACGCTTTTGCTTCCCTGTTTCGTTTTGAGCGCATCCCGGAGCCTTTTTCGGGATACTTGGAATTTTTTAGATACTTCGGTCCGTTCTCGTAAGCGCGTGTTCCGACCAACCGTTTTCCCTTTTCAGGCCCCCCTGTCCATGGATGTTTGTCAAAGACCAATGGAAGTCAGCAGCCCAAGATTCCGGCGCTGTCTTCCCCTGATCCAAACAAAGGTTCTTCGGCGGAGCCTAGCGGGTTTGAGCTTTCCTAAATATTGGAGTATTGGCTGAAATGATGAATACATCTCTCCTCCCCGGAATTCGCTCCGGGGTTCTTGTTCTTTCTCTCCTTGGACTGGCGGCCGCGCCTGTCCAAGCACAAAAGGATTTCAAACGAAGCCTCCCAGAGAGCACCATCTTCCTGGCTTCTGCGCCTGATTTGCCGACTGCGATCGAGCAATTCAAGAAGACCGAGCTCTATAAGATCTGGGGAGAAGAGGAGGTCCAGGATTTCCTCGCCGATGCTCTGGATATGGCCAAGAAACAGTTCCATCAGCTCGTGGCCCAGGGCAAGGCGATGTATAAACAGGGTTCCTTCCCCATCGATCCTGACAAGCTCTTGACGGTGCGACTTCATGGCGCCTCCTTTGCTCTGGTGGATCTCGCACCCCCTTCCCAAAAGAGCATGCCCAAGGTGTCCCTCGCACTCTGCCTCGATTTCGGGCCCTCCGCGGGAGTGATCAAAGGAATCCTGGGCATGGGCGAAGGCATATATGCCGCCAAAGCCCAGAATAGCCCCGAAATGATGGGACCGATCCAGGAGGCCAAGGTCGGTGAGATTGCCTACAAGAGCATCATTCCTCCCCAGGTCCCCTTTCTTTCGCTGAACTGGGGATGGGTCGGTTCGAGTCTCTTGATCGGCACCGACAAGGCGGACTTCGAGGGGATCGCCTCTCGGATGAGCGCGGGTGAGCAGGGTGGATTGTTGGCCAGCGGGTTATACAAGGCCGTCTCCCAGAAAACCCATGCCCTGGAAGCCTCCATCGAAGTTTTTTGCAACTTCTCGAGGGTCCTCGATCTGAGCCTCAAGGGTTTTCAGATGGCCGCGATGCAAGAGCCGGATCTGGCTGCGGTGGATTTCGAGGGAGTCAAACGCGCCTTGGATGCGACTGGGATTTCCAGCCTCAAAGCCTTTGGGCTTGCGACGGGCTATGAGGGAAAGGTGGGCATTACCCGGGCCTTCGGCCTGGTCCCCGAGGGTGAGCGCAAGGGTTTCTTCGCTGCGACGGGAAGCAAGGAGCTGGTCAACATGGACCGGCTCAAGATCATCCCCAAGGATGCCAGCTCGTTTTCCTTGGCCAGCCTGGACGGTATGAAAAACATCTACAGGGCGGTCCTGGCGGGCATCGACGCTTATAACCCCAAGGTGGGAGAAATGGTCAAGGGCCGAATCCAAGGGTTCGAGCAAAACCTGGGCTTCAGCATCGAGAAGGATTTGTTCCGTGCCTTCGGTCCCGAAGTGATCTCCTACAGCATGCCTCTGGCGGGACTTGGCGGGGCCCCGGAGATGGGTTTGCTGATCGCCTGTCCGAACCCCAAGAAAACCGTCGAGGTCCTTCGCAAGATCGGGAAACTCACAGGGGGCAGCTTTGATCTTGTGGAGAACGAGACCGAAAACGGGGTGTTCTACGCCTTGGATATTCAATTGGATACAGGAGGGGGGATGGACCCCATGGCCATGATCGAGCCCACCTTGGCCTTCGAAAAGGGCTTCATGATCTTCAGTCTCTCCCGGGCCGATGTCCAGGAAGCCCGTAACCGCCTCGCCGGGAATCCCAAGACTTCGATCCTGGACAATCCTGTCTTCAAGGCCTTGCAGGGGACAATCCCCGAAGGGGTGAAGACTCTTACCTTCAACGATACCGCTGCCAACTTCAGCGGGATCTACGGGGCGCTCTCGGGGGTCATCTCCTTCATCTCCATCCCTCCCGAGGTCCCCATCGACCTGGGGCTCCTTCCTTCCGAGACGGCCTTTACCAAGCACCTCTCCGGGACCCTGAGTTTCACCCGTTTGGACCCCAAGGGTTACCTCTATGTCAGCAAGGGGCCCTTCAGTGGTCCCATGACCTACGCGGCCCTTGGAGTGGGGGCGATCGGAATCATCACCGCCCTTGGAGTCAGGTCCAATCGAATGAAAGCGCGGCGATTTGGCAAGTAGAAAAAGCTCGCTTACCTCCATGGCCGGGGGGGTTGGGTTTTGCCTCGGCCTCCTCTCCCCCCTTTGCTCCCAGGGTGTCCCTCTGGGAGAGACCGTGGGGCTCCAGGGTCTGGCGAAGGGTCGCCAGGCCCTGGTTGATGTACAAGGAGGGCACAGGGCATGGATTGTCGTAACCCATCCGGACGACCCCTGGCCGGCCACCGCTCTTGTTTTGCGCCGGAAATTCGGAATGGATGTCCAGGTTTTGATCGCGACCATGGGCGAGGGGGGGCAAAACGCTGTCGGAAATGAGCTTGGAAGAGCGCTGGGGGCTGTTCGTCGCAGGGAAAGTCTCGCGGCGGCGAAACGTTTGGACGTGAAGGTGCGTTTCCTGGGGTTGGTGGATTTTGGTTACTGTCGTACCGCTGCGGAAGCTCTGGACCATTGGAAAGCAGCGAGACCCGCCGAGGTCCTCAAAGAGGCCTTGGAGGCTTTTTCTCCCGAATGGATCTTTACGCCCCATTCGGAGCAGGACGCGCATGGGCAGAAGCGTGCATTGTTCTACTTGTTGAAACGAGAGGTCGAGAGGGAGGGAGATAGGGCTCCCCGCTTGCTTCGGATTCTTCGGAATCCCGGTAAAGGGGAGAAGGAGGAAAGCCGTTTCTCCTTGGAAGAGCTGGACCCGATCCGGAGCGTGACGTTCAGAGAGGAGGCGTACCATGCCCTTCTCCAACACCGAACCCAGGGCCCCCATGGTCCGATGGAGGAGGAGATCGGGCCCGAGCTGAGGCTGTTGGCATTGGATGGAAAAGGGAGGTTTACGGGCCAGGGACTTCTCGATTTCTTCGAAAGATTGGGATCCCGGGGCAAGGGCTGGACGAAACGACTGGAGGCTTTGCTGCTCCAAGGGTTTGAGGCTCCCAAGGCTTTGGAAACTCTGGGGGAACTCATCGCCTTGCTGCGAGAGGAAAAGCTGGGGAAGAGGGCACCAGGGTCTTGGCATCTGGATGCCGCTCGCAAGGCAATGGAAGCGGCGATGGGCCTTCGGATCCGCTTGAAACCCAGCGGGGTGGAAGACCCGGAACATACCGGCCAGGTCCTCGAAATCTGGAACGGGGGGCGGCAGGAACTGCGGTTCAGGTTTCGTCCGACTCTCTCCCATGGGTTCTCTCACCTGGTGTCGCCCAAAGGCCTTTTGGTTCCTTCCCGGGGGTTCCTCCGAGTGCCTCTCAGGGGGAGGCTGGACAGGGAGCAGCCTCGGCTCCTTCTTGTCCTCGATGTACTCTGGAGTGGGGGGAGGTTTCTGACGGAGGTTCATGGCCGGATACCCAAGGAGCGGAGTGTGGCGATGCGGGTGGTTCCCGAGGAGCACCTGCTGGTGCCGAGCCAGGGGGGGGAGTTGCCCCTTTCCCTGCGCATTTCCAAGCCTGTCCCCATGGGGCTTGCGTCCCGATTGGGGCTGGCGGGGCCTCCAGGTTTTCTCTTTGGGCCGGAACTCCGCAGGGATCGGCTGGGCCTCTCCTTTCAGGCCCCCCCTCTTTTGGGGGAGTATTTTGTGAGTCTTCGCCTCAAGATTCCCGGTTGGGATCCTCTGGGGAGAGGTTTGAGGCCAGTTGCCCTCAAATTCCATCTCTCCACCCCCTATGAAGGGGTTGAAGCTCCTCTGAGGCTTTTTCCGGTGCGCGCGAGGATCCCCGCCGGATTGATCCTGGGCATCGTCCGTGGACCGGATCGAACGGTCGAAGAGGTTCTCCACTCCTTTGGAATCGATGTGAGGGCCTTGGATGCCAGGACCCTCCTTCGAACTTCCTTGGCTCCCTTTGCTACGGTCCTTGTGGATAGCCGGGCCCTCCTCCTTCGTCCCGATCTGCGCCCCCAGATACCTCGGCTTCTCCGTTTTGTGGAAGAGGGAGGGCATCTAGTGGTCCTTTACCACAAGCCCAGCGAGTTCAACGAGGAGAGCCTGGGAACCTTGCTCGCTCCCTTTCCCTTAGTGCTTGGTAAGGGAAGGATCACCCGGGAAGACGCTGTTGTGCATACCCTCCTGAAAAAACATCCTCTGCTGACCAGGCCCAATCCCATCGAGGCGAGGGACTGGGATGGCTGGGTACAGGAACGGGGTCTTTATTTCCCAGAAGAAAAGAAGACGGATGTGCATTATGAGCGGCTCCTGATGATCCAGGAGCCGGAAATGAGGGAGTTGCCCGAGCTTCCCCAGGGGCTCAATATCGATCGGACTCCACGAACGGGAGCCCTGCTGGCAGCCCGCAGCGGGAGAGGGAGTTATGTGTACTGCGCCCTTGTCCTTCACCGGCAGCTTCGTGCTCTCAAGGCGGGAGCGGCTCGGCTCCTCCTGAACCTGATCACTCCTCCCGGTTGGACCCGCTTTCGATGATCTTTTTCCGTCCTACGAGGACGGTGACGGAGGCGGCCAGATTGGCTGCGAGGAGAAAATAGAACCCGAGCCCTCCCAGGAAAGGTTTGAGAACCATGGCGAGGAACCAGCAGAGGCCGAGGGTGAAGAGGCCGAGGGTTACGAGCGTTTTGCCGATGGAGCGATTCTGGTCCAGTTTCTTGCGGAATTCCTGGGCGGCTCCCTGGGCAGTCTCGGTCAGACGATTGAGGCTCTCCGCAACCTCCTTGGTGTGCTGAGCGATTTCCGTCACGGGTCCACGAATCTCGGCGAGCCCCACGGCCATGGAGTCGGCTCCCCGGGTGGGGCCTTGGGGGCCCGGAACCTCCCCTGAAGGTTGAGAGTTCGCTGGCCCCTCAAAGACCTCTGCGGGGACATCCTCTTTCTCGCTCCTTGGCTCTTCCTTTTTCTCCTGCTCCTGGCCAGGAGCGCCGAAGACCATGGCGATGGAGTCCTGGCTCTGCTCCTCTGCCTGTGCGTCCTTCTGCTCTTCCTTTTTTTCCTGCTCCTGGCCAGGAGCGCCGAAGACCATGGCGATGGAGTCCTGGCTCTGCTCCTCTGCCTGCGCGTCCTTCTGCTCTTCCTTTTTTTCCTGCTCCTGGCCAGGAGCGCCGAAGACCATGGCGATGGAATCCTGGCTCTGCTCCTCTACCTGCGCGTCCTTCTGTTCTTCCTTTTTTTCCTGCTCCTGGCCAGGAGCGCCGAAGACCATGGCGATGGAGTCCTGGCTCTGCTCCTCTGCCTGCGCGTCCTTCTGCTCTTCCTTTTTTT
>DROQ01000211.1 GCA_011321845.1 Planctomycetota bacterium | reverse complement strand
TTTACGACCCTCCAAAGCCTGAAAGAGCTGCTCACTCTGGGAAAGAAAGGGGTCCATGGAACCGCAGACCACGAGGCTGGGAGGAAGGAGCTGGGCCTTGGAAAAGGGGGACACCCTTGGATCCCGCGCCCAGGCCTCGGTCGCCTTCCCACCCGCGTAGGCGTCGGCCATCATGCGGAGCAACTCGGGATTGGTGAACGCCCCCTTCATCTTTCGCATAAAGGCATCCAGGCCTCGAAGGTCATAGATCCCATAGAGGAGGAGGGCGGCCGCGAGCCGGAGGCCCGAAGGAAGAGGCTCAGCAGTGGCGATGGCAGCCGCGAGGTTGGCCCCGGCCGAGTCCCCTGCGATGACGATGCGGCTGGGATCTCCCCCAAAACCGAGAGCGTTTTCATAAGCCCAGCGAAGGCATTGGCGGCAGTCCTCATAGGCCGCGGGAAAGGGATGCTCAGGAGCGAGGCGATAGTCGGGGACCACCACCAGGAAACCCTGTTCCACGAATCGGAGACCGAGCTTGCGCATGTTGGCCGCACAGCCCATGACCCAGCCGCCTCCATGAAAGAGGAGCATCAGGGGATGCGGACCCTTTCCCTCGGGTATGAGGAGGTCGGTGTAGACCTCCATCCCTTCGACCCGGCGAAAGCGGACCCGCTCCAGGACTCTGCCCACCTGGGGAGGATCCTCGTTGAGGAGAGGGGCGAAGGGCCTCTGCATTTCCCGGAATTCTTCGATCGACTCCGGCTTTTTCATGTTCGCCAGGAGTTCCTGGAAACGCTCCGCTGTGCCTGGATCACTCATCCAGACCCCACGATAGCGGCGCCCCAAGGATTCAGGAATGGAATTGGGGATCGAGATTGAGTACACCTGTCCCATGAAGATCACCAGCATTGGAGGCGGCCCCGCCGGGCTCTATGGCGCCATCCTGTTGAAAAAGCTCTATCCAGGAGCGGAGATCGAGGTCTTTGAACGGAATCGTCCCGACGACACTTTTGGTTGGGGGGTGGTCTTCTCGGACGAGACTCTCGGCGGTTTCGAGGAGGCGGACCCGGAGAGCTACAAGGCGATCACGGAATCCTTCATCCATTGGTCGGAGATGCGGACCTGGATCCGGGGGACCTGGACGGTGTCCAAGGGCCACGGGTTTTCCGGGTTATCCCGCAAACAACTGCTCCTGATCCTCCAGGACCGCTGCAAGGAGCTGGGAGTCCGGCTGCGCTTCGAGACGGAGATCGAGTCGGTCGAGGAAGTCATGGACGCCGATCTCATCCTGGGGGCCGACGGGATCAACAGCCTGGTGCGCGAGACCTACAAGGAGACCTTCAAACCGAGCCTGGACTGGCGCAAGTGCAAATTCGCATGGTTCGGCACGGACCTGCAGCTCGAGAACTTCACCTTCGTCTTCAAGGAGACGGAGCACGGGCTCTTCCAGGTGCACGCCTATCCGTTTCAAAAGGGGCTCAGCACCTGGATCGTCGAATGCCGCGAAGAGGTCTGGAAAAAGGCAGGGCTCGACAAGGCCGGGGAAGAGGAGTCCGCCGCCTACTGCCAGGACCTGTTCGCGGACTTTTTGGGTTCGGCCAGGCTCTTGACCAACCGGTCCATCTGGCGGACCTTTCCGACGGTGCGCAACGAATGCTGGCACAAGGACAAGATCGTCCTGCTGGGCGACGCGGCGCACACGGCGCATTTCTCCATCGGCTCGGGGACCAAGCTGGCCATGGAAGACGCGATGGCCCTACGGGACGCCTTCGCCGAACATGGCTGGGAGGATGTCCCCGCCACCCTGGCCGCCTACCAGGAGTCGCGTTACATCGATGGACTCAAACTGCAGAAGACCGCCCAGACCAGCCTCGAATGGTTCGAAAACTCCGCCCGCTACCTCGAGCAGGACCCCATCGAATTCACCTTCAACCTGATGACGCGCAGCAAGCGCATCACCTACGACAACCTGAGGCTCCGGGATCCGGAGCTGGTGGATCAGCGGCGGAAGGACTTCGCCAGGGCGCAGGGGGCCGAGCCCGAGCCCGACGGGAGCTGGCCGGTACCGGCCTTCGTGCCCTTCCGCTTCGAAGGACGGGAGCTGAGCCTGAGCAACCGCATCGTGGTCTCGCCCATGTGCCAGTATTCGGCCCAAGAGGGTGTGCCGACGGATTGGCACCTGGTGCATCTCGGGGGCCTGGCTCTCGGAGGGGCGGGGCTTGTGTTCACCGAGATGTGCAACGTGGAGGCGATCGGGCGCATCACCAAGGGCTGCGCCGGCATGTGGAGCGACAGGCACCGCGACGCCTGGAAACGCATCGTCGATTTCGTGCACGAGAACAGCGCGGCCAAGATCGGGATGCAGATCGCCCACGCGGGGCGCAAGGGCTCGACCGCCCACGCCTGGACCGGAGAGGACAGACCCCTCCGGCCGGAGGAGGGAGCCTGGGAGACGATCGGGCCGAGCGCTCTTCCCTTCAAGCCGGATTGGCCGAGCCCCCGGGCCATGGAAGAAGAGGATTTCGCCCGGGTCAAGGCAGCTTTCGTGGACGCGGCCCGGCGGGCGGACGAGGCGGGCTTCGACCTCGTCGAGTTGCACATGGCCCACGGCTATCTCCTCTCGAGTTTTCTCTCGCCGCTGACCAACAAGCGCGAGGACCAATATGGAGGCTCCCTCGAAAACCGGATGCGCTTTCCCCTCGAGGTCTTTCGGGCGGTGCGGGAGGTCTTTTCGGAGAGCAAACCGGTCATCGCGCGCATCTCCGCCAGCGACTGGATGGGAGAAGAGGGCTTCACCCCGGACGAAGCCGTCCAGGTCGCCAAGGCCCTGGGAGCCGAGGGGCTGGACCTGATGGATGTCTCCTCGGCGGGCAATGTCCCCGACTCCCCCATCGTCTTCGGGCGCATGTACCAGGTCCCCTTCGCCGAACAGATCCGCTACGAGGCTGGGATCCCGGTCATGGCGGTCGGTGCCATTCTCGGTTCGGATCACGTCAACACCATCCTCGGGGCGGGCAGGGCCGACCTCTGCGCGCTGGCCAGGCCCCACCTCGGCAATCCCCACCTCAGCCTGCACGCGGCCCACCGCTACGGTCACGAGCGACAGTTCTGGCCTGGCCCCTGGCTCGCGGGACGGGACCGGCCCGACCTCACATGAGGCGCCCCCGATGAGCGAGCTGGTCGTCACTCCCAGGATCAAGATCCCCCTCAGGGAATTCGACTTCATCTACTCGCGCAGCTCGGGTCCCGGCGGACAAAACGTGAACAAGGTCGCCTCCCGCGTCCAACTCGTCTGGGACTTCGAAAAGTCGACCAGTCTCCCGGGCGCAGTCAAAGGACGCTTCCGCGCCAGGTTCGGATCCAGGTTGACCAAGGACGGCCGCCTGATCCTGGCCTCGAGCCGCTACCGCGACCAGGGCCGAAACCTCGCCGATTGCCTGGAGAGGCTCCGCGCCATGCTTCTCGAAGTCGCCCGCCCCCCCAAGATCCGCAAGAAGACGCGCCCCACCAAAGGCTCCGTCGAACGAAGACTCCGCGAGAAAAAGGCCCAGTCCGAAAAAAAGAAGCGCCGCAAGCTGGAGGAATAGATCCTCAGCCCCTTTGCAAAAACAGACGCACCCGCCCGTGGAGGATCTGAAGACACAGCCCACCAAAGGCTTCATCGAACGAAGATTCCGCGAGAAGAGGGCCCCTCCGAAAAAATGGAAGCGCGGCAAGCTGGCGGGATCGACCCTCAGCCCCTTTGCAAAAACAAACGCACCCGCCCGTGGAGGATCTGCTTGGGGCTCAGGGGCGCCAACTTCTCTGCGATCTTAAGGGACTCTGCCCGCAGTTTGTTGTAGGCCGGGTCGCCCGCATAAGCTTTGAGGAGGGCGCGGTTGAAAGCCTTGCGCCTGGTCGGAGGGATGGTCTCCCTTTCTCCATAACCAAGAGCCTTGCGAACCTTTCTGGACAGGGCGCGGATCCTCTCCCCCAGACCCGCGGAGATCCGGCTGCGCCGGGCGAGGAGGCTCTTTTTCTTTTCCTGCTGGGCCTGGCTCAACTTGGGGGCAGCGCCCGGCTCTGTAGAAAAGTCGCCCACCAACAGGTCCATGCGTCCATCCCCGTTCCAGTCGAGGACCTGGAGCTTGGAGCGCTGCCCATGACGCTTGGGATCCTTGGGCTGGGAATCCCCACGGGGAAGCAAGATCTGGGGAGGTTGCAACAGCAGCGCGTCCCCCTTACGGACGCGGCGATAGAGGAGCACGCTCCCGTTTCCCGCACCCACCAGGAGGTCCGTGATTCCGTCCCGGTCGAAATCCGCCAGCGCGGGCCCCGCGTCTCCCCCCGGCACCCGCAGATCTTTCGAGCCGACCTGGATCTTCTGGCCGGGTCCGAAACCCTTGTTCCATTCCTTCGCCACCCGGGGAACGAACCAGACCTCTCCGGAGATCACCCCGATGAGGAGGTCCAGATCCCCATCACCGTCCCAATCCCCCACGGCCACGGAGGCGGCCTTGCCCACGTTCAGCTCGGTTCCATCCTCGAATCCCAGCTTGATCGGGGCCGCAAAGGTCCCCCCGCCTTGGCCCTTGAAACAATAAACCTCCCCCGGCCAGGAACCCGAGACGAGGTCCTTCTTGCCATCGCCGTCGAGGTCCGCGAACTGCGGACCGAAACCCACGCATCAACCCGTTGGGACACGCCCCAGATGTTTCCCCACTTCGAAGTAACGGACGGGGCCAAAATCATAAGCCTTTGCCTCCCGGGTCCGCTCGTAGATCCGCAGCCTGCCTTCACCAAACTGGCCGACAAGAAGCTCTCGTTTTCCATCCCCATCCAGGTCCACCAGCAGCGGAGCGGCATGTCCCATCTCCACGTCGATGATCTCTCCCCCGCTTCGGAGGAGGATGGGTTCCTCGAATGGGTAACCCTTGTTCTGCTGGACAAGGAAGACGAGGGGAAGCAAGAAGGATACCAAAGTCATCGCCGCGCTCCATTTCAAGGAAGGGTGGGGGTTGGAAGAATTCTGATCAAAAGGGGATCCTTTCCTCCGGGGACGAACCTATTCTAGGGACCATGAAGTTCGCGAAGCAATTCCGATACCGGTTCGGCGACATCGATGACGCGGGAATCGCCTATTACCCGAGTTTTTTTCATTATTTTCACCAGGTCTTCGAGGATTGGTGGCAGGACGCCCTGGGCATCCCCTACGCGGAGGTCTTGCACAAGCAGCATTTCGGGCTGCCCGCCGTGCACATCGAGTCGGATTTTTTGGGACAGATTCGCTACGGGGACGAGCCCTGGATCGGACTCCGGATCATCGGACTGGGCAAGCATTCGGTGCACTTCGAGTTCTGGATGTCCAAGGACGAACAAGGCAAACAGCGCCTCGCCGTCGCTCGTATCCGCACCGTCTCGGTGGACATGCGGCACATGAGCAAACAGCCCATCCCCGAGCCTTGGAAAAAAATCTTCGAGGAGTGGCTCGAAGATCCTGGACCCTCTCCCTTTCGCAAGGACCAATGATGCCGACCATCCTCTCCTCGCTCCTTCCTCTCATGGCCCTGGCTCCCCAGGGATCCCCTCCACAAGAAGCAGCTCCAACCCTCCCCGCAAAGGTGGATGCGCTGGCGCAGCGGAGTATGCGGCGGCAAAACCTTGTCGGACTCTCGGTCGCCTTGTTTCGAGGAGGCAAGGTCGTTTACGCCAAGGGCTATGGCTTCGCCGACCGCGAGGCCAGGATCCCCGCCAGCAAGGAGACCAAGTATCGCTGGGCATCGATCTCAAAACCTCTGACCGCCATCGCTGCCATGCAGCTGGTGGAGCAGGGCAAGCTGGATTTGGACAAGGACATCCGCAGCTATGTCCCGGAGTTTCCCAAGAAACCTTGGCCCATCACCATGCGGCGCCTCCTGGCCCACCAGGCGGGGATCGTGCACTACCGAAACGGCAAGGTCATCCGGACCCAGCGCAGCTACAAAGAGAAGCATCCCTTCGCCAACCTCATCCTGGCCCTCGACACCTTCAAGGACTCCCCGCTGATCGCCGAGCCCGGGACCAAATACAGCTACTCCACCCATGGCTTCATCCTGGCAGGCGCGGTACTCCGCCGGGCGGGAGGCGTCCCCTACTGGGAACAGGTGCGAAAGAGGATCAAGCTCCCCCTCGGCCTCTCCAGCCTGGAGCCCGATTACCAGTGGAAGGACATCCCCGGGCGGGCGGTCGGCTACCAGCGGCTCGGAAAAAAGGGAGAGCCCTTCCCCTCCAGCAACACGGACGTGAGCTGGAAGCTGCCGGGGGGCGGGTTCCTGTCCCATGTCGTGGACCTCGCGCGCTTCGGCGCAGCCTGGGGAAGCCCATCCTTGCTCAAAAAGAAGAGTTGGGAGACCCTCTGGACCAGCCCCGCGTTGAAGAATGGCAAGCGGACGCGTTACGGGTTGGGCTTCGCCCTCGGTCGCTACGCCGGCAAACGGCTGGTGGAGCACGCAGGCGCTCAGGAAAAGACCCGGACCTGGCTTCTCGCCCTTCCCGAACTCCACAGCGGCGTCGCCCTCATGAGCAATTGCGAGTACGCCAGGCTCAAACCCCTGAGCCGCCGCCTGCTCGCCCTCCTCGTCCCTCCTCAACAGAAGTCTCCCACCAAACTCGAGGCCGCGCTCCGAGCGGATGTCTCCAAGCTGGCCTCTCCCGAATTCCAAGGCCGCGGCGCCGGCACCCCCGGGGGGCGCAAGGCCGGCGACTGGCTCCTCCAGCGCATCGAGGCCCTCGGCCTCGAACCTGGTGTTCGCGGAAAGGAAGGAGCCGGCTATGTCCATGAATTCCGCTATGGACGCGCCCGCTGCCGCAACCTCGTGGGCATCCTCCCGGGGAACAAAGACGCCAAGGACTACCTCCTGATCGGTGCCCACTACGACCACCTCGGCAAGCGCGCCAGGACTTACTACCCCGGCGCGGACGACAACGCCTCCGGAGTCGCTGTCACCCTCGCCCTGGCCGCCGCCTTCGCCCCGCAAAAGCACAAGCTCCCCTACCACCTCGCCTTCGTCTTCTTCGACGCAGAGGAAAAGGGACTCGTCGGCTCCCGTCGCTTCGTCTCCCACGAGGTGATCCCCTGCGCGCGCATCCGCTTCGCCCTGATCTACGACCTGGTCGGCGGAAACTTCCTCCCCTGGCGCAAAGGCGACATCTACCTGATGGGCAGTGAACACAGCCCCGCCCTGGAGACCCTGATCCAAAAGATCCAACCCAAGTTCAAGGGCGAACCCTTCCAGATCCTTCCTCTCGGCAACTACATCCTGGAGCCCTTCGGCCCGTCCCTCGCCCGCAGCGACTACATGTCCTTTCGGGCCAAAAAGGTCCCCTACCTCTTCGTCAGCTCAGCGACCCCCTGGTATTACCACCGCCCGAGCGACCAGCCCCGCAACCTCGATTACGCCAAGATGGCCCGCGTCCTGCGCCTCTCCCGACTCCTTCTCCAAGGCCTCCTCGAGCGCCGCGCCCCCCTCCCCTTCCTCGCCAAACCCAGCGCCCGCCTCAGCGACGCCCTCCAAATGCGCAAGATCCTGAAGGAATGCCTCCAACACCGCGAATACCCCAACTTCGCCCGCGCCAACCCCTCCTTCGCCGCCCTCCTCTCCCAAGTCGACAAGATCGTCCAAAAGGGCAGCATCGATGACAAGGACCGCCGCGTCCTCCAACGCGCCCTCGTCCTCCTCTTCCAAACCGTCCCCCACACCCCCAAATAGCCCCCCCCGCAGGAAACGCCGGTAGGAAACGCCGGTAGGGAACGCCTCCAGGCGTTTCAAGTAGGAAACGTCTCCAGACGTTTCATGTAGAAAACGTCTCCAGACGTTTTAAGTAGAAAACGTCTCCAGGCGTTTTCCGTAGGAAACACCTCCAGGTGTTTCCAGCCCCCCCTCCCCCCCAAATTCAAACCCCGCCCCCTCAACCGCCTCCCTCACCCTCTCCGGATCATGCTCCCCCTTCACCTTCACACAGTTCTCCGCCAAAGAAACCTCAAACTCCACATCCCCCAAAACCGCCTGAAGCGCCTTCGTCACCGCCCCAACGCAACCCTCACAAGTCATTCCCTTGATTCCATAAGTCTTCATCTCTCCTCCTCCGCTAGAGCCTCCAAAATCGGACAATCAGGCCGGTCGTCCCCGTGGCAGCAGCGCACGAGGTGCTGCAGAGTGGCCTGAAGCCCCTGCAACTTGGAAATCTTATGAGTAATGGTCGCAAGGTGACGCAAGGCGATCGCCCGCACATCGGCGCTCTTACGCCCCTTGTCCAGCCAAAGGGCAAGCAGCTCCCGGGTCTCCTCCATCGAAAAGCCCATCTCCCGCGCCCGGCTCACGAAGCGCAGCATGTGAACGGCACTCTCCTCGTAGCGACGGTAGCCATTGCTTCCACGGACGGGCTGGGGAAGCAGCCCCACTTCCTCGTAATAACGAATCGTCTTGGTCGGGACCCCGCTCTCCTCGGCGAGGCGCCCGATCGTCAAACGGCGGCCTTTGTCCTGGGTCTTCATCGACTCGGCCTCCAGCGGCGCAGGAGCAGCGAATTGCTCACAACGCTCACGCTCGACATGGCCATGGCGGCGCCCGCGATCACGGGGTTGAGGTAGCCCATGGCCGCGAAGGGGATGGCGACAATGTTGTAGACAAAGGCCCAGAACAGGTTCTGGTGGATCTTGCGCGTGGTGGCTTTGGAGACCGAGAGACAGTCCCCCACCAGCAGCGGATCGGGCCGCATCAGGGTCACCGAGGCTGTGGCCATGGCCACGTCCGTCCCGCTCGAAACGGCAAGCCCCACCTGGGCTGCCGCCAGCGCGGGCGCGTCATTGACGCCGTCCCCCACCATGGCGACCACGCGACCGGACTGGGACAGTTCCCTGACCACATCGGCTTTTTCCCCTGGGAGCACCTCGGCGATCGTGCGATCCACCCCAAGCCGCTTTCCCACCAACTCGGCGGCCGCACGGTGGTCTCCACTCAGCATCACGACTTCGATCCCCTGGCTCTGGAGAAAAGCGACCGCCTGCGCCGAGGAAGGACGCAAGGCATCGGCAAGCCCGAAAACGCCGAGCAACCGCCTCTCTTCGCCCCCCTGGGCCACGAACACCAGGGTCATCCCCCGGGCCTCCCAGGCCTCCAACTCGGGAGGCAGATCCTCCAGGGAGATGCCCCTCTCCTCCATCAGCTTTTGGCTGCCGACCAGAATGGGGCGCTCGCCCACAACGGCCTCGAGCCCCTTGCCCATCAGGGCCTTGAAGGAGGTGAGCGGGCCCAGCGGGATCTCGAGCCTCTCCGCTTCCTTGAGGAGGGCCCTGGCCAGGGGATGCTCGCTCCCCTGCTGCGCCGAAGCCCCCCAGTAGAGCAACTCCCTCTCCGTCCCCTGAAGCGCCACCATGCCCTGCACCATGGGCCGGCCCTGGGTCAGTGTCCCGGTCTTGTCGAAGACCACGGTCTGCACCCTGTGGGACTGCTCCAGGGCTTCGGCGTCCTTGATCAAGATGCCCGCCCGCGCCGCCGCGCTGGTCCCCACCATCAAGGCCGTCGGGGTCGCAAGACCAAGGGCGCAGGGACAGGCGATCACGAGCACGGCGACCGCGTTGACGATGGCCACCTCGGTCCCCACTCCGGCCATCATCCAAGCGACCAGGGTCCCAAGCGCAACCAGAATGACAGCCGGCACGAAGACCGCCGCGACCCGGTCCACGACCCGCTGGATGGGCGCTTTTTTGGCTTGGGCTCCCTCGACCATCCGAACGATCTGGGCCAGGGTCGATTCTTCTCCCACCCTGGTGACCCGGACCTCGAGGAGCCCCTCCCCATTGATCGCCCCCCCCGTGACCTCGTCCCCCACCTCCACTCGAACGGGCATGCTCTCCCCGGTGAGCATGGAGTTGTCGACCTGGCTACCCCCGCGCAGGATCACCCCGTCCATGGGGATGCGCTCCCCGGGTTTGACGAGCACGACCTCGCCCTTGCCCACGGCTTCGGCAGGGATCTCGATCGCCTCCCCCTCGCGGAGAACCCTGGCCGTATCGGGCCGCAGGGCCATGAGAGCCCGGATGGCAGCCGTCGCGCTTCGCTTGGCTCGGGCCTCCATGTGTTTGCCGAAGAGGACCAGGGTGATGACCGCCGCCGAAGCCTCGAAGTAGAGGTGAGGCTTCCCCTGGGCGAGGTTCCAGACGCTCAGCCCATAGGCAGCGCTGGTGCCGAGGGCCACAAGAAGATCCATGTTGCCCGTGCGCGCCCGAAGGGCCGCCCAGCCGCCTTGGTAATAGCGCCAACCCACCAGGAATTGGACCGGTGTCGCCAGGGCGAGTTGCAGCCAGGGGGGGAGCGCCCAGACAAGCCCAAAGGGATGGAGGAGCATGGGGGCGACGAGGGGGAGAGTCAGCAGAACGGAAACCAGAAGAATCCAGCTTTCCCGCCGCCGCTGCCGCTGTTCGCGCTCCTCGGCGACCTTGTCTTCGGAGTCCGCGAGCCGTGCCCCGAAGCCCGCCCTCTCGATGGCGGCGATCAGGGCATCGGCTCCCTCCTCGCCAGGACCGGGCCCGATGGCTACCGTCGCCACCTCGGTTGCCAAGTTGACCTGAGCCGAGAGGACTGAGTCCAGGCGCCGCAGAACCTTTTCGATCCGCCCGGCGCAGGTCGCGCAGGTCATCCCCGTGATCTTGAACCGAAACGCTCGGGGAGAGGGCGGGGACGAAACCCTGGCCCCACCCTCTCGGGGCTCTGTGCTCGACGGTGGCTTTGGAACGAGTTGGGTCATTTCGGAGTTCTCCCTTGGCCGCAAACCTTCCAGTGACTAGAAGGTTAAAGTCCAGGTATACAGTTTTCCCCCGAAAAAGGATCCCAAAAAAAGAGAAGAGAAACCCTCGGCCCTCCGGGTAGTCTTGGATGCCAGAGCGATGATTTTCCGATGCCAAGCCACGCCGCCTTGCTTAAAGAGCCTCCGGGATAAAATCACCGAAGAGTTCCGGGGGCGGCTCAGCGAGCAGGAACTAGACGCTTTCTGTCTCGCCCTCTGCGAAGCCAGCTCCAATGTCATCCGGCACGCCTACCCCCAGGACGCCCCCGGCCCCATTGAAATCGAGGTCCAGGAGGACCATGAGAGCCTCAAGGTCTGGATCCGGGATCGCGGGAAACCTTTTGACTTCACCTGCTGCAAAGGGCGGCCTTTGCAAAAGGTCAGCCCGGGTGGGATCGGCGTCCACATCATCAAGGCCTTCTTCGACAAAATCTGTTCTTCGCGCAGCAAGGACGGCTGGAACACATTGGCCCTGGAGCGCACAAGGAGAAGCGGCGATGGAAATTCATAAGAACGAGACGGCGGCTTGGGTCACTCTCGCCATCCAGGGGGATGTGGACCTCGCCACCTCCCCCGAGCTGCGAGGACAATTGGAACACATCCTCCTGAGCAAAAAACGTCCCCTCGCCCTGGACCTGTCAGGAGTCACGCACATGGATTCCTCGGGGATCGCAGTCCTCATCGAAGGTTTCCGTTGGGCAAAACGGATCCAAGTCCCCTTTGTGCTGCTCTCTCCTTCCCCACAAGTGCGGATGATCCTCGAACTCGCCAAGCTCGAGGAGTTCTTCGACATCCGCGACCACCTGGACGACCAAATCCCCGAAGGCCTTTGATCTCCCCTTGTTGTCCCCCCTAAAAGCCGTTGAGAAGGTAGGGCGCTCCTTCCACTTCTTCTGCCGGACCGCCACCTCGGTTGCAGTGGCCCCCAAAAAAGAATGGCGCTTTCGCATCCCCCTGCTGATCGAGCAGATTCTCCGAGCGGGGCTGATGAGCACCCCCATCGTCCTGCTCTTCGCGGGTCTGGTCGGGATCATCCTTGTTCTTCAAACGGCGTTTCAGTTGGCGCAGTTCGGGAGGGTGGAGATGGTGGGTGCCCTGGTCGGCGTCTCCGTCACTCGCGAAATGGGCCCCCTGATGACGGCCATCATCGTCTCAGGGCGGGTCGGCGCCGCCTTCACCGCTGAACTGGGCACGATGAAAGTCAACGACGAAATCCTCGCCGCCGAGACCATGGCCATCGACCCCATTCAATTCCTCGTCGTCCCGCGCTTCCTCGCGCTGATCATTGTCCTCCCCTGCCTCACTACCCTCAGCGACATCTCCGCTCTCGTCTTCGCCCTCCTCACGGGCGCGAGCCTCTTCGACGTCCCCCAAATGACTTTCATGGGAGTCGCCCAGGACTGGATCCAAACCTCGGACATCCTCGTCGGAGGGCTCAAGAGCGCAGTCTTTGGGGCGCTCATCGCCCACATCTGTTGTTTCGAAGCCTTTCACCTCAAGGGAGGTGCCTCAAGCGTGGGAACAGCGACGATGCGCGCCGTCGTCCTCAGCATGGTAGCTGTTCTCGCGGCCGACGCGGTTTTCGCCTACTTTACGATATGAGCTACGCCGAGACAGACCCAGTGATCCAGGTTCGCGACCTCGTCAAGGAATTCGACGGGAGGCGCGTTTTGAACAGGATCTCGTTCTGCGTCCACCCTGGAGAGCGGCTCGCGATCCTGGGACCGTCGGGAGGAGGCAAGTCCACCCTGCTCTCCTGTCTCATCGGAGCCACCATCCCCGAGGAAGGCGAAATCCGGCTCCTGGGAGAGGTCCTTAGGCCCAAGGACCGCAAGGCCATGGACCGACTCCGCCTCAAATTCGGCGTCATGTTCCAGGGGGGAGCGCTCTTCAGCTCCATGAGCATTCACGACAACGTCGCCCTTCCGATCCGGCGCCACTCGGGCCTCGCCGACGAGACCATCGACATCCTCGTGGGGATGAAGCTCAATCAGGTAGGGCTCTTCGCCGCTTCGGAGAGGTTTCCCGACGAGCTCAGCGGAGGGATGATCAAACGCGCGGCCTTGGCCCGTGCCATGGCCCTGGATCCGGCCCTTGTCTTCATCGACGAGCCCTCGGCAGGGCTCGACCCCGTGACGGTTGCGGGGATCGATGACCTTCTTCTCAAGCAGGCCACCACCCATGATGTGACCATGCTGGTCGTGACACATGATATGCAGAGCGCCTACCGCATCGCCAGTCGCTTGATCATGCTCTACAAGGGTGAGATTCTCTTTGATGGGAGCCCACAGGAAATCCGAGAATGCGAAGACCCTGTGGTCCGGCAATTCGTGGAAGGGCGCAAGGATGGGCCACTCGGCTTCCAAGAATCCACCATGGACTTTCGCAAACTCCTCTTGGAGGGAGACTGACATATGCACGCCAAAGACCTCATCGCCGGCACCTTCGTCTTCCTCTCCTTCTTCCTTTTCCTGGGTTTCGTTCTCTGGGGAGGGAAGCTCAAAGGTTTCTTCGACAAACGTGTACAGGTCCACCTCCTCCTGAGGCGGGGCCTCCCGCTCGATCCTGGCACAGCCGTTCGAATCGAAGGGCTCAAGGTCGGAGAAGTTCTTCGGATCCATTGGAGGAGTGAGGGAGAGCGCAAGAGGAGTTACCCCGAGTTCCGGGTCAAGATGACCATCGCCGTGGACCCCAAGGCGCCCATCGCCAAAGAATCCAAGATCGAGGTCCGCTCGGATGGCCTCCTGGGTGCACGCTATGTGGACATCCACGCGGCTCCCCAGGGGGCGACCCGTTTGAAGAGCGGCGACACTCTGCTGGCGACTCTGGGAGGGATCGACACCTTCCTGGAACGCGGCGAAGAGATGGCGAAGCGCTTGGAGAGCCTTCTCGGGCATCTGGACCTGCTCCTCACTCCCGAAGAAGGCAAGGCTTCTCTGCCCGGCCTCATCGAGGACCTACGAAGCATGACCCGGGAAGGAGCCAAGACCGCACAGGAGACCAGTGCCCTGGTTGCGGAAGGCAAGAAGGTGCTGCAAAGCTGGGATCCTAAACTCCAGGCCGTCCTCGAGTCCTCGGCCAAGATGGTGGACCATTCCCTCTCCCTCCTGGAACAATGGAAAAAGATGAGTGCAAGGATCCAGCCGAAACTGCTGGGCAGCCTGGACAGCGGCGAACGACTCCTGGAGGGCCTGAGAAAAAACCTCATCGAGGCCAAGACCAAGGTGGATGGCCTCCTGGACCGCGTGGATGACATCCTTGTTCGTAACGACCGGGACCTCTTTCTCCTCCTCCACAACCTTCGCGTGGCGGCAGAGGAGATGAAGCTCGCGATGGCGAGGATCAAGGCCGACCCCAGCCAGGTTCTCTTCGGGGGAAGCGAAGACCCCGACGCCGCCGAAGCGGCCGCCAGGAGGTCCCTGCAACGCGACCTCGACCAGGGCGGGCTCCTGCCGCCACGGAGGAAAAACTGATGCGAGGCCTTCCCCTCTCCCTATTGCTATTGGTGGGGTGTTTTGGGGGCCGTGCGGGACCCACCCTCTTCGAAAAGGCCTTCGCCCTCGATCGGGACGGCAAGACAAGGGAGGCCATCGACCTCTACCAGAAGGCGGTGGCGGCCGACCCGAGAGACGAGGACTCTTGGTACAACCTTGGGCGCCTCTACTCCCTTTTGGGGCACGAAAAGAGGGCGGAACGCGCCTTTGGGCGCTGCCTTGAGATCAACCCTCTCGCCGCCGACGCCCTGGCCAACCTCGGCATCCTCGCGGAGAAGAGGGGCGATGCGAAACAGGCCCAAAGCCTCTACCAACGTGCGGCGGAAAAGGCACCCCACCGCGCCTTCCCCTTTGTCCTCCTGGCCCGACTCGAGGCGAAACAGGGGCGGATCCAACTCGCAAAAAGGACAGTCCAGAAAGCTCTCCTCCGGGACCCAGGGAGTTCTTTCGCCTGGCACCAGAAGGGGCGTATCCTGCTCCAGGAGGGAAGACCCACGGAAGCTCTCGGGGCCCTCCGGAAAGCCTTCGAACTGGACGGGGAATCCGATGGGATCCTCAGGGACCTCGCCGCCACCGCGACGACCACCGGAGCCCACGACCTGGCCCTGGTCGCCCTGAGACGACTCGCCGACAAGCACCCCGATCAGCCTGGATGGTTCGCCAGGATCGCCGAGACCCAGATGGCCAGGAAACGACCCAACCAGGCATTGCTCGCGATCACAAGGGCTCTCGCCCTCGCCCCTGAGGATGAGGGCTATTTGCGGATTCGAAGACGTATTTTCAAAACCCTCCGAGCGGGTCCCCATCAAAGATGAATGCACGAACCTCCCTCCCTCTCCTCCTCCCCATCCTCTTTTCCGCGACGGCACTGAGGACTTCCTCCTCCCAAGGGTTGGAGCCGCGAGGCCTTCAAACGACCCTCTGGGTCCAAAAGAGCCCGGAGTATCGGGCGCTCTGCCTCCAGGCCTTCGCCCTGGCCCGGATCCAACTCGAGCGGGGACTCGGAGATCCCCATTGGACCGCCGCGTTGGAACAGACCAGGATCCCAAAAGGGGCCGGCCCGGCCATCATCTGCGACCTGGACGAAACCTTGCTCGACAACTCGGCGTACCAGGCCCGCCTGCATCTGAGCGGGGAATCCTACAACCCTGCCTCCTGGGCCGCCTGGGTCCGTGAGAAGAAGGCCCGCGCGATCCCCGGGGCCGTCGCCTTCTGCCAGGAGGCGGCCAGGAAGGGGCTGAAGGTGTTCTATGTCAGCAACCGGCACAAGTCCCTCCTCGCCCCCACGCGGGAAAACATGGAGCAGCTGGGCTTCCCCTTTACCCGGGATGACTCTGCCTTCTTGCTCAAGGACAAGACCTCGGACAAGGGTGCTCGAAGGCGCAGGGTCGCCGCGCGCCATCGGATCCTCCTCCTCCTGGGAGACAGCGAGGGCGACTTCCTCTCCCCAGGTCAACGGAAGCAAAAGGGACTCTCAAGGCACTGGGGCAGGACCTGGATCGTCCTCCCAAACCCCATGTATGGCTCCTGGAATCCCCGCAACGGCCGGATGGAAGCGCTCCGCCCGGATGGAGGAAAGCGCCCCGAAAGAAGGCTGCGCGCAGGTCCCATGAACGCCTGGGCGGCAATGCACCAGGCCTGCATCTGGGTGCAGACCAGGAAACCCGCCCGTGTCCGTGTGGCTTACTGGAAGCAAGGTTCCCCATCGGCCCCTAGCCTCAGCCGGGAATTCCGCACCAGCCGGGACGGAGACTGCATCGCCAGGATCGTCCTGGAGGAACTTGGCTCCGGTACCACATACCAGTACCGCATCCTGCTGGACGGCCTCCCCGCCGGCGAAGGCCGGCTTCGGACTCAAAAGCAATGGCGGTACCGGGGACCTGCCCCCGATCTGGACTTTCTCTTTGGCTCCTGTCTTTATATCAACGAGAAGGAGAGCGACCGTCCGGGGAAGCCCTATGGGGGAGGCTACGAAATCTTCCAAGCCATGGCCAAGCAGAGGGCCGACTTCATGCTCTGGCTGGGGGATAACTGCTACCTGCGGGAACCTGACTGGCTAAGCCCCCAGGGGATCCGTCGGAGGTATCGCCGCAGCCGCTCTTTTGCCCCCCTCCAAGCCTTCTGGGCCTCCACCCAGCACTACGCGATCTGGGACGACCACGACTATGGCCCCAACGACTCCGACCGTAGCTTCCGCCTCAAGGAGGATTCCCTGCGGATCTTCAAGGACTACTGGCCCCAGCCTCGCTATGGAACGGCAAAGGCCCCAGGCTGCTTCTACAACTTTACCTGGAGCGATTGTGAATTCTTCATGCTCGACGACCGCAGTTTTCGGAGCCCCAACCGGAGCCAAAACTCCCGCACGAAGGCCATGTTGGGGGCAAGGCAATTGCAATGGTTGATGGACAGCCTATTGAGCTCCAAAGCTCGTTTTAAATTCATCGTGAATGGCGGGCAGATGACCAACCCTCTTGTTTACTTTGAGGGATTTGGTGCCTTCCCAAGGGAACAAAAGCGACTTTTTGATTTCATCCATAGAAACGAAATTGGAGGAATCGTATTTCTTTCTGGAGATCGCCATGCCAGCGAACTCTTGGCCTACCGCCACAGCTCCGATGGACCCCTCTGGCCCGAATTCACGAGCAGCCCGTTGGGTGCGGGAGTGGGCGGGTTCCCCAAGGAAAAGGCCAATCCCATCCGGGTCCCGGGAACTTGGATCACCAAGGAGAGGAGTTTCGGGCGTGTCCAAGTAATGGGCAAGGGAAAAGAACGCAGAGTCGTCTTCGGCGCTTATCGTTCCGATGGCAGCAAGATTTGGGAGCATTCCTGGAAACCATCAGACAAGAACATCCGTTAAAACTCCCAGATCAAAAGAAATAGGGAAGAAAAAAAATCCCCTTTTCCATCTTTCTTTCTTTCGCTTTTCGGCCAAAGAAACGATCATGAATTAGAATAAGAGTGTTCGGGGTCTTTCCCCATTCCCCACTTCTTTCAAGGACCAATTTTCATGATCGCAACCTTGGCCCTCAACTTGTGCCTATCGTTCTCTCCGGCCCTCCCTCCGGCCGAAGTCGTCGTTCCAGAAGCAGTCGAGATGGACTTGTCCCACCACGGTGGTGGAAGAGGCCGCTGGAGGAGATACCATCATCGCTGGCACAAGAGACACAAACATGGTCGCCATGGCCATAAAAAAGGACACAGAGGAGGCCATGGGCAGGGCAACCCCACTCCCGAGCCGATCAGCCTCTCCTTTGCCGCGCTCGCGGGACTCGGCTTCTTGGCGCGAAAGCGCAGAAAAAACCTCTTCGAAGTCCAGGACTGATTCTGGACAAGACCTTTGCCGAGCGGGGGCACGGAGTTTCCCCCGCCTCCACAGGAGCCCTAGGCTCCCGAGAGACCGAGCGAATCGCTCCCAGTGAATCCGATCCTTTCTCCACGTGTAACGAGGAGGAAGGATCGTTAAATTCCACTCCATGGGTGAGATTCTTTTTCCGGGCATCGACCCGGTCCTGATCGATTTTCCCGGTCCCATCGACATCCGCTGGTACGGCCTCATGTACCTGGTCGGTTTTGTCCTGGGCCATTACCTCCTTGTGCGCCTCTGCCGGAGCGGTTTCCTCCCCCTCGCCGAGGAGAAGGTTTCGGATCTCATCCTCTACTTGATCCTGGGAGTCATGATCGGGGGCAGGGTGGGCTACATCCTCTTCTATGACCCTTCCCTCCTCTGGCCCTTGCATCGGATCATCCAGGTCTGGAGGGGAGGAATGGCCTTCCACGGAGCCCTGATCGGAATCTTTGTCGCGACCCTGCTCTTCGCCCGGCGCAACAAACTCTCCTTCTGGAAACTGACGGACGCCCTCGCCCTGGTGGGTCCCCCCGGACTTTTCTTCGGACGCATCGCCAATTTCATCAATGGAGAACTCTACGGGCGCATCGCGGGCAAGGACCTCCCATGGGGGATGCGCTTTCCCACCGACCCTGTCGCCGCCCAGTTATTGGGCCTGGGCGGCCTCGAAAAGCGGGAGCAGGAGCTTCGGATCCTCAAGGCCCTGGGAGACGGAGAATGGCTCCGGATCAAGTCCCAGGTTCCCCTCAGGCACCCTTCCCAGCTCTATGAAGCCCTTGGAGAGGGCCTCCTCCTCTTCCTGATCCTCTGGGGGATTTACCGAAACCGCCAAAAAGCCGGAAAACCCTTGAGTACAGGGACCTATGGAGCCCTCTTTTTGCTCGGTTACGGGATCTTCCGCTTTTTCATCGAGTTTTTCCGGCAGCCGGATCCCCAGCTCGGGCTCGTTCTCTGGTCCTTTTCCCGGGGCCAGGAACTCTGTTTCGCGATGATCCTGGTGGGCCTGGTCCTCCTCTGGCTCCGACGTGGCAAGGGAGACCCTCAGGGATCCCTCCTCAAGCCCTAGGAGGGGCAACCCCCAGGGATTTGCGGATCCCCTTCTTGCAAGGGGCCTGGGGCCCAGCTATGCTTTTCCCCCTTTCGTCAGAATCACTCTATCCTTTTTCACTGGACGCAGGAATCGAACGATGCCGCGAGTCTGTCAAGTCACGGGCAAAAAGACCCGGGTTGGAAATGCCGTTGCCCGCCGAGGCCTACCCAAGAAAAAGGGAGGCGTCGGCCTCAAGATCACCGGCCGCACCAAACGGAAGTTCAAGCCCAACCTCCAGAAGATCCGGATCCTGACCCCCGAGGGGACAGTCATGCGGATCCGCGTCTCCACCAAGGTCATCAAGAGCGGAGTCATCAAGCTCAAGAAGGGCGACAAGATTGTGAGCTTCCCCCTTGTCAAGGCGCTTCGGGGCCGTAATCGGGCCCACCTCGCCAGGCTCAAGGGCCAGGAGCCTGGAGCCGCCCCCCGAGACACGCTCTAGGGCCCCATCCCTGACTCGGCGGTCCCGGCGGAGAAGAGCCAGGCCTGCCGCTCCCCCCATCCCAAGGCGGTCTCGGCTCTTCCCGAGCTGATTCCAGAACCCGGGATGATGAAAACCCCGCATCGCCTTGCGGGGTTTTTTTCAATTCCCTCTCCGCTCCGGCTCATGCACTTCTCTTGTCTTGCCGATAGCGGGACAAAGGGGGGGAACTTGCAAACCATTCAAAACGGATTGAAGGGATGTGCCGGCCTCAGGGAAGATCTTCGTAGACATTTGGGGCAGGTCATCAAGGTTCCGGAGGAGATCCTGGATCACCTCCTTGTCGCCGCGCTCTCGGGAGGGCATAGCCTGATCGAGGGGATCCCCGGGATCGGCAAAACGCTCCTCGCACGCAGCCTGGCCAAGGCCTTGGGAGGAAGCTGCAAACGCATCCAGTTCACCAACGACCTCCTTCCCACGGATATCCTGGGAACTTCGGTCTGGAGGCAGGATCGAGGCAAGTTCGTCTTCTTCCCCGGCCCCCTGTTCGCCAACATCGTCCTGGCGGACGAAATCAACCGGACCAGCCCGCGGACTCTCTCCAGCCTCCTGGAAGCGATGGAGGAAGGCACGGTGAGCCTGGATGGGCGAACCCTGGAGCTTCCTCGTCCCTTCATGGTCTTGGCGACGCTCAACCCCATGGAATTCCATGGAACCTTTGAGATGCCCGAGGCGGCGATCGACCGCTTCTTGCTTCGTCTCAAACTGGATTATCCCAGCAGTGAGCACGAGTTGGATCTCTACATGGGGCTTGGGAAAGAACCGGAGTCCATCCCCTCTCTCATCCACGCCCAGGACTGGATCGAACTGCAACAACTCGTGCCCAAGGTGCGCGTCCTCGAGCCCGTTGCCCTCTACGCCCACCGCGTCATTCTCGCCACTCGCGACCACCCCGCCATCCGCCTGGGAGGAAGTCCCCGGGCAGGAGTGTCCTGGATCCAAGCCGCGAAGGCCAGGGCCTTCCTCATGGAGCGGGACTTTGTTCTTCCGGACGACCTCAAGGAACTCGCCGTTCCCTGCCTCGCGCATCGACTCCATCCTCGGGACGGGGGCGACGCCACCCCCTTCCTCGAGGAGATCCTTGGGGAGATCCCGATCGAGGCATGATGATCCCCACTTCTCTGGGAATCAAAGCGATGGGTTTTTACGGGCTATGCTGGTTCGCCTACACGGCAACGCCCTACACCAACCTTTTCTTCTTCCTCATCCTCTTTCAGTCCCTCCTTCTGCTCCTAGGCCTCTTACTTCCCTGGAGGTTCCTCGCTGGAGTCGAAGTTCGTTTCCCTTCGGAGGTCTGGGGCTTTGCCGGCGAACCGCTCCGCCTCGACCTGCAATGGAAGGCAAGCAACAAGGCCCGGGCCATCGACCTCTGGGGTTTGGACATCCCAGGAACACCTCGTGGAAAAAAACGGCTCGCCTCCCTGGGGAGGGGGGGGGAATCCTTGGCCAGGTCCCATGCGAGCCTCCCCGCCCAGGCCCGCGGGGTCCTGGCGATGAGCCGGTTTCGGCTGAGGACGAGCTACCCGCTCGGCCTCTTTCGGGCGCATAAAACCTTTGTCCAAGAGCTCTCCCTGTGGATCCTCCCCAAACCCCTCCCCCATGAACACAGGACCAAACCGAGAGACAGCCGGCAGGCAGGGGAAAATGAAAAGGAATCCCTCCTGAGCCCACAGGGAGAGGAAATGGCCGGTGTCCGTGAGTTTCGGCCAGGGGACGATCCGACCAGGGTCTACTGGAAAAAATCGGCGCAAAGAGGCGTCCTTGTGCTCCGGGAGGAACTCGAGCCTCCTCTTCAAAAGGAGGAAATGTTCGTGCTGGATGAGAACCAGCAGGGCGAGGCCTTTGAGCGGCAGCTGGAGGCCCTTGCTTTTTTAGGGCAAAAGCAACGAAGGGCTGGAGGAGAGCTGACCCTGCTCTGCCAGGACGGAGAGATTCGATTCGGAAAGCAGGCCAAGAGCTGGAAGGACCTCGACTCCTTCCTCGTGCATGCGAAACCCCTGGGAGGGTCCCATGGGGAATAGGCTCCGCAAAATCTGCCTCTATTTGACCCTTTGCAGCACTGCCTTCGTCCAGATCACAGGGGTCGTCGGTTGGCAATGGATCCTCCCCTTTTTCGCCCTCACTCTGGCCTCTCCCCTCTTCCAGAGCTGGATCGAACGGCCTTCCTGGAAGATCCTCTGGAACGCAGGAGTCCTCGCCCTCTTCGCCCTCCTGGCCCTGGACGCCAAAGAGACAGGGGTTCGCTACCTGCTCGAGGATGGACTCATCCTCGCCGCCTTTTGCCAGGTTCACCTCCTCAACAACCTGGGACGCCGCCAAAACCCCGATCTGTTTTTCTTCAACGGCTTCCTCATCGCCCTTGTGACCGCCTTCTTTTCGCCCGACTCGAGCTACATTCTTCTCTTTCTCGCCTATGTGCCGGGACTCTTTTTCGCCTTCCAGCTCCGCTCCATCGAACAAGCCGGACTGGACCCGGACGCTCCGGGGACCCAACCCGAGGCGAGTCGGGCCCTCCGTATCTCGATCTTCGCTCTTGCCTTCAGTTTCCTCGGCTTCGGCCTGCTCCCTCGTGACTTCCAACGGGAGGGCTGGGCGAGCCAATTTTTGCAGGCGCAAAACCTCGGACAACAGGTCGGGTTTTCGGACCGTATCGAGCTAGGCCAAAAAGGTCCCACCAGGCTCTCCAACAAACCCGTTCTCGAGCTTCGAGTGATCAAGGGCAAGCTCCCCTTCCCCCCCCGCTATTGGCGGGGCTCCACCCTCTCCCTCTTCCACTCGGGTCGTTGGGAGAAGGATCCGAGGACCACCCACCCGGGAAAGAACAAACTCCCCCCCTACTGGCACCAGAACTCCTCCCTCAGCTGGGAGCGCAAAGCAAGAGCCGAGGAGAATTGCGTGTTGGAGGTAAAGACCTCGCTTCCCGGCATGCAACAGCTCTTCCTCCCCGAGGAAAGCATCCAGATCGAGACACGAAACCAGGCCATCCAAGGGCATCAAGATGGAACCTTTACGCGTCCCTGGATCCCGGTGAACGAAGAGAGCTTTTCCTATTTCCTTCGCCTTGGGAGACCTCAGAGCCCAGGGAGAGTCCCCAGCTTCCTTCGTTCCACCCTTCTCATTCCCCCCATGGATCAGCTCCCCCAGGGAGGTAGGGCCTTCCTCGACAAGGTGAGGGCCACCCTCCGCCCTGGGATGTCCAAGCTAAGAATTGCCCGGATCCTCGCGGAGAAGATTTCCGCCCTCGCCCCCTATCTCCTCCCTGGTGAAAAGGGAGCCGCCCGGAACCTCCAAGACCTCTTCGCCGGCAAAGGGGCTCATTGCGAGTTCTTCGCCACCGCCCTGGCCCTCTGCCTGAGAGAGTTCCACATCCCCGCCCGGGTGGCCACCGGTTTTCTCCTTCGGGAATGGGACAGCCTCAGAAACCGTGGAACGATCCGGCAAAAGGACGCCCACGCTTGGGTGGAGGTCCCCGATCCCAAGCGGGGTTGGGTCGTCTTCGACGCGACCCCGGCCGCCTCAGCCCCCACCCTTTCCAACCCCGAAGCAGCGGAGCTTGGAAAGACAGGCTTCCTCTCCGAACTTTGGCGGTCCCTGCTCGGCTTCGACCGAAAGCAACAGAGGGCTCTCCTCAGCTCCCCCTCCTTCTGGCTCAGTCTGATGGGCCTGGCCATGAGCCTGGGCACCGTCGCCCTCCTTCTCCAGCGAAGAGGAAGGAACCTTCCCCGGGCCTTTCGGGAGTACAACCGCCTCCTCCGGCGATTGAAAATCCAACGCAAACCCCACGAAACCCCGGGTGAGTTGCTACGCCGCTGTCGCCTCCCTCCGGAAAAGCGGCTGCGCCTCGAAGCAGGCACCCGCAAACTGGAAGAAATCCACTACGGGGGCAGGCAAGCGGGATCCTAGTCTGCCCGATTTTGCCCGGCGGATGCAGCGGCCGGATCGGTTGAGCCCGCTATTTTTTGGGCGCGTACTTTTGCAGCTTTCTTTGGAGCGAGCGCCGATGGATCCCCAGCCTGCGCGAAGCCTCGGAGATATTGCCTCCGCAGTCGGAGAGGACCCGGTTGATATGCTCCCATTCGGCCCGGGCGAGGGTCGGCGCCTGGTAGGTCGGGGTCTTGGGATCCAAGACCTCACCGGTTCCCTTGGCAAAGGCCGCGAGAATATCATCGATATCGGCTGGTTTTTGCAGGTAGTTCACGGCTCCCAGGCGAACCGCGTCCACTGCTGTGGCAATACTCCCGTAACCAGTCAGAACAATGATTTTTGTTGTTTCGTCAATCTGGTGCAGCTCTTTCACCAGGTGCAAGCCGCTCTTTCCGGGCATCCTGAGGTCCACCACCGCGTACTCGGGTGAGTCCTTGAGCGCGGACTGGATGGCCTCTTCCGCATTGGAGGCGTCGCGAACATCGAATCCCCGCCTCTCAAAGGTCAGGCGAAGCCGTTCCCGAAAAACCCGGTCATCATCAACCAGGAGAATGCTGTGCCTACTTTCGTCCGCGTGGCCAGGCGTTCCACCCGCTTGACCACCATTTGGATGATTCATACTTACTCCCACCCCATTGGGGTTGGATTGAGACCGGTTTCTTGCCAGGGAACCATAGCGTCTAAACTCAGATTTCGCCGGAGAAAGATCCGAGAACCATGCAATTCAACCCCTTTCTTGCCCCTCTGAAACAAGGGGGAGTCGGATACAAGCCACAGTCCCTTTCCCCCATTCCGAGGAAATCCTGAGGCTGCCCCCCATATCCTCGATCACAGTTCGGCAGAGATAGAGCCCTAAACCCATGCCCGCTCCAGGTTCTTTGGTGGAGAAAAAGGGATCGAAGATCTTGGGGAAGTTCTCCGGGGAGATCCCCGTCCCCTGGTCGACAATTTTTATCACCAAAGACTCATTTTCCAAGGCAAAGTCCATTTGAATGTCCTGGTCTTCCTTGCTCGCGTCCAGGGCGTTCTTGGCCAGACTCCGAAGGGTCTGGGAAACCGCCTCCCTGGGAATCCTTACGAGGGCATCCTTCGCTTCCGGGGCAATCGACACCCGCACCCGCTCCTGAAAGGGAGAATGGGGCGTGACATATTCCGCCAGTTCCCGAGGCCCGACTTCGACAAGACCCTCCCCGACATGCTTGCCTGCGTTGACGGACATCTGGTCCAGGATCCCCCGGCAACGCTGCACCTCCGTCCGAATCAGATGCACATCCTCCATTGGATGAAATCCCTCACCTTCGCCGCTCAACGCCAACTCCAAATCCTTGGCAATCACGGCAATCGTCGACAGGGGTGAAGCAAGCTCATGGGCTGCTCCCGCGGCCAGAGTGGAAAGGGCCTTAAAACGGTCAGCCTGTTCTTTTTCCTTGCGGACCCGCTCCAACTGTCTCCGATTCCTGCTCAGTTCGCCACCGATCTTGGTCATGAAAAAAACGAGAATCAGGCCCGCGTAGGCCATGGCCAAGGCAAAGCCCAAACCAAACCAGGTGGGGCCATGGGGGAAATCGGGAAACACCGGCCCTTTGGGAAGGAAATCGACCCATGAACTATGGAAGAAAAGAATGATCCAAAAGAATACGATCGCGGCCGTTGCCAGAACCCAGGGCCATGCTCCATGGAGAAGGAGGGTGCCCAGAACCATATTGACCAGGAAAAATACCGAGAATGGGTTGGCGGCTCCTCCTGAGAGACAAAGCATTCCGGTAAGGAGAACCAGGTCCATGAAGAGGACAAAGCCCATGAGCCCTTCTCCCACTCGACAGAATTTGTCGGCTTTCTGGGGGTCCAGGCGTGCCCTCTTCAGAAGTCCCGAGAGGCCCAGATTGGTCGCGACCACAACTCCGACCAGAGCGAAGAGAGGGATGACGGGAACCGTATCCTTGAGAAGAATCCAGGCGACGGCAACGGTGACCCCTTGTCCAAGGGCGGCCAGCCACCTCATGCGAAGCAACCAGGAAAAGTTGACCTCGACCCTCATGCAAGGATCCATCAAGGGATCCTCGCAAAAGCCTTTACCCCCATTTCTTATCTGCCGGAGAGAGCCGGCCGAGGATTTTCTATTTATGTTCCCCACCACCAGGAAGGGCGTGCCCGCTTTGAGGGTGATCTTGGACCCATTGTTTCACCGAAGATTCGTAGGTGTGGGTGTCCAAGAGAACAAAGCCAATAAAAATGGCGACAAAGAAAAGAGAAGCGATGAAGACAAAGCCGTTAAAGCGCTTGTCCCAGAAGAGATGCATGAAGAAAAGAGCCACAAGACTTCCCTTCACCAAGGCGATTCCCATCGCAATCCAAATGTCAAAAGCCCCGAAATCAAAGTCGGAGGCGACCACGGTCAGGATCGTCAAAAGGATCAAAGCGGCGGCAACTCCAACGAGGATCTTCAACGGGACGGGATGGGCGAAGCCGTGATCCCCACCATGTCCTTGCTCTTGCACCTTAGCTTGTCCGCTCATCTCACCATCTCCCAACATTCAGTTTTTCTTGTTCAAGCTTTCCAAGACAAAGCTCTTCTTCCAACCCGCCTGGCAGCCGGCTTCGCTCCAACCTAGCCACGTCAATGGATGAGATAGAGCAAGGGGAAAAGAAAGATCCATATCAAATCCACCAGGTGCCAATAGAGTCCCACAATATCCACCGGTGTGAAATACTGGGGACCGAATTGGCCCTTCGCGGCCCGAATCAATAGCCAAAGAATCAAACCCATCCCGACTAAAACGTGGAATCCGTGAAGGCCGGTCAGAGCAAAGTAGATGCTGAAGAAGATTTGCGTATTCCTCGGCATATCCTCCTTTTTGATCTCTCCTCCATGAACCTCCCCAAAGGCATCGGGATGGGGCTGAAAGGAGGCTCCCCAGGTTGTTCCATGCTCGTATTTTTGGGAGTACTCCTCGGCTTTGATCCCCATAAAGGTTGCCGCACAAAGGAGAGTCAAAGTCAAGTTGATCATCAAGGCTTTTTTCTGGCCCAGCTGAGCATTCCGGACGGCCCAGGCCATCGTAAAGGAGCTCACGATCAACACGATGGTGTTGATCGCCCCCAGCCCCTTATCAAGCCATTGATGCGCGTAAAGGAACACCTCGGGATGAAGCGAACGATAGACCGCATAGACACAGAAAAGACCACTGAAGAAGAGGATCTCGGTAACGAGAAAAACCCACATCCCCAATTTCGCCGATTCAAACTGCTGTTCGGCGTTCTCAAAATGATGGGCAACCTGGGAGTCATGGGGATGGTGATCCACAGCCCCATGAATGGTATCGATCGCTTGACTCATGAATTCTTCTCCTGAGTTCCGGAAGCATTCGCAGCCAACTCCTCCAGAGCAGCTTGCTGGCTCCGCGAAATGAAACTTTTGGACTCTTCATCCCAGTAGACATCGTCCATGTCGTAGGGGTCGGTGACAGGAGGAACGACATCGAAGTTATGGTGATGCGGGGGGGAGCTTGTTTTCCAATCCAAGGTCACAGCACCCCAGGGGTTGTCGGGAGCCTTCTCACCCCAAAACAGGGAATGCAGGAAACACCAGAGAGCTGTAAACAGCCCCAAGGCCAAAACAAAGGAACCGACGGTCGACCATTGGTGATAAGCCTGGAATTCGGGGGGATAGTTGTAGTAGCGCCTGGGCATCCCCATGGAACCCATCAGAAACTGTGGAATAAAGGTCAGGTTGAATCCCAAAAAAACCAGGACGAATGAAATGGTTCCCAGCAGGTTGGAGTACATTTTCCCAAAGATCTTGGGCCAATAGAAGAACAGGCCCCCGATCAAACCGATCAACGCGCTCCCCATCATGGTGTAATGGAAATGGGCGACAATAAAGTACGTGTCGTGGAGGTGAACATCCGTGCTCAAGGTCCCAAGGAACAAGCCAGTCAACCCCCCAATGCCGAAGAGAAAAAGGAATCCCATGGCATAGAGCATAGGGGGAGCAAGAGAGATCGACCCCTTGTACATCGTCGCCAGCCAGTTGAAGACCTTGATCGCGGATGGGATCGAAACACTAAACGTGAGGAGACTGAAGATGGTGGACATGAGCGAAGACTGTCCGCTCACGAACATGTGATGCCCCCAAACGAGGAAGCCGAACAATGCGATCGCGATACTCGAAAAGGCGATGAACCGATACCCGAAGATATGCCTCCGGCTCATGGCAGTAATGATCTCCGAGATGACGCCCATTGCGGGGAGAATCATCACATAGACAACGGGGTGGGAATAGAACCAGAAGAAGTGCTCGAAGAGAACCGGGTCCCCCCCCAAGTTGGGATCAAAAAAGCCGATGTGGAAGAGCTTCTCGAGGAACAGCATCCCCACTGTGATTCCGATCACCGGAGTCGCCACGATCTGGATCACGGAGGTTGCATAGAGCCCCCAGAGGAGAAGAGGCATCCTGAACCATCCCATCCCCTTGGCCCGCATCTTGTGGATGGTCACCATGAAGTTCAGCCCCGTGAGAATGGAACTGAAACCCAAGATAAAGGCCCCCGTCGCCGCTAGAGCGACCGCTGTCTGGGTCCGAATACTATAAGGCGCGTAGAAGGTCCACCCCGTATCCAAATCCCCTGCGAAGAGAACGACAACGAACCCGATCGCTCCCAGCAACCAGAGATAGAAGCTCAAAAGGTTCAACTTGGGGAAAGCGACATCCTTGGCCCCTAACATCATCGGAAGGACGAAGTTTCCAATAATGGCGGGAATGCTGGGCACCAAAACCAGGAAGGTCATGATGGCCCCATGCAGGGTGAAGAGCTTGTTATAGGTCTCCGCCTCCACAATCGTCTTTGTCGGAGTCCAAAGCTCCAAACGAACCGCAAGAGCAAAGAGTCCCCCAAGGAGGAAGGCGATCCCGATCCCGATCATATACATGATCGCGATCCTCTTGTGGTCTTGGGTCAGGAGCCAAGACTTCAAGCCATAACCTGCCTTGAGGTAATTGGTCTCGTCCAGGGCAGGCTTTGTTGCGAGTTCGCCCTCTTCGGGCATTGGGATACTTGTCATTCTATTTCTCCCTCAATCCTTGAGGCTCTTTAAGTACTCAATCAAGGCATCGAGTTCTTTGTCTTTCAATGGAATCACCGACATCAGGGAAGGAGAGGTGAAGCCCTTCACGATCTTGGCGTTGGGATCCAGGATGGATTCCCGCAGATAATTCTCGTCAGCCAGGACCTTCTTTCCATTGAGCAGGGGAACATCATGCCCAAAGACCCCGTAAAGAGGTGGCCCCACCAGCTTCTTCTTGTCCTTGGAGGTTGTATGGCAACCTGCGCAGCCCTTGAGATTGAACACCTTCTTCCCCCGCTCGACAGGAGAAAGGTTTTTTCCGCTTCCTTCTTCCTCGAGCCAGGCCTCGAAGGCAGCAGGCTCCTGGACCTCTACGGTGGTGAGCATGTTGGAGTGACCTGCGCCGCAGTATTCGGTGCACAGGACGGGGAAAGTCCCGGTCTTGATCGCTTCAAACCATAGATAGGTATAACGTCCGGGAACCACGTCTTGTTTCACCCGGAAGGCGGGGACCCAAAAACTGTGGAGGACGTCTTCGGAATCCATCCGCAACTTCACCTTCTTACCCAAAGGCACATGGAGAACGGTGGATTCGACCCCATTGGGATATTCAAAGGTCCAACTCCACATCTTGGCGTGCACCTTCACCACCATGGCATCCTTGGGAAAGGTCCGCATATCGACAAACCCCGAGAAGCCGATCCAGAAGATGACCACCACGAGGCCTAGAGGAACAACCGACCAGAAGACCTCTAGTTTCGTGTTGTGGGTAATACTGTTGTCCGGCTCCACCCCGGGCCGCCTCCGATATTTGATGGCGAAGACCACGGTCAGGATGACGATCAGCGCGAAGAAGAAGACTGACAGCCAATAGACAAAGTTGAAAGCCCAGTCCACCTCGGAAGCATAGGAAGAAGCCCTCTCAGGCATCCACTTGTAGCCTCCGGAGCCCTGCTGGGCGAAGATCGAAGTTAGTGCGTGCAACATGTTCGTTTCAGAGATCCCCTTCCTCGTGGCCTTGGCCTTCGAGTAACAGAGCTTTTTTCTTTTTCATTCGGGCCATTGAGAACCAGAACAATCCGAGGAGGAGCAGCGTCAAGACTCCACCGACCTTCATGATCCGGACCGCGGCGAGGACGTACCCTCCCCGCCTGGGGTCATAGTCGAAGCAGGAAAGAAAGAAATTGTCGACGGCCGACCCAACCTTCCCCTCCCCTGCTTCAAGCAAGGCGAATTTCAAATCTCTCGGGCTGTAGTTGATGTTGGAAAGATAACGCAGCACTTTTCCCTCCGGTGAGAGGGTGATCAGCGCGGCTTTGTGCGCGTACTCTTTGCGATCGGGGAGAAATCGATAATGAAACCCAACCGCATCGGCGAGGGCGCGAATATTCTTGTCCTCACCTGTAAGGAATTCCCATCCATTCCGAAGGTCCTTTTCACCACCCTTCTTCTCGGCGAGGGCATGAAGATAGAGCGCCTTGGTTCCCGCCGCCTTTTCCGGGGTTTCCGTGGGATCCATGCTCACAGTTAGGATCCTGAACTCCTTGCCAGGAGTCCAATCCAAGCTCTTCAAAGCCTCGTTCAAGGAATTGAGCTGCAAGCTGCAGAGCTGGGGACAATCCGTGTAGTTGAAGGTCAAAAAGACCGGTCGTTTTCCGTCGAAGAAAGCCTTTAAAGAGACCTTTCTTCCGGAAGAGTCCCGGAACATAAGCTGGGTTGGAATCTGAACACCGAGTTTCTGATCCACCCCAATCCCCTCCAATTCCTTGGGGAGCACGTTTTTTTGGCTATGGCCCCGTCCTCCCAAAAGAAGGAGAGAGAGCCCGATGGACCAGAGATGGAGGAGCGGTGTCCTTGACATCTCTTTCATTTCTCCTCCTCCAAAACGAGCTGCATGGCCCGTCGAATCGGAAGCGCAACCTTGCCTTTCTCCTTATCGATGTACCGGTAGTCGCTGAAAGCCTCCTCTTGCTTTGCATAGAAGCTTTGCGCCCTTTCCAGCATTCCTCCCCCCATCGTCTCCGCCCTTTGGCTGGAGGTCACATGGTAGAGGACATCCGCAACGAGGATGAAGAGATATAGGACCAGCGTTCCGATCAGCGTGATGGAAACGATGGCCCCAACATTCGGGCGGTCCTGTTCGAAATGTAATAACGCCATGGCTTTTAGGCCCCTTCCGTTTTGGAATCTTTCAGTCCGTCTTGGAATCTTTCAGTCCGTTTTGGAATCTTTCAGTCTCGGAAAGCCTTCAGTTTCGGAAGTCTTTCAGGTTCAGAAATCATTCAGGTTTTGACAGGTTTTGACAGGTTTTGACAGGTTTAGAATTACTGCGTTTCTCATCACACCAGTTCAAATCTAAGCGTTTTCAAAAGCGAGGGATTCGGCCAATCTCGGCTCCTTGACCGCCACGAGGGAACAGTGGCGTCCGATATAAGCGGCTCCCGCTACGAAAAGGCTGAAGAGTCCCACAATCGCGAGAATATCCAATGCCTGGAAATGAACTCCCGGGGCCTCCCCGTGTCCGTGACCGCCCTGGTTGGGCATCACAATCCAATAGATGTCGATGCAATGCATGATGAGCATCCACATCGCCCAGAAGGAGAGGGAAGCCAGGTTCCGTTTCGCATGGCGGGACATCAAACCCGCAAAAGGAATCACGAAATGGGCAAAGACCAGGATCAAGGCGACCCCACCCCAGGAACCCGTAATCCGAGTGTGGAACCAACCCGTTTCCTCGGGGATATTCCCGTACCAGATCAACATGAACTGGGAATAGGCGATATAGGCCCAGAAAAACACGAAGGCGAAAAGAAGCTTTCCCCAGTCATGAAAGTGTTCGATGCTCACCGATTTCTTTAGTTTCCCTTTCCGTTGGAGGAGAACTAGGACCAGGATCCCAAAGGCCTGGAAGGCAATCACCGATCCAGCGAAAAAGTAGACACCGAAGATCGAGCTGAACCAGTGCGGCGCCAGGGACATCAGGAGGTCAAAGGAGGCGAAGGTCAGCGTAAGGGCGAAAAGTAGGATGGAGGCAGCGCTCCATTTCTGCATCCTGGAGGTAATCTCGGGATCACCCGAATCATCCTGGCGCACGGACCCTCCCAAATAATACCTTGAGATCTGCATCCAGACCGCAAAGTAGATCACCCAACGGATCGTGAAGAATACCGGGTTGAGATAGCCGGCCTTGAGGTGGATCAAATGGTCCTTGGAGGCGATCTCATGGTCGGCCCAGGAGAACAATCCTCCGTAGCCCATCAAAACGCTGATCAAGATCGGAAGAAACAAAATGGCCAAAAACGGCATGGTCCCCATCGTGATCTCAGCGATGCGCCTGGTTGTGGCACACCAACCCGCCCGAGTCAGATGGTTGACCAACACAAAGAACATCGCCCCCAGAGCGATACTCAGGATGAAGGCAAACCCTGCGGTATAGGCGAAAAGGAAACGACTCATGCCGCCTCCGCTTCCCGTAATCCCAAGGACGAGCCCAAGGATCAACAGGACGATCCCAAGTCCTCCCGCGATCCGAAGGATCTTCGGACCCAGGGGACCAAGGTGGCGGTCATCATTCAGGACCACTTCCGGGCTGGGGTGATTCATCTCTTTCGGCTCCCTACTTCAGTTTCCCACGGTCGGCTTCCGGGACATCTTTGATCGTTCCATTCTGACTCCTTTGGAGTGCCCGAATGTAAGCAACGATCGCCCAGCGGTCCTCGACTTTGATTTGTGGCCCATACTTGGGCATGTTTCGAACGCCATATCGAATGGCCTGATAGATCTCGCCCACCGGCATCTTTTCAATGCGGGGATCGACCAGATTGCTTGGCGGCACCCAGGTCCCTTCGCCAAGGGTAGATGCACGTTTCGCAACAAGACCCTGCCCTCTCCCGTCCTTGCCATGACAGGGAGCACAGTAGGTATCAAAGCGATCCTTCCCCCTCTCCAGCATCTCCATGGAGAGTTTCATGGGAAAGGTCGTGGCGAACTTGCCGTTCACGCGCCCCTGGTTGAGATGGGGATTGTCATCAGCCTGCTCCCGGGCGAAGGTTCCCTCCACCTGGGGACGGATCACCCTGCCATCGGGGAAGAAAGCACTGGCTCTCTGGGCTTTGGCCACAGGTTGAAAATCCATATCCCTCCAGAAATGCCAACGAGGACTGCTTGAGGTGGAGTGTCTGGACTTCAAGGCCAAAGCAAGAGGGATGAGTCCCAAGAGGAAGAGGATGATTCCCACGCGAAAGAACGCCTTTGGGAGAGCGCCCTGAGGATCCGTATCATGGAACTCCTCCACCGAAAGAGGACCCATCTGGCGGAAAAGGCTCTGGATCTTTTTCGAGTCGTAATGAGGGTCACTGGCCTCGATCCCAATAAAGAATCCGTTGTCGGTCACCTTCTTGAAACGCTTGGAAGAGAAGATCGGCCGGTAGAATTTGGGGAGGTCATTGAGAATCAGGGCGCCGAAGAAGGCACCGAAGGCGCTGAGGAGAATGGTCAGCTCGAACATGATCGGGATGTTCGCCGGCAATCCAAAGAGGGGCTTGCCTGAGATCAAGAAAGGATAGTCCACTCCATTGGTCCACCACTGGAGAGCCGTCGCGATCGTGAGACCAGTGAGCCCCATCCCCAGGATGATCCAGGGGAGGATGGTTGGGCGAACCCCCATAGCTGGATCAATCCCATGGACGGGGAAAGGGGAATAGCAGTCCCAACGGGTAAACCCCGCGTCTCTGATTTGGACCGCAGCCTTTTTCAGAGCCCCTGGCCCATCGAACTCAGCCAGGATCCCTGCGACTGGGGCAGATTCCCCTTTGGGGTCTGCATTTGCGGATGCTTGCATGCTCTTATCCGTCATTTTTCAAAACCGAGTTTTGTTTGTGTTTCTTTCAAGGGAGGGTCTCAAGAATGGTCTAGGAGTTGGTGCTTGCGCCAGCCTCAGCTGCTTCCTTGACCTCACCATGGCCTCCGTCCTGATGCCCATGCGCTTGTGGCATCACTCCTTTCACTTCGGAGATCGCGACAATCGGCAAGAAGCGCAGGAAGAGGAGGAACAAGGTGAAGAAGAGTCCAAAGCTCCCGACCAGCATTCCAATATCAATCCAAGTCGGTGAGAAATAACCCCAGCTCGCGGGAGTAAAATCCCGGGTAAGGGATGTAACCGCGATCACGAAACGTTCGAACCACATGCCCACGTTGACAAACAGGACAACGAACATGATCACCCAGGGGTTCCGACGGAGTTTCTTGAACCAGAAGAGCTGCGGAATGAACACGTTGCAACTCACCATGATCCAATAGGCCCAGGCATAGTTACCGAAGGCCCGGTTGATGAAGACGAAGCGTTCCGAAGGGGACCCGCTATACCAAGCAATGAAAAACTCCATCGCATAGGCGTAACCCACCATCATTCCCGTCGCGAGGATGACCTTGTTCATGTTTTCGATGTGCCGCATGGTCACGATCTTTTCCAAACCGAAGAGCAAGCGGGCGGGCAACATCAGGGTCACCACCATCGCGAATCCACTGAAGATGGCGCCTGCGACGAAGTAGGGAGGGAGGATGGTCGAGTGCCAGCCCGGGAGCTGAGCGACGGCAAAGTCGAAGGAAACGACCGAGTGGACGGAGAGGACCAGCGGTGTTGCCAGGGCAGCCAGAATCAAATAGGCGCGTTCGTAACGATGCCAATGCCGAGCCGAGCCTGACCATCCCAGTGAAAAGATCCCGTAGAGAAGCTTGGCGATCTTGCCTTTGGCCCTGTCTCTGAGGCTGGCGAGATCGGGGATCATCCCGAAATACCAGAACAGGAGAGAGACGGTCGCATAGGTCCCCACCGCGAAAACGTCCCAAAGGAGGGGTGAGCGGAAGTTGGGCCACATTTCCATCTGGTTGGGGATGGGAAAGAGCCAGTACGCGAACCAGATACGGCCGACGTGAATCCCGGGGAACAAGCCCGCGCAAACGACAGCGAAGATCGTCATCGCCTCCGCGAAGCGGTTGATGCTGGTTCTCCACTTCTGCCGGAAGAGAAAGAGGATCGCGGAGATCAAGGTCCCTGCGTGGCCAATTCCTACCCAGAACACGAAGTTGACGATGGGGAAGCCCCAAAAGGCAGGAGAGTTGTTTCCCCAGACCCCTACACCGGTGATGACCAGGTAGGCGATCATGGAGAACAACATCCCCGTGAGAGCCAGGGAGATCCCAAAGGCTACATACCAAGCTTTGGGAGGCCTGGGTTTCTCGGCAACTCCACAGACAGTCTCCGTGACATCCTTGAATTCAAGGTCTGGAGAAACCAGCGGAGCCCTCTGCGTGGGGTCATCCGCTAGAAAATCGACACTACTCAGCTCGTTGGACATCCAGGATCACCCCAGTTTCTTGTTAGGGTTTCGAATGCGGGCCAGATATTTCGTGCGCGCCTTCAGCTTCAGCTCGGGCAGCAGCTCATAAACTCGAGGATTGGAGTGGTCCTTGGAGACACGACTCCCTTCATCCTTCAAATCGCCGAAGCGGATGGCTTCGGCGGGACAGACCTGCTCGCAGGCCGTCTTGATTTCGCCGTCCTTCAAGGTGCGTCCCTCGTTTTTGGCTGGGATCTTGACAGCCTTGATGCGCTGCACGCAGTAGGTGCACTTCTCCATGACACCCCGATGTCGGATGGTGACCTCAGGGTTGAAGATCAGCTTCTTCACCTCGAAGGATTCGTCATAATCTTCCTTCTTGAAGTAGTTGAAGTAGTTGAACCTCCGGACCTTGACCGGGCAGTTGTTCGCACAGTATCGAGTCCCGATGCAGCGGTTGTAGGCCATGTCGTTCAGGCCCTCTTCGCTGTGCGTGGTGGCTGCTACAGGGCAAACCTGCTCACAGGGTGCCAGCTCGCACTGCAAGCAAGGCATCGGCTGCTGGACGATCTGCGGATCCTCGGGCTCTCCAGAGAAGTAGCGGTCAATGCGGATCCAATGCATCTCCCTTCCATGGAGAACCTGCTCTTTGCCTACGACGGGGATATTGTTTTCGGACTGGCAAGCCACCACACAGGCGTTGCATCCCGTGCACTTGGCCAAATCGATGGACATCCCCCACTTTTGTTCCCCCTTGTATTCGATCTCGGTAAAGAGGGAAGGTGCTTCCAAAAAGGTTTTGGACTCCTCATCTACGATCTCGGGATCCTTGCGGAATTCCTCCAAATCGGCCTCGAGGATCAAGCTCTCCGCCTTCTCCCGACGTCCCTTCATTCCAATCGCGTCGATCGCGAAATGATCCTGGGTCATGGCCAGGGTGAAGTGGGCCCCCGTGGGCTCCACCTTGGCCCCGGTGGCGATCCAAGCGGCCTGGGAAGACCTCAGGAGATTGGTGTCGAAACCGACCGGCTCCACCCCCTTTTCCTTGGACCCTCCGACCGTTCCGGCCTCACGCCTCCCATAGCCGAGAGGCAGGAAAACCGAACCTTCTGCCTGCCCGGGGAGGAGATAGGCGGGGAGTTCCAGGCTACGACCCCCATGGCTCAGGCGGATCATGTCCCCATTTTTCAAACCAAGGTCCTTGGCAGTCTGGAACCCGATGAAAGCCGCGTTATCCCATGTCAACTTGGTGATGAAATCGGGCAGCTCCTGGAGCCAACCATTGTTGGCGAAGCGCCCATCGTATGTGGAACGATCCGCACCAAAGACCAGCTCGACCTGCCCCGCCGGGAGGCGGCTTGCGGTCGCCGAGGCCCCAAGCTTGGGGAGGGGAACCCTCTTGGGAGCCCCCACGCTGGCGAACCCTTCTCCGGGGAGGAATCCGCGGATCAATGCCTTCTTCCAATCCTCATCCTTGCTCCCCTTTCGGCCCTTGAACCATTCCCGGACCAGATCCTTGCCCTTGGTCCAGCTCCCCTTCTCCAGAAAGGCGAGGAGTTCGATCCGAGAGGCGCTCCCATAGAGCGGCTCGATCAGGGGTTGAGAAAGGCAGAGGGAACCATCCGCCCCCACGGCTTCGCCCCAGCTTTCAAAGGGGTGGCTTAGGGGGAGATGCCAAGTGGCGAGCTTGCCCGTTTCATCCACCCGCGTTCCGAGGTGGACCGTGGTCGGGACTTTGGCGAAAGAGGCCTCGAAGTCCAGGTCCTTGGGGGCATCGTATACAGGGTTCCCTTCGAGGACGAAGAGCGTCTGGATCTTGCCTGCCTTCATCTCGGAAGCGAGAGAGGCCAGAGCCTTGATCCCCTTGTCCCCGGCGGGGACCGACCGGAACCTCACGGTCGAGCCCCAGCCTCCGAGCTTGGCGTTGATGTTGAAAACCTTGGCGTGGACCCAGGCCGGCTGTTGGGGTCCAGCAGCGACCACGGCCTTCCCCTTGTGAGCCAGGAGATCCTCCGCAAGGACATCCAGGAACTGTTTGATCTTCCCGTCCGCGAGGAACTCGGCCTTGGGGAGCGCTTCGCCCATCAATTTGGCCTCGAGGGCCGCGATCATGACTCCAACCTGCTCCGAACGCAGTGGGAGACGATGGTCGGCCATGGCACCCGTGGGTGTATAGCTGCTCTCCACCGCGTAGAGGCGATTCATCTCGGCCCCCTCGGGTGAGCGACGCCGGGCGAAACCCCGCTGGTAGGAAACCGAAGCGGGCTCCCCGTGGAGCAAGTCACAGTCGAAGCTGGCAATGATGTCCGCTCTTTCCAGTTCGTAGACAGGCTCCAATTCGGTCCCAAAAGCCAGCCTGGCCCCCTCCCGAACATTGTCCCGTCCGGCCGCCTCGTAACTCACGAAGCGAGCCTTGGGGAAGGTCTTTTTCAGGCGTCCCTCGAGTTCCGCGGCGATCTGGGAAGAACTTTCCAGGCCCAGGAAGGCAAGCCCCTCGCCCCCGTTCCCCTTGAAGGTCTTGGCCAGGCCCTGCCAGAGACGGAAGAAATCGGTCCAGGTCTTCTCTTCTCCCTTGGAGAGGACCAGACGGCTCCGCTCGGGATCGTAGAGTTCCAGGATCATGGCTTGAGCAAAGGTGTTGGTCGCTCCAAGACTCATCGGATGGTCGGGATTGCCCTCCACCTTGATGGGTCGACCGTCATAGCTCGTGATCACCAGAGGTTGGCCCACCCCCATAAAATCCCAAGTCGTCGAGAAATGCCTGGGAACTCCCGGCGCAAAGCCTTCGGGCCGGGAACTCAGGGGGACCAGGTGGTCCTCCTCCCAGCGACAACCCGCGGCCGAGGCGAGGGCGATCGAAGCCCCCATCAACTGGAGGAATCGGCGGCGCGTCACAGGAGGGATGTTCTCCGGATCCTGGAACTCCCGCTCCAAGAAGCGCCGGAAATCGGGAGAATCGGCCAGCTCGTCCAGGCTGCGCCAATAGGTCTTTTTCGCGGTCATATGCGACTCCGAAGAGAGCGCCGAAGGTGGCTTCGAATGGTTGTTCGAGGATGTCATCTGAGATGGATTCGTAAGGGGGTTCAACAGGGCCTCACTGGTGACAAGTCGAGCAGTTGGTCGGGGGGTTGATCTTGTATTCCTTCCTGAGCCTGGCCCCCAGGGTCTCCTGGGATTCCTTGGGCTTCCAAGCGAGGTCCGTCACCTTGTCTTTGGGTCTCAGGACCGCCTCCGGGTTTCGGTGGCAGTTGAGGCACCACCCCATGCTGAGAGGCTCGACCTGTCGAACTTGTTCCATCCGATCCACCCGTCCATGGCAGGAGACGCAACTCACCCCTCGGGTGACATGTGCGCTGTGGTTGAACTTGACGTAATCGGGAAGATCATGAACCTTGACCCAGGGAATCCCCTTTCCGGTCCTGTAACTCTCTCGGACCAGGGCCAGCTTGGGGCTCTTGGTCCGGATTCGGGCATGGCAGTTCATGCAGGTCTCCGTAGGGGGGACTGCAGCCAAAGCCGCGGTCTCAACGGTGTTATGGCAATACCGACAGTCCATTCCCAGCTCTCCCGCGTGGAGCGCATGGCTGAAGGGAACCGGCTGCTCGGGTTGATAACCGACGTTGATCGTCTTAGGAGAGGCGGCGTAGCCGAAGAAGATGAGCGCATACACGCCCAAGGCCCCCGCCCCCGCTCCAAGAACATTCCGAATCTTATTCGTCCACTTCGGGAATAACTGTTGTTCCATAGGAGATACCTAGGATTTCGCCTCGTGAGAAAGCCGCCCCAAAAAAACCGCCCAACCTGACCATCCGCCCAGATGGCGAGAGGAAGTCGCACCCGTCATCATCCGGCCACGCACCCCTCGAGTCCTTGCGATGAGGAGAAAAAACATGCAAGGCCAACCCGCCACACCCCCAACCTCCCCTCCTAGGCAGCGAAGCCACATGGCTCCGGGGACCAAGCCCACCAGAAACATAGCTTCATCGCCCGAGGGCCAGAAGAGGTAAAAAGGCAAAGGTCTTAGAGAGACTGCGGCACTGTTGCAATGCGGCAAAGTGTCGCAGAAACCGTAAACAGACCCCCTGCCCCATCGCAAGGGAAAACCAAGTTCAGCGGGATTTCCTTGTCGCGGGTCTTTTCAGCTCTCGGATCTTGATTCCCCGGTACCAAACCTCGTCTCCATGGTCCTGGAGAGCGATCAACCCCCTGCGAGCCCTGGCAAATTTTGGCATTTTGCCGAATTTACTCCCCCGGATGAGGTCCAGGAGCCGTTTCGAGCCCAACTCATAGCTGAGGACCATGACCCCATTGAACCAGTGCTCGACGTGGTTCCCTCGTTTCAGGATGCGGACCTGGTTCCAGGCGAGGGCGGGCCTGGCGACATCCTCTCCGCAGGCAATCAGGGCGTAGAGTGCCCCCGCCGAAGTCCATGTGTTCTTTCCCCCATGGTAAGCGGCATTGTCCAGAACCTGCATCTCGGGCCCCGTCATCCAGGGAGCGGGCTCCTCCTCGGAAACGAGGTACATGATCCCGCTGTTCCCACCGGGGGCGATGCGCCACTCGAGTTTCAATTCGAAGTCCTCGAACTCCCGCCTCGTGACCAGATCTCCCCCTCCCCCCCTCTTGAGATGGTGCAGGCAGCCGTCCTCGACGACCCACCCCTTCTTTGGAAATCCCTTGCGCCGGTACCCCCGCCAACTCCCTGGGGACTTCCCATCGAAAAGGAGGCGGAATCCCGCCGCCCTCTCCGCCGGACTCAGGCGGTTGGGATCCCAAACCCGGGCAGGCTCGCCAGCCAAAGTCACCTCCCCCGTCGCCGCCCATTCGGTCCCCCGCGCGAGAAGCAGCCGCAGCAGGGGATCCTGGAGGCTGGCGCGGGATTTCAGGCTCCCGGGCCAGACATGGCCCAAGGTCGTATGGAACACTCTGCCTTTGCCGAATTCATGGACGAGGACCATCGGTTCTCTTTTCCCCGTCCCGCCCGAAGCCCTGGATGAAAGCGCCTTGGCCAGCACCTGGAAAGAGACTCCCCTCGGATTCACCAAACGGTGGTACAGCTCATCGGGATGCTTGTACATCCGGGGCATTCCCTTGAGAATCGGGTGTTCGGGCTGCTCCCAGGTGAGGTCGAAGCTGTGGAAGCGCCCGTGCCCACTCTTGTTTCGCCAGACCAGACCCGCTAGCTCCGCCCAGGCATCCCAGCCAGGAAAAGAGTTGTTCGCCGAATGAAGGAGAACGAGCCCCTTTCCCTCCCGGACGGCCTCCAGGAGATGCTTCTCCGCCTCCTCTCCCCAGCGTTTTTTCGAGGTGAAGGCCGAATTGTAGTCCACGAAGAAAACGTCGAAAGCCCTCCAATTCCCCTCCCGCAAAAAGGCCGCGGGATGGGGTTCGACCCGCACGGAAAAACGTCCCGACCGATCCAAGAAACTAGCGATCTCCTTGGAGGTCCACTTCCAATCATGGTTGTTCTCTCCCGTCAGGAGGAGAACTTGGAGTTTTTGGGGGCTGGTTTTTTGGGGGCGGCTCTGGCCTCTCCCCAGGGAGGAACTCACCCAAACAAAGGCCAAGACCAGGCTGAGGGAGATGGAGAGTTTCATGAGAGGGCTCCCTTCTTACGAGGGTAGAAGAGGAATAAGACAAGCAGGCAGGCGAGGGCCGCCCACATCGGAACGCTGAAGAGTTTGTGGTAATCCAACTTGTTCCCCTCGCCCATGGCCCAACTGGCGACCGCGTCGGCCAGCTTGCTCCCCACGATGATCCCGACCCCAATGATCACAAGATTGTAGAGACTCTGTGCGCTGGCACGCACATCGGGAGTGCACTCCTCATCCACGATCATGAAGGAGACGAAAATGAAGCAACCAAAGCAGAGGCCGTGCATCGCAACCCCAAGAATCAGGGTGAAGAGAACTGGAAGCGGAAGAATGTCCACATAGGCGAAGAGGGCCATACGCGCCGCGTAGGCGAAGAGGCCGATGGCGAGCAGAGTCTTGCGCGTGAAACGTCGTGCGAGCAAGGGAATGGAGGAGAGGACCAGGATCTCCGACATCTGCCCAACGGTCATCAATCCACCTCCTCCCACCCCAAAGATCTTATTGATCCAAGTCTCCACCCCAAGCTGATAGTTTCCCAGGAAACCGGCGGTGTGAACAAAGTAGAACTGATGGATGCAGCTCACCGGAACGGCAAGGAGGAAGAGGACCAAGAGCGTCCGGCTGTGGAGCACCTCCTGGGTGGCTTCCTTGAACGCCAGCTTGTCCTTTCCCTTTTTCGGAGGAGTGTGGGGCAGGAAAAAACAGAAGACCCCCAGGAGGATCCCAAGGATGGCGCTCAGCCGAAAGGCGTCCGCCATCCCCGCTTTTTGGGCAGCCGCGATCAACTCCACACTCCCTTCGGCTGGCGTGTGCCGGTAGGCAAGCCATTGGCCGATCGCGATCCCCGCGAAGATCCAGCCCACGGTCCCCCAAACGCGGATCCGCCCAAAATCCCGGTCCCTGTCCGGAATATGATGAAAAGACAGGGAGTTGGTCAGCGGCAAAGTGGGGGAATACACCAAGGAATAAAGGAGACTGAACAGGAGGAAGCCCTGAAAGCTCGAGATCCCCGGGAGCTGCCAGACCAGCGCTCCCCCGAGGAGGTGGCTGATTCCCAGAAAGCGCTCCGTCGCGAACCAGCGATCGGCGATCTGCCCGGCTACGAAAGGCGCCAGGATGGCCCCCACCGCTCCCACAGCAAAAATCCAACCGATCTGCCCCGGCTCGAACCCCAAGTGTCCGGACAAGTAGGGCCAGAGCAGGGGCAGCCAGGCACCCCAGATCGCGTATTGGAGGAACATCATCCACGAGAGCTTTCGCCGGATCGTGGGAGAAAGAGGAGGTGCTTGTGTCATCGAACGAACTCAATCAGTCTCGGAAAATGACGCGTCAAAAGCGCGCATACTGGGCGGAAAATCCAGGCGACGCACGAAACCGCAGGCCTCTGCCGCCCCATGCTCCCGGTCCATCAACGGATCCTCCCATTCCACCGAGAGAGGCCCCATGTAGCCGATCTTTTGGAGGATCCGCACAATCCCCTCGAAATCCACGTCCCCCCTCCCTGGAGAGCGAAAGTCCCAGCACCGGTCCAAGGCCCCAAAGGGGAGATGCCCCCCAAAGACCCCCGCCCGGGTCGCCCCCTTGGCCATGGCCACATCCTTGACGTGGACGTGAAAAATCCTGTCATGGAACTCCCGGAGGAATCCCAGGTAGTCCACCCCCTGGTAGAGCAGATGGGAAGGGTCGAAGTTGAATCCGAAGGATGGGTGTCCTCCCAGGGCAGCGAGCGCGCGATCGGCCGTGGCCGTGTCGAAGGCGATCTCGGTCGGGTGCACCTCGAGCGCAAAGCGCAGCCCCACCTCCGCGAACACTTCCAGGATAGGAAGAAAGCGCTCGGCGAACTCGCCAAAGCCTGCATCGATCCGATCCTCCGAGACGGGAGGAAAGGCGTAAGCCATGTGCCAAATCGGGCTCCCTGTGAACCCCGTCACCACGGGTTCCCGCTCCCTTGCTTCGGAAGGGCCCTGGTCGAAAAACCGCCGCACGGCCCGGGCGGTGTTCTTCAGCTCCTCGGCGGCCCGGTTCCGGACCCCCTCCGGATCCCCATCGCCCCAGACCGAGGCCGGCAGGATCCCACGGTGCCGCTCGTCGATCGGATCGCAGACCGCCTGCCCCACGAGATGGTTGCTGACTGCCCAGCAAGAGAGCCCGTGCTCCTCGAGCAAGTCCCAGAGCCCCGCACAATACCCATCCTCCCCCAGCGCCCGCTCTACACTGAAGTGATCCCCCCAGCTCGCCAGCTCCAGCCCCTCATACCCGAAATCCCGGGCCTTGGAACAAAGCTCCACCAGAGGCAAATCCGCCCATTGACCCGTAAACAGAGTGATTGGCCTTCGCATTCCCAGCCTCGCAAACCAAGGAGAATGCTCGGCATCTTGAAGGATTCCCCCTCCCTGTCCAAGCCCCTTCTTCCACCCGAATCCCCGTAGAAAACGCCGGCAGGGAACGCCGGTAGAAAACGCCGGTGGGAAACGCCTCCAGGCGTTTCAAGCAGAAAACGCCGGCAGGAAACGCCTCCAGGCGTTTCCCCTCCCCCTCACCTTCTACCCTTCAACACAACTTCCCGCCCCCGCCGGACCACTTCAGCCTTGACCGGGGCGTCATCTTCCAACTCCCTGAGAACCCTTGCAACATCCCCCGGCCCCTTGATCAGTTGGCCATTCAACCGCACCAGGATGTCCTTCTCCCGCATCCCCAATCTCTCAGCAAGACTTCCAGGCACAACCCGCTGCACCCAGAGCCCAGCTCCTTCGGGCAGATCCAGATACTCACGCAAAGCCGGACCAATTGCCCCTTCCTTGAGATAGATTCCCAGCTTGGGTCCATCATCCCGGGGAACCTCATGCCTCGGGGGAACAGGACGGAGAGTTCCGACCCTTCCTCCCCTGAACTCAGGCTCGAGCTTGCCACGCAAAGCTTTCCCTTTCTTGACCACTCCCTTCAGTTCGGGATGCTTCCGGAGGAGCTCTTCCAGGCTCTTCCCCTCAAAGACCCGGCTTCCGTTGGGCGTCCTCAGCTCGACACGGACGCCATCTTGCCCCTTGATAATCCGAACGGGATCCTTGCCCCGAGAGGGAGCTTTTGGAGGACGTGGGGCCATTCCCCCCTGCGGGAAAGGCTCGAAGGGAAAGGGGAAGTCCTTGCCGAACATCCGGCGCATCTCCTCCATCAGTTCACGTAGGTGCTCAGGTTGCATGGGAAGCCCCTTGAGCTTGGGAAAGCCATGGCCCCCGAAATCGAAATCGAAATCGAAGTCGAAATCCATTTTCGGGAGCCCCGGCAAACCCAAGCCTCCCCCCACGGAAATTTTCTTCCTGAGTTCGGGATGGGCGCGCAAAAGACTCTGGAGGTCCTTGTCCTCATAGACCCTCTTTTTCATTTTGCCGTCGGGGCCCTTCTCCTTGATCTCGACCCTCACTCCATCCTTCCCCATGCGCATCTGGATCTCGGAGACAGAGGAACGCTCGATCACCTTTCCCCTGGGCCCCTGGGCACCTCTCGCTCGAATGCGCTCCTTCTCCAGGCGCTTCTTGAGAGATTCGATCTTCCTCTCCAGGTCCTTCATCCTCTGCTCGATACGGTCCTGAAGCTTGGATGGCTCCTGCTCGAAAACCTGCAGAGGGTCCAGGTCTTTTTCCATTCGCCCTTGGGCTGGGAGTCCCGCGACGAGGAGCAAGGCTCCTGTCAGGGTCGTAATCCGCGTGGGAAGTAGAAACCGCCCTCTCCTTGGATGTTCCATCGTCCGTCTCCTTGCTTTTCCTTGGCCGCCCCGAAGGGTCCATGGTCTCGAAATCGAGCGGATCCTCGGGATTGGGGAAACCCATTCCGGGCCGAGAGCCCGTTTTTTCGTCCCCCCTATCGGGCACGAATGCGAAGATTCCCAAGAAAAACTCCCAGGGAATTTCAAGGATTCCCGCCCCCTGGAAGGCAGGCTCCGGCAAGGGCCCAGCCTGCTTCCCGGCTCTGGTTGCTCAGTTCAAATGGATCTGAACCGGCAGCTCCCTTTTTCCCCGGCGGAGAAGGACAGGGACGACCTCCCCGACCTTATGGTTCGCAAGGGCTTCCTGCAGATCCTTGCGGCTCTGGATGGTCTTGGATCCAAAACGGAGGAGGCGATCCCCCACTTGGATTCCGGCCTGGCTCGCGGGTGCCCCAGGGAAAAGTCCCGTAACAACGATCCCAGCCCCCTGGTCTTTTTTCGCCCGTCGCCAATCCAGGGAGATCCCCAGGAGGATTCGGTTAGGGAGAAGATCTTTGGTTTTTTGGGACCAGCGCTCGGCCCTCCCCATGAGAATGCGCTGGGAGAGCACGACCGAATAGGCGCCCCAAGCGGAGTCCCTCCGATCCCCCCGCCTGGAGGCCCTTGGGCGGAGCTTGGGTCCCGGAGCGGAGGAGGGACGGGTTCTCTGCTCCTTGGAGGAAGAGTCCCGGGCCGAGGCGGAACCGGGTTTGGGGCCATGCCTGTTCGGGACAGGCTGGTTGGGGCCATGCTGGGTGGGGTCGAGCCCGGAGGGGCCCCTCAGACGTTTGCGGGGATTGATGCCCCTCCGTCGCTCAGGGCCTCGAACGGCCATCCCGAGGAATTCCCCCTTGGGATTCAAAGCAACCGACCCTCCAGGAACGGATTCTCCCGGCAGAATGAACCCGAAAAACCCAAAAGGAGAGCGGCGCCTGCTCACCCGGGAAACTCCCTTCCCCGAAGGCCGGCTTCCCCGACGAGACATCCCGAACCTCGGGAGGTGGGGAAGGAAGCTGAGGCGGGTTTCCCCCAAGGGACCCACCAGAACCACAAGGTTTCCGGGCTCCTCCCCCTTTCCCAGGGGAGTCGGCAACTTGGGAATCGGCAGACGATCCAGCGCCACCCGATCCGGGAGCCGGAAAAAACTCACAAAGGGGCGATCGCTCCCAATGTGCAGGACGCGGTATTTGCCACGCTTGAAGTAGGCAAACCCACAGTCCCCCGGTTTCAACTCCTCCGAATACGGAGCGGCGATCAAACCATGCCCAAGGTGAATGCCATGATGAAAAAACCTCCCCTTCCCCGAATAGAGCCACATCCCGGCCTGGTAATCGACGGAGCGCTTGAGCTGCTCCACCTCGACGGAAAGAGCCCTGAGGATGGGGGTGGAGAGGCGACTCGCCTTGTGCTCGCCCTCCCCCTTCCCTTGGGGAGGGAGGCCTCCCAGGGATTGCGCGGAAACAAGGCCCGCCAGGCCGAGCGCCACGAACAGCCCCCCCCGAAAGGGTCGCGCCAAAGACAAAAGAGAATCCCCCAAGAACCAGGACATCTAGAAATCCGTCTTTCCCACCTTGGTGAGGATCGGGGAAGCGGGAACTCCAAGCCCCAGTCCCCCTGGGCTGCTCTCTTCTTCATCCTGGAAGGAGGCAGTCCGAATCCCGGGGCTCCCGCTTGAGAGCTGGGTCTCCATCTCCTGGAAGAGCATGCGGAGTCGCACCGCGAATTGAGGGTCCTGTGCGAGTTCTTTGAGGCGTTCGGCCGAGACAGGATCCAACCCGCCGGCGTTTTTGATGCTCTTGAGTTCGGAGGGGGAGAGCCCAGTGGGCTGCTGCACCGAAACGGCCCGGGTCGTGCGGAAGCCGTCCCCTTCGTCTCCCGAGGATCCACCCGGGGAAGCGCCAAAATCCCGTCCAAGGAAGAATCCAATCAAAAGAGTCGCGGCCAGGAGACTCCCCCGCAGCAGGAGGGGTTTGAGCCTCTGGGGTGCGAAGAGGGAAAGGGGGAGCGCCTTGCCGTGGATCTCCTGGAGTTGGCGCTCCTGGGCCACCCCCTCGTCTTGGGCGCGAATCTGGCTCAGGACCCCCTCTCGGAGGTCCTCGAAGAAGGCATCCGGAAGCTCTACGCTTTCAGCCAGAGTTTTGAGTTCCCCCTGGATGCGTTCCCAGGACCGCCATTCCCGAGCGCACTCGTGGCAACCTTCAACATGGAGTCGCAGGGAGGCGACGGAGTTGGGGTCCAGATCCCCTCCCAGGGCGTCAGGCATCAAGTCCTGCACGAGTTTACAGCTCAGCCTTTCATTCTTTTTCATTGCTGCCCACCTATTCATTGGGATTCCCCTCCCTCCATTTCAGCCCGCTCCCAGGCATCGCGGAACAAGCGCCTGGCCTTGTGCAACCTCCAACGGACCGTCGCATAGGTCAAATCCAGGATGGGGCCGATCTCTCGGCAGGAAAGTCCATGAAGATCCCGGAGCGCCATCACCGTCCGAAAGGCCGCAGGGAGGCTGTCCAGAACCTTGCGCACTTTCCAGGACCGTTCCCGGCACACCATCTGCTCCTCGGGTGTCGAACCCAGAACTGTGGGGTCCGGGACCACCGCGGCCCGCTCATCGTCAATCGTCAGGGTCACCTCGTTCTTCCGCTTGCGGAGACGGTCGATCGAGAGATTGGTCACGATGCGATAGAGCCAGGTATAAAAATTGCGATCGAAATCAAAGCGCTCCAGACTCCGATGCACTCTGAGGAAGGCATCCTGCACCACATCCCGCGCCTCCTCAACCTCCCCCAATACGTGAAAAGCGCACCAAAAGGCCCGCCTCTCATACCGCTGCATCAAGCCTGCAAAAGAATCCAAGTCCCCATCCAACGCCCCCTGGATCAAGTCGTTGTCCCCCACATCCGGAGAAGGGCTGTTTTTCCCGTACTCTTCCCCCGAGGCCTTCATGGCCTGGTAGAAGCGGGAAACGCTCGGAGCTTGTTTTTTTTCTGCGCTCATTCTTTCGCTGGGATCGAGCCGGAAGCTCTTTCCGAATCCTTAGCATTTGCCAGCCTGGATTTCGAGGTCAGGATTCTTCGAGATCTCGAACGCCCACGGCCAGGACCCGACTAGGCCTCCTTCGACAAAGGGGGGCCCGAATATGGAGGCTCTGATCTACGGCAAAGGCGGATGGAATGAGAGAAAAGGTGGAAAAAGACAGGAGATAGGAAAATAGATCACTCACCCGAAGCCGCGGGCTCCTGGATCCGGACCTCGCCCATGTTCCGGAACTTCCGGTAACGCCCCTCCAAGAGCTCCTCGGTCGAAAGCCGGCTGAGGCGATCCAAGTGGGTCAGAATCCACTCCTTGACATGGGAAATCGTCAGGGCGGGGTCCCGATGGGCTCCCCCAAGGGGTTCTTGCACCACGTCGTCCACGATCCCCAGCTCGACCAGGTCCGGAGCGGTGAGTTTGAGAGCTTCGGCCGCCTCGGGGGCCTTGTCCCCGGACTTCCATAGAATGGCTGCGCAGCCTTCCGGGGAGATCACCGAATAGTAAGCGTACTGCAGGATGCCAACCCGGTCTCCCACCCCGATCCCCAGAGCTCCCCCCGAGCCCCCCTCCCCGATGACCAGGGCCAGGATGGGGACCTTGAGGCCGAACATCTCACGAATGTTGTAGGCGATGGCCCGGGCCTGGCCGCGCTCCTCGGCCCCGATCCCTGGATAGGCGCCAGGGGTATTGATCAAGGTGACGATGGGGAGGCCGAGCCTCTCGGCCAGCCGCATCTTTTCCATCGCCTTCCGGTAGCCCTCGGGGTGGGCGCAGCCGAAATTGCAGAGAAGCCTCTCCTTGACCGTTTTGCCCTTGCGGTGGCCGACCAGGAGGAAGCGCCGCCCCTCCATCGTCGCAAGACCCGTCACGATGGCCGGATCATCGGCGAAGAGACGGTCGCCATGCAATTCGACAAAATCGTCCAACATCTTCGCGATGTAATCGGAAGTCACCGGCCGATCGGGATGCCTGGCGACATTGACCCGCTCCCAAGGGGTGAGCCGCTCGTAGACCTGGGAGGTCACTTTGCGGAGCCTCTCCTCGAGAGCGGTGACTTCACCGTTCAGGTTGAGGTGGGTGGATTGCGCGAGGGTTTTCAACTCCTGGATCTTGTTCTCCATCTCCAGGATGGGCCGCTCAAAACCCAGGATTCCCTCGGGTTTCCGCTCGGAGCCTGTCTTTCTCTGGGCCTTCTTTTCTTTCTTCTTGCTCATCGCAACCCTGCCTGGAGGATGTTTGCCTGGGATTGTAGCCCCAGTTCCCGCGAATGCGACACCCATCCTCCTCCTTGACTCCCCTAAGGAAAAAGAGAAAATCGAGGAATCTTTTCAGATCTAGAAGATGACGCGCTCACGCGTTTCTCCTTTTCTCCTTCATCCCTAAACCAGGATTCCAACATGATCCCTCTCCACCGCTATGCCCTGATTGCGAGCCTCCTCTGCGCCTCCGCGGGAGCTCAAACCTTTGTCCTCGGAAAGACGGGCGGCACCCTTGGCAAAGCCCTTCGTCTGGAGCTGCAAGGACCGGCCGGTAAGGCCGCGATCCTGCTTCCCTCCCTCAACGCAGGTCCAACCCCCTTGAAGCTCTTTGACGGCAAAGATCCCCGCAGCCTGTCGGTCGGCCTGGATCTCATTTCCCTCTACCAATTGGTCGTCCTCGGTCCCGGGACGACAACCCTCAGCCTCCCCCTCCCCAACGACACCAGCCTCGCCAGCAAACGCATCCACTTCCAGGCCTTCACGATCCCGGGCAAGGTCTACCTGGCGGGCCTGCTCTCCAATGACATCGTCTCCACCTTGGGGACCGGAGGGACCTGGGTCCAGCGAGGCAAGCTCCTCAAAGTTTCGCGGGCCATGCCCGCCATGGCTCCCCTCCCCGGGGGATCCGTCATCCTCATCGGCGGAGGATCCGGGAGCCTCCTCAACGGCTCGGGCCTCTCCTCCACCGAGATCTACGATCCCGCTCGTCAGACCTGGCGCCCCGGCCCCAACATGGCCAGCGCCCGCGGCCTCCTGACAGCGACAGCCCTCAAGAACGGCAAGATCCTCGTAGTGGGTGGCGCAAACAGCGCGGGCGTCCTCAAGACCTGCGAACTCTATGACCCCAAGACGAACAAGTTCAGCCCCACCGGTTCCCTTTCCGTCCCGCGGGCGGGCCACACCGCGAGCCTCCTCCCCGACGGCCGGGTGCTGATCACAGGCGGCCTCTCGGACATCTCCAGCGCCCTCAAAGCCGTGGGCTCGATGAAGAAATCCACCGAGATCTACGACCCCAAGACGGGGCGTTTTTCGGCCGGCCCCAACATGAGCCGGGAGCGCATCGCCCACACCGCCTCCCTTCTTCCTAACGGCAAGATCCTGATCGCGGGGGGCATCAGCCTCAACGGCTTCTTCCGCCTCCCCGGAATGACCAGCCGTTGCGAGATCTTCGACCCCAAAACCAACCGGTTCTCCGGGGCCAGTTCCCTTCCCTTCACTACGGCCGCCCACAGCCAGATCAGGCTCAAAAGCGGACGGATCCTTGTGGCAGGGGGAGCACGCTCCAGTCTCCTGATCACCGACGCCAAACCAATCAAGGACGCGGCACGCTTCGATCCCACCACCGGGCGCTGGACCCGGGTCGGGAGCATGGCCGTCGCGCGCACCCTTCCCAGCCTCGCCCGCCTCGCGGGGGGCAAGATCCTCGTGATCGGAGGGGCCCAGGGCACCCTGGACAAGCCAACGGCGACCGCGCGCTGCGAGGTCTTCGATCCCGCCACCGCCCGCTTCGGCCCCGCAACCTCCCTTGGCATCAGCCGTGCGGGCGCCCCCGCCCTCTCCCTGCGCGAAGGCCAGATCATGGTCGTCGGGGGAGGAACGGGTCAAGGCTCCAAGTCCATCGACACGGGAGAAATGTACTTCCCCAAATGATCCCACCGGCCTCCCCCCCGGGGGAGCCTGGGGCTTTTCTGGGAAAGGATCGCGAACTTCGCGCCTTTTCTCATGAATCATCCCAGGGAACAGGGTAGAAAAGCCTTTTTTCCTCCCAGGAATCACCGGGGGCACGCAATTGGTTGGTACTGAACTGGAAGACGCAAGACTGGAGGCACGCATCTACGAGCGAACGGGGATTCCCCCCCGGGCTCTGGATGAAGACGCCGTCAGGGTAGTCCGAAGGCTCCGCAGAAAAAGTCACGAGACCTACCTGGTGGGCGGCTGCGTCAGAGATCTCCTCTTGGGCCGCGTACCCAAGGATTTTGATATCGCCACCTCCGCCAGACCGCGCCAGGTCAAGAGTCTCTTCCGGAATTGCAGGATCATTGGGCGCCGGTTCAAGCTGGCCCATCTCCACTTCGAAGGCAAGATTCTCGAAGTCTCCACCTTTCGTCAGCGTCCCCAGCCCTCGGAGGAGGACGAGGAGGAGGGAGAATCCGAACTCCTGATCCGCAGCGACAACGCCTTCGGAAACGCCGAAGAGGACGCCTACCGCAGGGACTTCACGATCAACGCGCTGTTCTATGAGCCGGAGAGCGACATGGTCATCGACTATGTCGAGGGCATCCCCGACCTTCAGAACGGCCTGATCCGGACCATCGGGGAGCCCCTCATCCGCCTCAAGGAAGATCCCATCCGCATTCTCCGCGCGATCAAATTCTCCTCGCGGCTCGCCTTCCAAATCGAGCCCACGACCTGGGACGCGATGTGCGAAGCCGCCCCCGACCTCAAGCTGGGGGCGCCTCCGCGGATCTACGAAGAACTCCTACGCTTTCTCAAGAGTGGATTCGCTTTGCGGGCCTTCCAGCTCCTCCGGGACTCCGGGGCGCTCAAGGTCCTCCTCCCCGACCTCTCGCGCAGCCTCGAAGCTGCCGAGCCCGAAGAACGGATGCGTTTTTGGCGGATCCTCGAGGGATTGGACAGCGCCAACCGGGAAGAGTTGGCCAAAGGCGCCCCCCCCCTCCCCACCTCGGTCTGCCTGGCCTCGCTGATCCTCTTCCATGTCGAAGAAAAGGCCAAGGAGGAAGGCGGTGTTCCTGAACGACTGGTGGAATACGGGCGCTGGCTCCAGGAGAACATTGGCGGACTCTTTCAGGACTTGAACACACCCCGGATGGAGGTCGCCCTCCTCAAGAAGATCATCCCCCTTCAGGGAAGATTCGAGAACGGAGGGGAACCTGGCAAGGTCGGCAGCCTCATCGCCAGAGAGGACGAGGAAGGCAAGAAGAAGAGAAAGAAGGGACGGCGGCGGCGCAGCCCGAAAACTTCGGACGCTTTTCAACCTGCCCTCCAGCTCCTCAGAGTCCGGGCGATCGCAGGCCTCGTGGACTGGGAAGTCTGGGAAGAGTGGAAACCCAAGGAAGAAGAGGGCCGAGGAGCCATGGGAAGGTCTTCCAAGGCCGCGTCTGCCTTGTCCGGGTCGTCAAAGGCTGGATCGTCAAAGGCTGGATCGTCAAAGGCCGGGCCGTCAAAGGCGGGGTTTTCTCAAGAAGATTCCACCAAGGCGAGATCCGGGAGCCGAACCGAGGAGGAAGGTTCGGAGCGTCCTCGACGCGGTTCCAAGCGCGAAGAGAACCCCAAGCAAGGAGCGGGCAACCGCGGCGAGGGAAAAAGCCGAAAAAAAGGTGGAGGCAAAGAACGCAGCAAAAAGGCCAAGACCTCTTCTCCCCGGGGCCAAGGTGCCCGCGGCACCAAGCGCAAGGAGAGGAAGAGGCCTTCCAAGGAAAAAAAGAGCTACTTCCCTCCACTTCCTGAAATTGAGCTGGACCCCAACCAGATCCCGACCTATGGATCCATCGTGGGAGACACGACCTCCATCGACAAGGGAAAGGTCCCCGAGGACCGAGCCAGGAAGAAAAAGAAAAAACCCCGCATTGGCGAGGGAGATGCCCACGACGAAACGCATTACATCCCGCCGCCTCCGCCGGAGCCGGAGACGGGGCCCAAAAAGCCCCAAAACGAGCCGGATGTCTTTGGAGACTGGTAATGAGTTCCAAGGGTGCTCACCCGAAAAAACGCAAGATCACGACCGAAGCTCTTCGGAGGATGAAACAAAAGGGCAAGCGGATCGCAGCCCTCACCGCCTACGACGCCTTGATGGCCGAGATCCTCGACAAGGCGGGGGTGGATGTCCTCCTGGTCGGAGACAGCGTTGGCACCGTGGTCCAGGGCCTGGACACCACGGTACCCGTCACCATGGACCAGATGGTCTACCACGCCCGCCTGGTGACCCGCATTGTCAAGCGGGCCCTGGTGGTCGTCGATCTCCCCTTCCTCTCCTACCAGGTCAGTGACGAAGAAGCCCTTCGAAACGCGGGGCGCATCCTCAAGGAGTCCCGCTCCGAAGCCGTCAAACTCGAAGGGGGCAAGGCCCAATGCAAAGTCATCCGGAGGTTGACCGACGCGGGCATTCCCGTCATGGGACACCTGGGGCTCACCCCTCAGGCCATCCATCAGTTCGGGACCTACCGCGTAAGGGGGACGGATCCGGAGGAGGCGAACCGGATCTTCGAAGACGCCATCGCGCTCGAGGAAGCAGGTGTCTTCGCCATCGTCCTCGAGAAGATCCCCTCCTCCCTCGGTCGGAGGATCACCGAGGCGGTCCAGGTCCCAACCATCGGAATCGGGGCGGGCCCGGACTGCGACGGCCAAATCCTCGTGACCCATGACATGCTCGGGCTGTTCACGCGTTTCCATCCGCGCTTCGTCCGGCGCTATGCCGAGATCGCGGAGGAAATGTCCAAAGCCTTCCGCAATTACGTCGCCGATGTCCGCGAGGGAAGCTTCCCCAACGAAAACGAAAGCTACAGCGACGAGCCCAGCGACTGAGCGGCTGCTCTCCCCGCCAGGGCTCCCGTGGCAAATGCCAACCAAAAGCTGAACCCCCCGATCGGAGCATCCACATCCAGGAGTTCGCCGCTGAGGTGCAAGCCCGGAACCCTTTTCAGCTCCAAGGTCCTCGGAGCCATCTCCGAGAGAGGAACGCCACCGCTCGTGGTCTCAGCCCGCCCAAACCCCTGGGAGCCTGAGATGGGCAGTTCCCAGCCCTTGAGCGTAGAAAGGAGCCGGTTTCGTTTTGCGCGAGGGAGTTCGGCTGGAGAGGCCTGGCCGAGTTCCAAGGTCTCGAGGAGGGTGGCGGCCACCCTTCGGGGAATGCCTAGAGCGCGCAGGCGTCCCTGGAGGCCTCCCCTTCCCTCGAAACAATGTTCTCTCAACGCCTCCAGATCGGCCTCGGGGCAAAGGTCCACGAAGAATCCGAGCGGCTCCCCCTTCTCCTCCCGGGAACGAAGCAGGGCGCCCGAGAGGTCCATGGGGCCCGGCCCTGAGATCCCGAAGTGGGTGAACAGAAGGGGTCGGCGGCGCCTGGCCACGATCCGACCGCCAGAGGTTCGCAGCTGGCATTCCGCATCGGGGAGGGTGGTTCCCGTGAGAGAATGCAACCACCCGGCCGGCGACACCAATGGCACCAGGGCCGGAAGAAGCGGGCGAAGGGGGACACCCATCTCCCGAAGCCAGCCAAAACCATCCCCGCTGCTCCCGGTCTTGGGATAACTGAGTCCGCCGGTGGCGAGGATCAGGCGCTTGCAACGGAGCGCCCCCCCGCCCTCCAGGCGCAGCTCGAAGCCTCCTGCCCCGGAACCCCGGGAGTTGGGGCTCAGGCCCAGGACCCGCTGCCCGCAGCGGAGTTCCACCCCGGCCTCCAAGGCCGCCTGGACCAGGACCCTCCGCACGTCCTCGGCCCGGTCACTGCGGGGAAAGACCTTGTCGAAGTCCTCGACATAGGTCGGCACTCCGGCCTCTTCGACCCAATTTCGGATACGCTGCGGAGGACAAGCCCGGAGGGCGTGGCGGAGAAAGCGTCGCTCCTCGGGGGAGAACACACGCTCGGCTTCCTTGAGAGGGAGGGCAGTCGTCAGATTGCATCGCCCCCCACCGCTGATCAGGATCTTGAGGCCGGGTCTGCTCCCCCGTTCCAGGAGAAGGACCTCGGCCCCGGCTTCGGCGGCAGCCCGAGCCGCCGCGAGCCCCGCCGCCCCCGCCCCCACGACACAGAGGTCCATGAGGCCAGGGCGGCTTAACCCGCAGGATCCCAAATCATGAAGAGCTTCATTCAGATGGGAAAGGGAAAGCGGAGGTGAACGCGTTTGGGGAGGGACTTTTTCACCCTCTTGTTGACCGAGCTGGATCCCTTGCCGAGCATCTTGCGCTTGAGGCGACCCCGGGTCGCGCCCCGGCCCTTGAATCTTGATTTAGCCATCGTCTTCCCCTTCAGCTCTTCTTGCCGGTCGAGAGTTTGCTGCGCTTGGATTGCCGAATCACCAGATGCCCGTTGATCGGTCCAGGGACATTGCCCTTGATAAACAGGAGGTTGCGGTCCTTATCGACACCCACGACCTGGAGTCCAAGGGTGGAAACCTTTTCAACACCGTAGTGTCCCGCGGACTTCTTGCCCTTGGGGATACCCTTGGCGGTACTGTAGGTTCGGCCCGTGCCGCCGACATGGCGGTGACATTTTTTGGTGCCGTGGGACATGGGCTGTCGCTGGAAATTCCAGCGTTTGATGGTGCCGGTCCAGCCGCGCCCCTTGGTCATGCCGGTGATGTCCACCTTGTCGATGCCCTCGAGTACCGAGACGTCCAGGTCCTGGCCCTCCGCGTAGGGAGGAAGGCTGTCCCAGCGCAACTCACGGACAAAATACGGGCTCCCGCCCTCGAGGCCGGCCTTCTTGGAGTGGCCGAGGCTGGGCTTTTTGCAGTTGCGCTCATGCCGCAATCCGAATCCCAGCTGCACCGCGTAATACCCATCGGCACGACGCAGACGCTCCTTGCGACCCAGCTTTTTCCCCCGGTTGTCGGCGGCCGTCCGCCGCTCCTCGGGAAGCTCGTTGACGTCTTTGACCTTGACCTGCAGGACCCGACAAGGGCCGGCCTCGATCACCGTCACAGGGACCACCGTCCCGTCCTCTTCGAAGAATTGGGTCATCCCCAGCTTTTTCCCGAGGATGCCCGGGGCCGAAGACCCCATCTTGTGTTTTCTCATCGTTCCATCCTTGAATCCAAATCCCTTTGTTCCTCCGGCCTTGAAAACAAAGCCCGCAAAGCCCAAAGAGGGTTCTCGAGGGGATCCGTCCGATGCCGGCGACCCTTGGGTCGCCGCTCAGTCCAGAGCCCCGGAATTTTCAGCCACCAGGAAGCTCTCCCGGAGGCAACCCTCCTCCCCGGAACGAAATCCCGGGAGAAAGAGGGCAAAGGAGTCTACCCAGGCAAGGGGAGCTGTCAAGTACAGCCTCCCGGCGGAGAAAGGAAGAAAGGTTGCCCCACCCCAGCCGGAGGGCTAATCTGGTTCCCCAAAAAGACACGTAAAGAAACCAACCAAGACAAGCAGGAAAAGCGCGGAGACCCGCGCAAGAGTGAACATTATTCAAAGTATTCAAAAGGAGTCCACGATTTCGACATCCAAGAAGAAGGGGGGCAAACGAGGGTCCAGCAAGGACCGCCCCTCCTCCCGCAAACCACCACGTATTCCCACCAATTGGGAGCAGCTTCCCCCCGACGACAAAATCGAACGCTTCGACGAGATGGACCTCTCGGACGACCTCCTGGACGCCTTGGAGGACATGGGCTTCGAAAAACCGACCCCCATCCAGGCGCTCGCCATCCCCAAGGCGCTCGAAGGGCGCGATCTGGTGGGCAAGGCGGAGACAGGATCGGGTAAGACCGTCGCCTTCGGAGCCCCCGTGGTGGACCGCCTCAACGAACACCGCGTCGCCGTCCTCGCCCTCGTCCTCTGCCCCACCCGGGAACTCGCCCTCCAAGTCGCCGAGGTGTTCGAGGAATTGACGACCTACAAACCGCTGCGCACCGCCCTCATCGTGGGCGGGGAGCCCATGAGGGACCAGATCAAAGAATTGCAAAAGGGCTGCCAGATCGTCGTCGGAACCCCGGGCCGGGTCCTGGACATGGTCCGGGAAAAATGGCTGAGCCTCGGCTGGGTCGAGATCGCCGTTCTGGACGAAGCCGACGAAATGCTCGAGATCGGCTTCCTCGACGACGTGACCGAGATCCTCGAGGCCACCCCCAAGGAAAAGCAGGTCCTCCTCTTCTCCGCGACCTTCCCACCTCCCCTGATGAAGATCGCCGAGAAATACCTCAAGAACCCCATCTCCATGGGAGTCAACAAGAGTTCCAAAGCAGCCAGTACGATCGAGCAGTTCTGGATGAAGGTTCGCGCCGAGGACCGCCCCGACGCCATGATCCGGATCCTGGATCAGGACGAAGATGCGGTGACCCTGGCCTTCTGCGAATCCCGGCTCGAGGTGGAACGCCTCGCCAAACGGCTCAAACGCCTCTCCTATCCGGTTCTCTCCCTGCACGGAGGCTACGACCAGCCCGTGCGCCGCAAGATCATGGACCAGTTCCGAACCGGCAAGATCCGCGCCCTGGTCGCCACCGACGTGGCCGCCCGGGGCCTGGACATCAGCCATGTGACCCGCGTCCTCAACTACGCCGTTCCCCGCACCCTGGAGACCTACCTGCACCGCATCGGCCGCACAGGCAGGGCCGGCGCCAAGGGAACCGCCCTGACCTTCGTCTCCCCCACCAAACAGCGGGATTGGGACCGCATGGTCGCCCAGGGTAAGCTCGACATCACCGAACTGGAGACGGACGACTACCTGGGAAAGGGCTGGAAACAAAGCGAAGGCCGCAGAGAGAGGGACAGCGGAAGGGGTGGAAGGGAACGCAGCCGGCGCCCACGCTCCCGCGAACGGAGTTGACCCCCTGGCCTTCCTGAGACCGGAGGTTCCGGCCCTCCTTCCCCGGTTGGGGATCCTGTGGGAAGGCCTCAAGGTTTTTCGGCAGGACTAGCCATCCCTTCGGTCTTTTGGATAGAATGGGAGACCGTTTCGCGTTCTCACGCGTGGCTACCCCTCAACAGCTCAATTGGTTCCTTACGTGGAATCAGATGGGCGGGAATCCCTCTTTTCTACGTTTTCTCTTCCAAACGGGATCTCATATGCGCAACTCTTTTCTCCCCCTCTCTCTGGCTGCCTGCTTGATGGGAGGCAGCCTTCTTCCCGCACAGTCGCGGAATGTCACCCTCCTGAGTCATGTCAACAAGCATGGACGTTACAACGACTGCTGGGGATATGTCGCTCCAAACGGTACGGAGTACGCCCTGCTCGGCACGACCACGGGGCTCTCGATCTTGAACTTGAAAAACCCCAGCAAGCCCGTCGAGGTGGGGTTCTTCCGAGGAGCGACCTCCACCTGGCGGGACATCAAAACCTACAAAAACTATGTCTACGTCGTGACCGAAGCCCGCGGCGTCGGAATGCGGATCTTCGACATGAGCAAACCCGACTCCCCCCGACTGGTAAACTCCGGCTGGGGACGGAGCATCTACCGGAACTGCCACGACATCTATATCGACACCAAGGAAGGGGTGGCCTATCTCTGCGGGACCAACGTGGGAATGGTGGTCGCGGATGTGCGCGCGAACCCCGTCAACCCCAAGTATTTGATGACTTGGAGGGGAAACTACATCCACGACCTCCACGTCCAGGATGGGTACGCCCACGTCGCCGAGATTTACGTCAACCGCTACCACATCCTCGATGTGCGCGGAGTGCGGAATACACCTCCCGTCATCAAGTCCCTTGGTTCGGTGAGGGCTCCCGGCTCCCGTTACTGCCACAACGCCTGGGCGACCAAGGACAACAACTACGCGATGTCCACGAACGAAGCCGCCGGAGGGCCAGTGGGGATCTATGACATCCGGAACAAACTCGCCCCCAAGCTGATCGCGACGTTCCGCGGAAACCCAAAAGGGGCTCCCAGCGCCATCCCTCACAACGTCTATTCGCGAGACCGGGTAGGCCATATGTCCCACTACACCGAGGGCTATCGGACCTTCGACATCAGCACGCCGAGCAAGCCGGTCGAGGTGGGGTACTACGACACCTGGAGCGGCAGTAGCAGGGGCTACAACGGGGACTGGGGTTGCTTTCCTTTCTTCCCCTCCGGCATTGTGATCCTCTCCGATATCCAGAGCGGACTCTACGTAGTTCGGCCCAAGTCCATCGCCACCAAGTATGGAAAGGGGACGGCCGGAACCGGCGGACGGACCCCGACGATGAATGCCTTCGGGGCCGCCTACCTGGGCAACCCCAGCTTCGCCCTGCACGTGGCCAACGCCAAACCCAACAGTGGTGGTGTCCTTGTCGTCGGCGGGAAGGCCGGCAACCTCAACATCTCCGGGCTCACCATCAATGTGGAGTTGTTCAACCCCAGCCCCATTCTGATTGCGGCGGGAACCAACAGCCAGGGGATCGCGCACCTGAACGCCCCCATCCCCTCCTCCAGCTCTCTCAACAATGTGGTCCTCTACTCCCAGTTCCTCGTGCTGGATCCGGGAGGTTCCTTCGGCATGTCGGGGACGCGCGGCCTCAAGCTGACCCTCTTCGCAAAATAATGCCCCGGACCCGCCCCGGTTTGCACCTCCCCCTCCTCCTGAGCCTGCTCAGCCTGGGGGGAGGTCTGCCGGCTCAGAGTTCCAGGAACTACAAACTTCTGGGGACCTACAGCAAAAGCCTCGACCCGAAGGGGAAGAGCTTCGCCGGGGTAGCGGCCTTTCGGGATGCCAAGGGAGGGGAGTTCGCACTCCTCCTCGACAACAAGGGGACGCAGGTGCTCGACCTGCGCGACCCCGCCAAACCCAAGCTCCTCGCCCAATTCCCTGGGCCCCCTTCTGTCTGGCGCTCTGCCTGCGTGCTTGGGGGATTTGGCTACGTGGTGAGCGAGGGGGGAGCGGGCGTGCAGATCCTCGATCTCCGCGACCCCGCCAAGGCCCGGCTGGCCGGGACCGCCCTCGGGAGCCTGTTTCGCTACGCGCACAGTGTGGTGCCGGAGCAGCTGCCCGCGAACGCGTCCAAGACTTCTCCCCCCACTCCCTCCCGGATCGCCATCCTGGGGACAGACACAGGTTCCCATCTCCTGAGCCTGAGCCCGGATCCAAGCAAACCCACATTCCTCGGAACCTGGAAAGGCTCCTATCTCCTGAATGGGGTCCTCCGGGGGACCAGGCTCTACGCCTGCGCCCAATGGAACGGTAGCCTGGAGATCCTCGATTTCTCCACTCCCAGCCAACCCAAGCGGATCGCGGCCGTCAAAACCGCGAGGGCTTTTCCCGAGGGGATCGCCATTTCCCAGGATGAGAGTCTCGGAGTCGTCACCGATTCGCACGCCCAGGGGGGTGCCCTCTCCGTCTTCGCCCTTGCCCAGGGTGGAGCCCCCAAGATGCTGGGGAGCCTTTTCCCTCCGGGTGGAAAGGCCCTGGGAGGGGGACTGGTCCTCGACCGGGGAGTGGCACAGGTCTGCTTTGTGAGTGAGGGGCTCCGCATGCTGGACTTGGGAACTCCCAGGACTCCCAAGGAGATTGCCCACTTCGACCCCTGGAAGGGCAGTGGCACCGAAGTCCGGGGCGTTCTGGCTGTCGCCCGCCAACCCTTCAGCAACCGAGTCTACGCCCTGGATCCCGACAAAGGACTCAGCATTCTGTCGGACCCCAGTGCTCGCCGCTCCTACGGAACCGCCACAGTGGGATGGGAGGACCGGCCCCCCCTCCTGGAGGTCTTTGGATCCGCGTGGACCGGGACCCCATCCTTTCGCCTGAGCCTCAGCAACGCACGCCCCAGCAGTCCGGCCTTCCTCCTCCTGGGTTCCCCCGGGGACCTGCGCCTCGGCGAACTCCGCATCCTGATCGATCCTCTCAAGCTGCCTGTTACCCTCCTCCCGGCGACCACCAACAGCCTCGGCGCCCTCAGCAGAAACCTCTCCATCCCCGCGATCTCCTCCCTCGGGGGGCTCAAGCTCGGCAGCCAGGTCCTCATCCTGGACCGCCTCGGGGCCCAAGGTTTCTCGGCCTCCCAGGGCCTGAGCTTTGGGATCGTAGCCCCCTAACAGCGATCAAGCTGTCGGACGGAACCCTTGGATCTTCGCAGCCTGTCGGAAAAAGGCCCTTGGCTTTCGCAGCCCGACCTGAGCCACCCGACCTGAGCAGGCTGTTGGACGGAACCTTTCGAGCTAAGCAGGCCGTTCGGCTTCGCCACGCGGCCTGAGCAGCCTGTGGGACTGATCCACCCAACCTGAGCCCTCTTTTCCCTTCCCACCCGGGCGCTCCCTTGTCCTACCCGGGCGCTCCCTTGCTCCCCTCGACTCGGGATTCTCCAAGAGCTTCGGCCTCAGGCACCTTCGGTGAAGTCAGCCAAAGCTCTTGGAGAATCCCGAGGTGCGCAGAACGTTTGCCTACCAAATCCACAGGGGATCCCCCTCGGGGATCGCCTGAACGCGTAGGGCCTCTTCTCCAAGCACTGAGAGAGCCTCCCGCCCTTGGGTGCCCAGGTCCAGCGTGGCGTCGTTGACATAGAGGCGGACGTGCTCCCAGAGGACCTCTTCGGAGAGTTCCTGGGCGTGGCGGGCCATGATGGGAAGGGTGGCCTCCGGGTTTCGGCGGGCGGTTTGGAGGGAGCGGCGGATGGCGGCGATCACCTGGGCGATGCGTTCGGAGCCGAGGTCCTTGCGGGCGAGGATGCCCCCAAGGGGGACAGGCATTTGGGTGCGCTGCTCGTAGGCCTCGCCCAGGTCCTGGACGAGATGGAGTCCTCGGGACTGATAGGTAAAGCGGCCTTCGTGGATCACGACGCCGTAGTCCGCAGCTCCAGCCTGGAGGGCGGGCATGATCTCCGAGAAGACGACGTGCTCGGGTTCGGGGCCACCGGGGATGAGGATCTTGTAGAGGAGAGTCGCGGTGGTCAAAGCTCCGGGACAGAGAACGCGATCGCCCTCTCCGGGGGAACGCCCCGCCAGCTCGGGCGAGGCCGCGAGGAGCAAGGGCCCCACACCGAAACCCAGGGCGGCTCCCACCGGCAAAACGCCGAACTCCTCCCTCAGGTGCAGGGCCGCGTGGAAGCTGGCCTTGGCCACGTCGAACTCCCCCTGGGCGAGGGCTTCGTTGAGAGCCTGCACATCCAGCAGCCTCAGCTCGAAGTCCAAGGGAGAGCATCGCTCTCCCCCATCCAGCTGCGCCAGAATCCCCGAGAAGGCGAAGGTGTCGTTGGGGCAGGGGGAAATCCCGAGCCGCAAAGGTCGATCTACTCCCGCATTCATCCCAGCCCCCCCTGCAAGACCTCCACCACTCTTCGAAGGGCCCGAAAAGCCCCCTCCAGGTCCCAGACGGCCAGGTCCCGCTCCCCCACCCCATTCGAGATCGCCCGCAGGGATGCCAGCCCTTTGCCAAAGGCCATTCCCGCCCGCGCCACGGCGTAGCCCTCCATCTCCTCCACCAGGGCCCCCTCGAGCCCCGGCCCAAGCTGTGCCCCTTTCAGTCCGGGTCCCATCTTCGCCCCCCCGCGCCTGGGCCCAAGCTTTGCACCCTCGAGCCCGGGTCCAAGCTCCCTCCCAACTCCGGGCTCCTCGCTGGGAGCCGCCACCGTCACAAAACCCCCGGAGAGTATCTCTTCGGAGCCCTCCCAATTCCCGAGGGCAGCGGGTAACCCCTCGGCCGGCATGGGATGCCGCGCCTCCAGCTCCCCCTCCAGGCCCAGCCTGGCCCCCTTCTCCAAAAAAGCCAGGGGCGCCGGATCCAGCCCGAACCACTCCGCCCGCACGAGCGCCCCCCGCGGCGCCCTTTTCAGGTCGTAGCTCCCCCCCAGCCCCAGCAGCAGTCCAGCCTGCACCTCGGGATGCCGCGCGAAGGCCCGCCCCGCCCCCACCGCCGCCTCGATCGGCCCCATCCCCACCAAGGAGCATGGCTGTCCCCCAATGGTCCCCCGCCCCTCGAGGGCCTGGCGCGCGGCAACGGGCCCCAGCAGGGCTTCCGCCTCCCGCAGCGTCGGGATCATTACGAGGACCGCCACCTCAGCTCCCCTCCCGCCCATCGGGGACACCCTTGTTCGCGAGGGCATCGGCTCGCTCGTTCCCCTCGTCCCCTGCGTGGCCCTTGACCCAGCGCCACTCGATCTCGTGCTTTTGGATCAGGGCGTCCAGCCGCTCCCAGAGGTCCTGGTTCTTCACCGGCTTCTTTCCCGCAGTCTTCCATCCCCGGGCCTTCCATCCGTGAATCCACTGGGTGATCCCGCCCCGAAGATATTGAGAGTCTGTATGGAGAATCACCCGACACGGCCGTTTGAGGGCTTCCAGGGCCCGGATGGCCGCCATCAGCTCCATACGGTTGTTGGTGGTCAAGCTCTCCCCCCCGCAGAGTTCCTTTTCCTTGCCCTTCCAGCAAAGCAAAGCGCCCCAGCCTCCCGGACCGGGGTTTCCCTTGCAGGCCCCGTCCGTCCAGATCTCGACGCAACCCTTTTCTTTCTGTTTTCTCGCCATGGATCAAGATCCGCCCCGGCCCCAAAGCCCTTTCTTCGCTCACATTCTCTGGGTCGCCAGCGTAGGAAGGCCTCCCCTTCGATCAAAGGAAAGAAAATGAAGCATCCCTCCTCGATTCTCCTCTTCGCCTTCCTGCCCACCCTGCTCTCCGCCCAAGACCCCAACCTGGTCCCGAGCGCCGTCCGGGACAGGATCATCCAAGAGGGCAAACAGAACAGCCAGGTCGCCAAGCACCTCGACGAGCTGACCAACGGCATCGGCCCCCGGCTGACCGGCTCCCCCCAGGCCATCCGCGCCGCCTATTGGGCCAAGGACAAGTTCCAGTCCTTCGGGATCGAAAACGCCCACGTGGAGAAGTGGAGCGATTGGAAGGTGGGGTTCGAGCGCGGTCCCTGGAGCGGAGAGATCACCTCTCCCAAAAGCGCTGCCCAGAACCTCCACTTTGTGACGCGCGCCTGGAGCGCTGGGACCAAGGGGCGCCAGGAGGGTCCGGTCCTCCTCCTCCCCAAGACCCTGGAAGAAGCCAAGGCCCGCCCCGATCTCTACAAGGGTGCCTGGATCCTCGGCAGGCTGGGGGGACGAAGGCGCTTCTCCCCCAAGACCCGCAAACTCAAAGACTTCCTCAAAACCCAAGGCGTCCTCGGCTTCATCGCTCCCTCCCGCAACCAGCTCCTGATCACCAGCGGAAACTTCCGCATCAGCTGGGAGAAGCGCCCCACCCTCCCCGAGGTCACCCTGCGCGTGGATGAGTTCAACAAACTCAAAGACCTCGTCCAGAAGGGTGAGAAGCCCCGCGTCCTCTTCGACATCCGAAACCATTTCATCCAAGGCCCCATCCCCAACTTCAACGTCGTCGCCGACATCGTGGGGACCGAGAAGCCCGACGAATACGTCATCGTAGGCGGACACCTCGACTCCTGGGACGGAGCCACCGGAACCACAGACAACGGGACGGGGACGGCGACGACCCTGGAGGCGGCCCGCATCCTCATGGCCTCAGGGGTCAGGCCCAAGCGTAGCATCCGCTTCATGCTCTGGACCGGGGAGGAGCAGGGACTCATGGGCTCGCGGGCCTACGTCAAAAAGCACCGCAGCGACGGCCTCCTCGATAGGGTCTCGGCCGTGCTGGTCCACGACGGAGGCACCAACTACTGCGCCGGCCTCCAGGCGACCCCCTCCCAGCTCCCCATCCTGCGAAAAGCCCTTTCCGGAATCGACAAGGTGGATCCCCAGTACGAATTCGAAGTCAGCCCCCTCAGGTTCTTCGTCGGCGGAAGCGACCACGCCTCCTTCGTCTCGGCCAAGGTCCCCGGCTTCTTCTGGCTGCAAAAGGGGAGGGCCAACTACACCCACACCCACCATACCCAGTACGACACCTACGACGCGGCCATCGATCCCTACCAGCGCCAGTCCGCGACGGTGATCGCCCTGAGCGCCCTGGCCATCGCCAACCTGGACAAGCTCCTCCCCCGCACCAGCCGCGCGGAGATCGCCAGGCTGACGGGCGGAAACCGGCGCCGCAGGTTCCGGCTCGGCATCGAGTTCGCCGAAGGAGTGCTGGTCTCCCGTGTCCAGAAGGGCAGCCCCGCCGAAGCCTCGGGGATCAAGAAGGGCGACCTCTTCCTCCGCATCGGAAAGAACAAGGTCGAAGAGCCCCGCGACATCATGCTGGGCATCTTCCGGGCCTTCCAAAAAGGCGCCAAGGAGGTCTCCCTCTTCGTCCGCCGCAAAGGCAAGGAAACCCAGCTCAAGCTCTCCCTCAACTTCCCCCGCAGAAGAACCCGCAGACCCCCCACCCCCAAAAAAAGAAAAATGGAACCCACCAGAAAACCCAATAAGGAACCCCAGTAGGGAACGCCAGCAGGAAACGTCAGTAGGGAACGCCGGTAGGGAACGCCGGTAGGGAACGCCTCCAGGCGTTTCACGTAGAAAACCCCTCCAGGGGTTTTGCGTAGGAAACCCCTCCAGGGGTTTCACGTAGGAAACGCCTCCAGGCGTTTTGCGTAGAAAACCCCGGTAGAAAACCCCTCCAGGCGTTTCACGTAAAAAACCCCGGTAGAAAACCCCTCCCGGCGTTTCCCAAGAAAACATCCAAGCGTCCCCCCCCTCCCCAAGCTAAGATCCCCCCCGTGCGGTCGAATCGAACCTTCCTCAGGGCTCTCCTCCTCCTCTTCCTCATCCTGGTCGCAGGAGTCTCCTACTTCCACTTCCGCCACCACCTCGATTTCGTCCAAGCCCTCTACTACGTCATCATCACCATCTCCACCGTAGGCTTCGAGGCCCCCCCCGTCGACCTGGGCTCCGAAGGCCGCCTCGTCCTCATCGGTCTCATCGGCCTCGGGGTGGGCACAGCCGCGTATTCCTTCAGCCTGGCCGTCTCCCACATCGTCGAGGGAGAACTCGCCAACATCCTGGAGCTTCGGCGCATGCAAAAACAAATCCAAAACCTCAAGGGTCACATCATCGTCTGCGGCATCGGGCGCATCGGCAAGATGATCGCCAAGGAACTCCGCGAACACGGCAAGCAGGTCGTCTGCCTGGACCGGGACGAAGAAGTCCTCGCCGAGCTGCGCCGCGAGGGCTACCTCACCCTCCAGGGAGATGCCACCGAGGAGCCCCTCCTCAACCAGGCGGGCATCGAACGGGCCGAAGTCCTCGTTTCTGCCATGCCCACCGACGCGGAGAGCGTCTTCCTCACCCTGACCGCCCGCTTCCTCAACCGTAAACTCCAGATCGTCGCCCGGGGAACCGACGAGGGAGCCGAGCGCAAGCTGCGCCGCGCCGGGGCGAACGTCGTCATCCTGCCCACCCTCATCGGCGGACGCCGGATGGCCCAGGCCGTCCTCCTCCCCAATGTCATGGATTTCATCGACCTCACTACGGGCAAAGGCGCCCACGCCCTTCGCCTGGACGAAATCAAGATCCCTCCCTGCTCCAGCTATGACGGGGTCCCCCTCTCCAAGACCGACCTCCGCTCCCGCTACGGCCTGATCATTGTCGCCATCCGCAAGCCCGATGGGGTCATGCGCTTCAACCCCTCCAGTGAAACCACCCTCGAGAGCGGAGACATCCTCGTTGCCCTGGGCGAATCCAGCCACCTCGAGGAGTTGCGGGAGACCCTCCCAGGGCAATGTTGAGGTTGCTGGCCAGGGTTGCTGGCCAGGGTTGCTGGCCAGAGTTGCATAAACTTTCAAAGAAAATGCCTCGCCGTCCTGTTCCAGCCCTCCCCTTCCCCCCTTGCCTTATTCCCGAACCCCTCTAAACTCATCCGGTCTGCCGCTTCATTTGCAACATCCTTGCTTTTCGGCAGATTCTGTTCCCATTTTGCAGATTTATTTTTCCAATCGTTTCAATCCAACCTCTCTTCATTGGAGTCTTTTCAATGCGTAAATTCGCCCTCCTCGCCGCCATCGCGGCCACGTCCTCGCTCGGCTTCGCCCAGAGCAGCACCCTACCCAAGGGCTTCGACACCAAGCCTGGCACCAGCTACTTCTGGGGTGGTTTCAGCGTCGCGTTCAGCGCCACTTCCAACTACAAATATTATGTCGCCAGGGAGGTCTTCCTCTATGACGCCTCGACCTTCCCCTGGGACCCGACCAAACCCAAGGTCATCGACAAGATCAGCTTCCGTAGGAGCGCCACTTCGCCCTCCGGAAACGCCACAGCGCACAAGGCCAAATGGGTCGTCATTCTTTCGACGAGCACCCAGCCGGCCCACCAGCCCAACACCAAGTTTGACGACAACCATGGAAGCAACAGGACTGTCGTCTATGGCAGCCCCTCGGCTCCGAAGACCGTGACCTTCTTGGCGACGCCCAAACCCGCAGCTGGCAAGGCGGCTCCTTTTGATGTCACCATCGACATCAACAACTTTGTCGTTCCCCCCAACAGCAAGACCCTGGTGGTCGAGATCCGCAGCTATGACTCCGACGTCAAGGCTGGGACTTGGTATGTGGATTGCGATCTCCACGCGGGAACCAATTACAATGGTGGAACGAACACGACCTTCTACTCCACCCACTGCATCAATCCCAAGGCCTTCTACAGCTCCAGGGCCAACTACCTGAATGGCAACTTCGGGCACGTCTGGAGAACCGGTCGCAAGGCAGGGCTCCCCGTCATCGGCATCGCCGGGACCCGCCTGGCCGCCGGCGTCAAGGTTCCCAACACGGCGAACTGCGAATGGCACATCAATCCCCTTCTTTACGCCATCACCGTGACCTCCAACGGACCCAGCAACACTTCCAATCCCGGTCAGGGTGGAGTCTATCTGGACTGGGGCCACATCCCCAACGATCCCAAGCTGGTCGGCGTCAAGCTGGCCCATCAGGCCCTGATCATCGACCCCACCGCCAACGCACTGGGCATCGGGATCACCCGTGGTCGCGAGACCTCCATCGGGACCGGCTACGACCCCAAGCTGGTCAAGGTCAGCGGTGTTTACAGCTATGGAGCCGCCAACGTCCTCAGCAACCAGAAAATGGACCCCAACAAGGAAGTCTACTCCCGGTACTTCTACCGCAGGGCCCCGATCATCAAGATCCAGTAAACGGCCCCAGGAAACGGACCTGTTGAGGTCGCAGGGAGGGGGAGGGCCAAAAGGTCCTCCCCCTCCTCATTTCCCCCCCGATTCTCCCCCCGCTGCGCAGGAGGCGAGACCCAGGACCCGAGAGGCGCCCCCATCCAGGAGGACTGAGGCGCAGGCCCGCATCGTCGCCCCGGTCGTGACGACGTCATCGACCAGGAGGATTCGGCGGCCCAACACCCTCCTCCGTTGCCCCTTGCCCAACTCGAACGCTCCCAGGAGGAGGGCCTCCCGCTCCTCCCTCCGAACCCGCCCCAGGGCGGTAGTGTCCCGAACCCTGCGCAACACCCACGTGCCCAGCTCCCAGCCCATGCGCTCAGCCACCCGCTGGGCCAGGTCCTGGGCCTGGTTGAAACCCCGCCTCCGGCGCTTGCGAGCGCTCAGGGGAACGGGAACCACCAGCCAGGGTCCCCGGGGACGCCCTCCGGGCATCTCCCCTGCCTTCAACAACCGAAGCATCCCTCGGGCCAAGAAGGCGAGTGCGAGCGGGTCTCTCGCAAACTTGGCCCGGCGCACCAACCGCCCTCCCGTCCCCCTGTAGCTCCAAACCGCACGCACCCAAGGAAGCTCCCCAGGGGGCTTGGCCGCGATCTCCTCGTATCCCCAAAGCTCCGCGCCACAGGGAAGGCAAAGCTCCATCACCTCCCCCAGGCCCCGCCTCCCGCAACCGGGACAGGTCGGGACAAGGCAGAACCGCTCGAAGGCCTCCCCCAGCCAGCGCCTCCAGACTCGCAGAGTTCTTGGATCCATGCCCTAGAGGACGCATCCCCCCCTCATGGGTCACGAAGTTCGGGAACAAATAGGGGCAAAAAGCAGAGGAAAGGAGGGGAAGCAGGGAGCAGGCGGGGATCCGCCCCTTGGTCTCGATTTCCGGTGATAAATCCGGGGCCTGGGAACCGGGCCTGGGAAAGGAACATCAGAGTGGAGGGAGGGAGCAGAAGAAGGAAAATCGCTCCCTTCTGAACCCCAATCGCTCTTATTTGTCCGCCGCCTGCCTCGGCTCGGGTGCCATCTCCCGGATCATCCGCTGGCGAATGGAGCGCTCCGGCCCCAGGCCCTGCTGGTCCTTGGGGTCGATGCCCAGAGCCCGCGCCACCTTGGCGGCGTAGTCCTCTACCGAATCGTCCGGGCTCTCCTCAATTCCAAACACCCTCCCGATCTGTTTGGTCAGGCGCATATTCTTCTCGAAGGGAAAGGGGTTGGTGCGGAAGAATTCCTTTAGGTGCTTTTGGAAGGAGCGCCTGGAGTAGATCGCGCCGACAAAATAGACCCCGACCGCAAAGGCCACCAAGGCCCCGCAGATCGCCAGCACCAGGCCGGCCTTTTCGATCTGGGCCCAGGCCGAAAGTCCCTGGAGCAGGAAGCCTGCTGTCAGAAACAAGAAGCCGATCACGACCTGGATCTTGTTGAGGATGTAATCCCGAAGCGGCCGCAGGGAACCTCGATCCACCCCGAAAAACTCTTCGATCAACCTCCGCGGACTCCGAAAGATGATGGAGTTCGCGAGGAGAAAGATGCCGACCAGGTTACAGGTCAGGCCGATGACGACGAGTTCCGGTGCTGCTTCCATAGATGCCTTTGCCAACGAAATGCGGCAGCGGCGGATTCTACCCCTCCGCGGGGAACACCGAGAAGGATCCTTGCTCTTTTTTCTGGGATCTCGAAATCCATGCCCCGAAATCCCCATCCCAAGCTCGAAGCCGCCCTCTGCTTCGCTATGATCTTCCGCTCGTTTTCCGGGTGGATTTTTCGCCCGGGAGGACTTGGACCCCGGAGGCCCGTTGTGGACAAGGCAGAACTTCCCCCCATCGAAAAATTGGCGCGCCTCGCTCGCCTGGAGCTGGATCCCGGCGAGAAGGAGCGCTTGGGCACCCAGCTCCCCAGGATCCTGGCCTACTTCGAAAAGCTGTCCGAGGTGGATACGGAGGGGGTCGAGGCAAGCCCCTACGCCATGGCCCTGAAAGACAGGTTTCGGGAGGATCGACCTGCGGATCCCGGGGACGGAATGCTTCGGGGCCAGGACCTGGTCGAGCAAAACGCTCCGGCCAAGGAGGACGGTTACTACCTCGTGCCCCCGGTCATGGGAGGAGAAGAGGCATGAGTCTTCTGCAGCTGTCCGCTAGCGAAATGCGGGACAAGGCGGCCTCCGGAGAAGTCTCCCCCAGCGAGCTGGTCGAGGCCAGCCTGGCTGCGATCGAGGCTCACAACAAGGCGCTCGGGGCCTTCATCTCGGTGGACGCCGAGGGAGCCTTGGCCCGGGCCAAGGAGCTGGAAGCCGCCCAGGCCAGAGGAAAAGAGCCAGGTCCCCTGTTCGGCGTTCCTGTCGGACTCAAAGACAACCTCTGCCTGATCCACCAGCCCATGACTTGCGGCTCCCGCATCCTCGAGGGCTACCGCGCGTCCTACACCTCCACCGCAGTCCAAGGCCTTCTCGACGCAGGTGCCATCCCCATCGGGCGCTGCAACATGGACGAGTTCGCCTTTGGCTCTTCCACCGAGCACTCCTGCTACGGACCGACACGCAACCCCTGGGACCTCGAGCGCATCCCGGGAGGGAGCAGCGGTGGGTCCGCGGCGGCCGTGGCCGCTCGCATGGTCCCACTCAGCCTGGGTTCGGACACTGGAGGCAGCATCCGCCAACCCGCCGCGCTCTGCGGCGTCGCTGGACTCAAACCGACGTACGGCAGGGTCAGCCGCTTCGGCTTGACCGCCTTCGGTTCCTCGCTGGACCAGATCGGACCTTTTGCGCGCAGGGCCCGGGACCTGAGCCTCGCCCTGCAGGCCATGGCGGGTCAGGCCCCCCGGGACGCCACGACCCTGGACGCGGCGGCCTTCCCCCCTCCCGAGCCCCTGATGGACCTCAAGGGGCTCAAGGTCGGTCTCCCCGCCGAATACTTGGGCGAGGGTGTCCACCCGAGCATCCGCGCCCAAATCGAGGCCGCCCAAAAGACCCTTGCCCAGCTCGGCGCCGACCTGATCCCCATCCAACTCCCCCATACCGAATACGCCATCCCCGCCTACTACCTGGTCGCCACCTCCGAAGCCTCCTCCAATCTGGCCCGCTTCGACGGCGTTCGCTATGGCAAACGGCAAAAGGCAGGCAACCTCGAGGACCTCTACCTGGAGACCCGGGGAAAGGGTTTTGGCGAAGAGGCCAAACGCCGCATCCTCCTCGGAGTCTTCTGCCTCTCCGCGGGCTACATCGACGCTTACTACGTCAAGGCCCTCAAGGTCCGCACCCTCCTCCGGAGGGATTTCGAGGAGGCCTTCACCAAGGTCGATGTCATCATCGGCCCCACCACCCCCTACCCCCCCTTCCGGATCGGGGAGTCCGAGGCCGACCCCATGAAGCTCTATCTCTGCGATCTCCTGACCGCCCCCGCCAACCTCGCCGGCATCCCCGGCCTCTCGGTTCCCTGCGGCCTGGACGAGGACGGCCTCCCCGTGGGGCTGCAGATCCTGGGCCCGGCCCTCGGGGATGCCCGCATCCTCCAGGTGGCGGAGGCCTTCGAGAACGCCACGGATTTCCACAAACAGGCTCCACGGGAGGTCGCACCATGAGCACGGACTCCAAGAACGAAAAGGTTCGCGGCAACATCGAGGCCCAGGACCAGGACCCCATCGCCGAACGCTACGAGACCGTCATCGGCCTCGAGGTGCACGTCCAGCTCGGAACCAGAACCAAGCTCTTCTGCGGCTGCGAGAACCGTTTCGGCGCTCCGCCCAACACCCTGACCTGTCCGATCTGCTCCGGACACCCGGGCGTCCTTCCCGTGCCCAACCGCGAAGCCCTTCGCCTCGGCATCCTCGCCGCCCTCTCCCTCGACTGCGACCTCCAGGAGCACTGCAAGTTCGACCGCAAGCACTACTACTACCCGGACCTGCCCAAGGGCTACCAGATCAGCCAGTTCGACCTCCCCTTCGCCCTGAACGGCGGAGTTCGGTTGAGCAGCGGCAAGGTCATTGGCCTGGAGCGCATCCACCTCGAGGAGGATGCGGGCAAAAACCTCCATGCCGATGGACACTCCCACGTCGACCTCAACCGGGCCGGCGTTCCGCTGATCGAGATCGTGGGCATGCCCGAAATCCGGAGCCCCGAGGAGGCGCACGACTACCTCGAGAGCCTCAAGCGAAGCATGCGTTACGCCGGGGTCAGCGAATGCGACATGGAAAAAGGGAGCCTGCGCTGCGACGCCAACATCTCCCTGCGCCAGCACGGAGCCTCCGAATTCGGGACCAAGGTCGAGATCAAAAACCTCAACTCTTTCAAAAAGGTGGTTGCCGCCCTCCAGTATGAGCGCAAGCGGCAAGCCGCCTGCCTCGACCGGGGAGAGCCCATCCACCAGGAGACCCGGCTCTTCGACGACGCAAGCCAGCAGACCCGCGTCATGCGGACCAAGGAAGAAGCCATGGACTACCGCTTCTTCCCCGAACCGGACATTCCTCCCTTCGAGATCAGCACCACCGAGATCGAGGCACTCCGGCCCCTTCTCCCCGAACGGCATTGGGAACGCAGGGCCCGATTCATGCAAGAGGCCGGCCTGGGCGAGTATGATTCCATGGTCCTCACCCTCGAGCAGGAAACGGCGGATTACTTCGAAGCCGCCTGGAAGGCCCTAGGCCCCAGCCAGGAAGAGGCCAAGCTCACCGCCAACTGGGTCATGACCGAGGTTCTCCGCCTCTCCAACGAGAAGGGCCTCCCCCTCAGCAAACTCCCCATTGATCCAGGCACTCTCGCCTCCCTCTGCCGCCTCATCCAAGAGGGCAAGGCCAGCAACCAGGCGGCCCGCAAGGTCTTCAAGCACATGGCCGAGACCGGGGATTCCCCCGAAAAGGCCCTGGAGGAACTCGGCCTCGCCCAGATCTCCGATCCCGCCGAACTGGAACCCATCGTCCAAAAGGTCATCGAAAACTCCAAGAAAGCCGTCAAAGACTACTTCAAGGGGAAAAAGAAGGCCCTCGACGCCATGAAGGGCGGCGTCATGCGTGAGACCCGTGGGCGTGCCAACCCCGGTCTGGTCAGCGAAATCCTCCTCCGCCTCCTCGAAAACCTCCGGGAGAAATAAGACTCCATGGAACGCATCCTCTACGTTGCCCTCGGCGGTGCCCTCGGGGCCATCCTGCGCTACCTCGTCTGCCTCCCCCTCCAAGGCTACTCCCACAGCCACTTCCCCCTCGGCACCCTCAGCGTCAACGTCCTCGGCTCCCTCCTCTTCGGCCTCCTGGCCGCCATCACCGCCAAGACCTTCCCCCTCTCCCCCGAACTCCGCCTCCTCCTCTTCACCGGCTTCCTCGGCAGCTTCACCACCTTCTCCACCTTCGCCTTCGAGACCTTCGCCCTCCTCGACCAAGGCCGCTACCTCACTGGCAGCCTCAGTTTCGCCGCCAACAACGCCCTCAGCATCCTCTGCGCCTTCGGCGCCTACCGCATCGCCAAGGGCTAACAGCCTGTCGGACGTACCCACCTGAACCCGCCCTTTCCCCTCCCGCTGGGGCGCTCGCTTTCTTCGCTCGGCTCGGAATCCTCCAAGGGCTTTGGCCTCAAGCGCCTTCGGCCAAGTCGGCCAAAGCCCTTAGAGGATTCCGAGTTCAGCCCAAACTTTTCTTGTTATTCCCTCCTAAAAACAATCCAGTTCCCCCTTGCAGCATCAAGGGCCCCTGGTTTCCCTTTCGAAGCAACAGGGCGACAGCGTGCTAGCGTTTCTTTTTGTAGACGATCGCGAAGTTCTTGCCTTGGTCGCTTTTGAGGAGAAGGAGTCGGAAATCATAGCCCCTGTAGTTGGGGTAGGATTGTCTCCCCATGCCCGGAGCTTCGAAGGTAATTCCATCGTGGCCATCCCGGGACTCGATCAGTTCGGCGGGCCATTCGTCTCCGAATCGGCCCATCAGATGAAAGCCTTCCTGGTTCATCTCCTGGTTCACCTCGGACAAAGCAGCGAACCGCGTCGCCTGCTCACAACCAAAAAGAAAGGAAACGAAAAAAAGGATGGAGACGAAAAAGGCTGAAGATTTGTGCGATCGCATGGTTTTCTCCTTAGGAATCGGGACGTGAAAACCTTTCGGAATGCATCCCGCCCAACATTTACCGGAACCCCATCCCCCTAGGGAGGATCCTACCCATGAGGGCAGGGCAGGAGATCCTGAGGCCTGGGCAGACTCCGAGACGCTTTTCCAGGCATCTTCGAAGAAATCACTAGGGGATGACCATGGATGGTTCCGTGATTGAGGTAAAAAGACTAGGGGAGGATCCAAGCCACCGCCTCTCCAGACCCAGGCCTGTCCAAGATAACGTTTCTCCAATCCCCCAGACTTCATGCTGAAGCCCCAAACCTGGACGGCAGAAAAGGGGAACCTGATTTCGGAAGTTGGAGTTTCGGCCTTAGAATCCAGGTTTTACCCTGAATGGAGGGGGTTCCGAAGAGAGGGTCGGATGATCTTGGACAGCACTGCTCCAGACCCTACCCCCCCCAAAAAAAACGCCCAAGGGGCCAACCCCCTTGAGCGTTTCTTCGGTTCTTTTCCCCATGAAGGGGAAAAGAGTAGGACTTACCTGACGTCCATGATGATGCCGCTGGAACTCCAATACTTGGCGGGGTCCTTGTCGGGATTGAAGCTCGAGGAGCCAATCGCGTAGGCGTAAACACCAAAGATCTCGTAAGTGGTGTGGTAGTCACCGATGGTGATCTCATTCCCGCGGGACCAACGGAATGCCAGCTTGGAAGTGATGGCGGCGTGCTGCGAGTAGACCTTGACACCCTTGGCCGAGGCGGGAACCTTGCCCCAGACGAAGTTGGCATAACCGCTGATGCTCGTGGTCTTGACGGGGACCGGGTGGAGCAGAGCAACGTTTGTATAGAGGGTGCAGCCGCCACCGATGGAGACATTCAGCTTCTTGGTGCCAAGCCAGGCCAGGACGAGGTCGCCCGAGTTCCTGGTGTAGCAGTAGGTCCGGAAGGTCTGTCCAACGTTGTAGCCGGTGGAGTAGTTGTAGAAGTTGCTCGGATTGCAGGGAGTCCCGTAGGTGCGGTAGAAGCCCCGGGTTCCCGAGCTGGCGTAGTTGTAATCGCCGTCGACATACCAGTAGGCATTGCTCTGGGTGGTCTTGGTATAGACGCGGGTGTCTACGCAAATCTGCTTGTTAATATTCACGAAGGGGGCGTCGCCCTTGAGCTCGACCATCCACTTGTTGGGAGGAGTGGCAGGCTTGGTGTAGGCGGGGATGCTGTAGGTCTTACGCTTCATGAAGACCTTCCTGTCCGTGCCGTGGTTCTTGTTCCAGTCGGTGTCGGCGATCAGAGGGTCGGAAACAATGTTCTTGCTGGAGACCTCGACCATGATATCGCACTTAAAGGCGGGGCCTGATTTGTAATAGGAACTGTCCGGACGAAGCCAGAGACTCTTGATGATCTTGGCGCCGGTCCAACCAGTGGCCTTGGGGGAGTAGAAAGCCTGCTGGCGGGCAGGGGTGTAACGCAAGAGGGCGTGCACGCCGCGGCGGCCTTCTTTCTTGTCGAAACCGGTAGGAATCGTGGTCGAGGTCTGGGCAGCCAGACCGGCAGTGATCAGGGCAAAAGCACTGAGAGTGAGAGATTTTCGCATTTGTTTCTCCTAAGGAGTCAATGAGGGAGATCGATCTTCTGGAATCCGGTAAGCACGGTCTTCCCTGCTGTTCAAAGCCGTTCAAAGGGAAAGTCGTTCCGGATCCGGAAGAAGGGACAATAGAAAAAACCCTGGAATCAGGGGGTAAAGAGCATTCAAAGATACCATAAAATGGGGACAAATCCCTGGGGGAGTCCACCCAAACCTGCTCTTTTCCCGGGAGAAAAGCATAAATACCTAAAAAACCGAGAGTTAAGCAGTCCCATTTTTTGGAATTTTCTTCCAAACCCCTGAAGGAAGCCCTTCTCCCCGGAGGATTCCTCCAGAAAAAAGAGCCCCCGAAGAGGGAGGATCTTCGGGGGCAGAGGAACTTGGGGTTCGGGAAAGTCGGTTCTCCGGGAAAAGCCTTCTTCAGAGGATTCAGAAGCACGGTGGTTCCGGATCGGGAGGATTCGGGCTTAGAGTCCGATTCGGACCTCCAACCCGCCGCTCATGATCATCCCCGCGGGATTGGCCTTGGGATCGACGATGAGGGCCTGAAAAAAGGTTGAATGCCCGAGGAGAAGGTCATCATTGGGGATGGGGATCTCGAGCTTCGCCCTCCCCGATGGGGCACGAAAGGCAAAGGGGAGGTCGATGGAAACCCAGAGATTGCAGCTTTTCATGCCCAGGGGAGCCAGAGAGATGGGGAGGGGGAAGCCGCCAAACTTGGTCTTGGAGAGCCCCATGTAGAAGAGGCCGGGGGCTCCACTGGGAAGGTTGCTCAGAAGGATGCGCGCGCGGCCTCCGACGCGGGGGGGAAGAAAAGGATCCCCTCCCAGGGCCGGGAACCCAGCACTTCCTCGGCAGGCACTGCCAAAAGCCTTGTAATGGGAGGGAAGCAGGGCCCGAAAGAGAGCGGCGTGGGAGTACTTCCTTCGGCCGATCTCCCCGAAACGCTGAAGAACCAGCCCCAACTTAGGCAGAATATAGAGGTGCTGGGTCCCCGAACCAGCCGCGTAGGCCAGGTCCTCCGGCAGGGGCGAACCCTTGGCGCTAAGCCACCAGCCCACACCGTAGGTCGGCTTGACCTTGGTGGGCTTGAACAGTTCAGCGAGGTTTTTGCTGGAGACAATTCGTTTGTTCCCATAGACCCCCCCGAGGCGGACCATCTCCCCGAACTTGATCCACTCGCGCGCCTGGAGATAGGCACCGCCGGGAAGGCCGGGTTCTCCCTTGGAGGCGTTTATCCAATAGCTGACCTTGATCCCCAGGGGCTGGATCAGTTTGCGCATCAGGTACTGAGTGACGGTTTCCTTGGGACTCCTCTTTTGCAGCTTGCGCTTGAGAGCCTCCCCGAAGCATTGAAAGGGGTTGGGTCCATAGGAGAAGACTTTGAGAGGAGCGGCAATGGCCGGCGCCTTGATGGAAGCTGCGTAGTCCTGGGCAGATCCGACTTTTCCGCCGTCCAGGCCGCTGACGAGTCCAAGGAGCTGGCGGTAGGTGATCTGGGATTTACGTCTGTCGGACTTCCACTCGGTGATGATGTCGGCAACCTTTTCGTCGAACCCGACAAGACCGTCATCCACCGCGATCGCCAGGAGGACACCCGTGAAACTCTTGGTGCCGCTGGCAAGGCGGTGGGCCATGTTGGAGTGGAAATTGTTGGTGTATTTCTCATAGACGATCTTGCCGTTCCGCATGACGAGGAAGGAGTGACCGTTCTTGGAGGCGGAATAGGCTCCCGCAGCGGCGTAATCGAAGGTCTGAGCAGGCAGCGAAGAAAGAAGGGGAAAGGCCAGGAGAAGAGGGAACAGTTTGTTGATCGGTATCATTTGGGTTCTCCAATGGGAAACGTTTGGTAGGAAACTCTTGGATTGGAAGAAAAGACGCATTGGGGACACCTGCCTTGTATCCCTCCTGTATCGATTTAGGCGTTTTCGGGAGAAAACCAGGAAGGAAAGGCAAGGTGCCTCTGGGAAAAACGGCCCTGAGCGAGGGCCGAAGAAATTGGTTCTGGCTATAGGCCCAACCGGACTTCGAGTCCGCCGCTCATGACCAGATTCGCGGGATTGGCTTTGGGGTCGACGATGAGGGCCTGGAAGAAGGTGGACTGGCCCAGGAGGAGATCTTGGTTCGGAATGGGAATCTCGAGGCTCGCCCTCCCCGATTGTGCCCGAAAAGCGAATGGGAGATCGATGGAGACCCAAAGGTTGCAGCCTTTCATGCCCAGGGGGGCTAAAGAGATGGGGAGAGGGAAACCACCATACTTGGTCTTGGAGAGCCCCATGTAGAAGAGGCCGGGGGCGCGACTGGGAAGGTTGCTCAGAAGGATGCGCATGCGACCTCCGACTCGGGGGAGAGAATTCGGATCCCCACCCAGGACCGGGAGCCCAAGGCTTCCGCGGCAAGCGCTCCCGAAGGCCTGGTACCGGGAAGGAATCAGGGCCTGCAGAAGGGCCGGGTCCGAAAACTGCTTCTGACTCGACTCGGCGAAACGCTGGACGACGAGACCGAGCTTGGGCAGAACATAGAGGCGCTGGGTCCCCGCCCCCCCGGCGAAGACCAGGTCCTTCGGCCAGCCCGTGGTCTTGGGGCTGAGCCACCATCCCACGCCGTAGTTCGGCTTGACCTTGGTGGGCTTGAACAGCTCACCGAGGTTTTTGCTGGAGACGATGCGCTTGGTCCCGTAGACGCCGCCGAGACGGACCATCTCGCCGAACTTGATCCACTCGCGAGCCTGGAGATAGGCGCCACTGGGGAGATTGGGCTCGCCTGTCGAGGCATTGCGCCAGTACGTGACCTTGATCCCGAGCGGCTGGATCAGCTTGCGCAGCAGGTACTGGGTGACGGTCTCCTTGGGGTTCTTCTTTTGCAGCTTGCGCTTGAGGGCCTCGCCGAAGCATTGGAAGGGGTTGGGACCATAAGAGAAGACCTTGAGAGGATCGGCGATGGTCGGCGCCTTGATCGAAGCCGCATAGCTCTTGATGGTTCCGGTTCTTCCCCCGTAGAGGCCGCTTACGAGGCCCACGAGCTGACGGTAGGTGATCTGGGACTTGCGCTTGTCGGTCTTCCATTCGGTGATCGTGGCGGAGACCTTCTCGTCGAAACCGAGGAGCCCGTCATCGACGGCGATCGCCAGGAGGACCCCCGTGAAACTCTTGGTCCCGCTGGCGAGTCGGTGGGCCATGGAAGAAGTGAACTTATTGCTGTACTTCTCATAGACGATCTTGCCATTCCGCATCACGAGGAAGGAATGACCGTTCTTCGAAGCCGAATAGGCCCCGGCCGCGGCGTAGTCGAAGGTCTGGGCAGGGAGCGGGGAGAGAAGAGGAAAGAACCATAGGAGGGGAAAGAACTTTGTGCTTGGCTTCATTTTGGGAACTCCAAGAGAAAGAATTGGTAGGAATGCCTGGGATTGGAAGATGAACCACATCGGGGACATCCGCCTTGTATCCAAGCTGTACCGATTCTTCCAACTCCCCATCCTAGCAAACGGAGCAAGAGCAGCATGCGCAGGAGAAAGATCCAGGTCTATCCCGAGTGGAACAAGGGCTTCGCCCTGCGGCTGCTGATTTCGACGGCAGGCATCTTCGGGCTCCTGTATCTGATCGCATGGTTCACCCAGGTCCGGCCCCATAAGCCCAAGTCCCCTCAAGGGACAGTCTCCCCACAAAAAAACCTGAAATAACCTGAAAATCAGAGGGAAAACCGAGGCCAAAGCCGTCCCCTCCCCCCCAGTGCTGTCCAGGATCATCCGCCCCGCTCTCCGAAAGCCCCTCCATTCCCTGTGAAACCCGCATTCTAAGGCCGAAACTCCACTCTCCGAAATCAGGCCCTCCTTGCCTGAAAGCCAAGTTTCTTGGTCTCCAGCATTAGGTATGGGCGATGAGGGAAAAGCAATTTGGGACAGGCCTGCCCTCCCCCTTTGGCACAAGGAACCGGAAATCATCTGCGAGCGAATGTCCCTGGGGTCGGAATCCTTCGACTTGCCCCTTGCAGACGGTTTCTTTCGAGTAGAATGAGCCTCCAAGTCCCCCTCCCACCCCACCTACATGAACATTGCGATGGAAATCATGCAGGGTCAACCCACCGGAGGTGTTCAGCCGTGGAACCCTCCGGGCTCACTCAGGCGGATGATTCGAACATACGAGTCTTCCGGATGGAGGAAAAAACATGAATCCCCAATCCCTTACCCTCCTGCTCGCCCTCTGGGCGAGCCCCTTCCTCCCTGCCCAGGGAGGGAGCCCCTTTTTCGTCCATGACCTGAACCAGGTTCGACGGGCCAAACTCCATGGCTCCAACCCAAGGTTCTGGACGGAGATCTCCGGGCGTGTCCTGTTCACTGCCAAATCCCCCACGGAAGGGGAAGAAATCTATGTGACCCAAGGAACGGCCGCCTCGACCCGAATTTTGAAGATCCTCCGCCCGGGGTTTTCTTCGGCCCAGCCCAAGTTCCTGGGGAAGCTGGGCAAACTCGCCTTCTTCACCGCGGATGACGGTGTCAGCGGAAAGGAGATCTGGGTCACCGACGGAACAACCCTGGGCACACACATCGCCGTGGAAACCCTGCCCGGGCCGGCCTCGGCCCTGGTCGAAGGGCTTGGCGTCTCGGGTTCCTTTCTCTTCTTCAGTACCAAGGGAAGCGGAACCATCCGCGAACTCTGGCGCACCGACGGTACTTCCAAGGGTACCCAGCGCGTTCTGAGCTACCGCCCGAGCGCGCAGGAGCAATTTGTCTACTTCTCCCGGGTCAAGAAGATCGCCAAGGGATACCTCTTTTTCCTGCACAGCAAACTCCCGCCGCGCCTCTACCTCAGCAACGGCAGCCCGAGCGGGACCAGGCAATTCTTCCAACTTCCACCCACCTCCTTTCCCCCATCCTGGATCGCGATGGAAAGCGATGGAACCAGGCTCTTCTTTACCGGCTATGACGCGGTTCATGGACAGGAGCTTTGGACGAGTGACGGGACCCAGGGCGGCACCAGGATGCTCAAGGATCTCCTCCCCGGATCCCCGGGATCCCAACCTGGCTCCTTCCAAGTCTGGAACCAGAAAATGACCTTTATCGCCACGGGCCCCAAGGGACTTCGCAAGGTCCTCTGGACCTCCGATGGGACGGCCAAGGGAACCCAGGTTCTCGGCCCCCCGAAGGGGAGCGCCGCAAGGTTCCAGGTCTTCGGAACGAACCTGGTCCTCTTTGTCGGTTCCACCGCATCCCCGACCCCGCCTTGGATCTATGCGGCCGGCAAGGCACCGGTCCAGGTCCAAATCCCGGGCAAGAACCAGACCTTCTTGTTTCCTTCCTTCCCCTCCAAGAAGGGTCTGCTCATTTCCCTTTTCGAAGGCTCCAAGGAGCAGCTCTGGTCCGTCGATGTCCTGAGCGGGCGGGGGACCTTCATCGCTCCCTGGACCGTTTCGTTCCTTTTCCCCGATCCCGGATTGTTCGCGGGGGGAAGGACCTACCTCGCAGGCAAGTATCCTCTGGGAAGCCCCTTCCGGGAGCCCTTTGTCAGCGACGGGACCGCGAAGGGAACCAGGCTCCTCAAAGAACTCTACCCGAGGATCGGGACCAACTCGGTGGAACAGCTCTCCGCCTTCTCCCTCGGGGACGCATCCTTCTTTTTCGGGAAGGGGATCGAGATTCCCTTGAGCCACTGGGGCTGGCAGGGGCAGACGAGCCCAGCCCGGCTCCTGGGCTCGTGGACCTTTGCCTACCGCCCGGACCTCAATCCCCTCCTTCCTCAGCCGGGATTCGCCTACGCGTTCCTGGACTATGGGCAAAAGCTCTACCGCTTCGACGCGAAGAGCCCCTACCAGACCCTGATCTTTGCGAACAGGTTCGGCTTCCAACGGCTCCGACCTCCTCTGGCGAGTCTCCTGGGCGGCAAGCTCTACTTCCAACACTCCCTGCCCAAGACCCCGGGCTTCAGCGCCGAACTCTTCGTCAGCGATGGAACGCCCAAGGGCACCCGTCTGTTCAAGGACCTCCTCCCCGGCCCCGCAGGCTCGGGACCCTCCCGGATCACCACCCTGGGCAAGCGTCTGTTCTTCGCGGCGACGCTCCCGGGGACAGGCGAAGAGCCCTGGGTCAGCGACGGGACCGCCGCCGGAACCAAGGCCCTGGGGGACCTCGTGCCCGGCAGGACGAGCAGCTCTCCGGCGCAGTTCGTCCGCTGGGACGGACGCGCCTGGTTCCTCGCCCAATCTCCCAAGACCCCTGCCCTCTTTCCCTACTTCACCGACTCCGGCGGAACCAGGGTCCAGGGCATGCTGAAATCGCGCCTCTTCTCCCTGGGCCTCAGTCCCAAGGCCAGCTTGCACCCCGGAGGTAGAGCCCTCTACATCCTCGACCCGCAGAAGACCTTGAGTTTCCTCGCCATCACAAGGTCGGGAACCGGATACCAGATCCAAAACCTCCTTCTCAACCTGGGTGGCCTGGGAGCCGTGTCCGTTCTCCCCTTAGGAAACAAGGACCTGATCATGGGGACCCCCTTCGGCAAACCGGACTCCGGAGCCATCTGGATCAGCGACGGGACCTGGATGGGGACCCGGCTCGTCTGGAAGGTGAGCCTCCCTCGCCGGCGCCCTCCCTTCTTGCTCAGGCTGGGCACACGGCGGGCGCTCTTTTCAAACGCCGGTCAGCTCTGGACCACCGACGGGACCGTCCTGGGCACCAAGCCCATCACCCCCAACCCGCCCTACACGAACCCGAGGCCCCTGGCCTTCTCCCAGGGCTTGCTGCTCTTCGCGGCCGAGGATCTGCTCCACGGGATCGAGCCCTGGGCCTGGTTCCCGGGCGCGCACGGCCTGGCGCGAGGCCAGGGCTGCGGAGGAAGGCCACTGGCCACCCCCGAGCTGGAGGTCCAAGACCCGGTCATGGGCAAGGCTTTCCAAGCCCGGGGCCAGGCCGCCCCGCCCCGGTCGGCCGGCCTGCTCCTCCTCGGCACACCCGGAACGCAGAGCCTTAGAATCCCCGGAACCGGCCTCCTCAGCTGCCGGCTCTTCCTCGACCTTTCCAAGTTCTGGCTGCCCCTGCCTCCCTTCGCCACCAACAGCAAAGGCGCATGGAGCCAGAATTTCATGGCCCCCTATCTGGGAGTGTTCTATGGGCTCACCGTCCGCCTGCAGGCCCTCTTCCCGAAAGGCGCCGGCCGCTTCGAGCTGACCAACGCTTACGACATCAGCTTTGGAAACTGACCCCGGCGGTCTTCGATCCCAAGGGCTCGAGGCCATGGTTTTCCCGGCTTCGAGCCCACGGCAATCGCCAGTTCGCCGGGGCCTTTGCAACCCAATGGGAACGTTCTCTTCCTCCAGGGTTTCCACGCAGTCCCCCGGCTGACAACCTGGCTCTCCGTAATCCGCGAGCCCCAAGCACAAAACGCTGCTCTCCCAGGGAATCGGAGGCCAGTCATCTCCTTCGCAACCTCGAAGAGGAGAGCGTCGATTGCAACACTTGCCCAGCCCGGGTCTGGAACAGCCTCTCCTGGTCCCCCCAGCGGAGGAGCAGCTTGCCCTCCCTTTCACTCAAGAGCGTTCCCTGTTTCAAGCTCTCAGGGTTCGGCCGCCCCCCGGCCCCGGTCCCAAACCCGAAAGCCGGAGTCAAGGAGGGACCGTGCGAGATCCTCCTTGGGCAAGCTCCCAGGCAGGCGGTAATGCCGATGATGGACCCCGGCGTCTATGCTCGCCAGGTTGGGGTGCAAACCAAGACCAGCCTCTTCCAGTGTTTTTTGGTAGGCATCCACGATGGAAGGCGATCTGGAACTCACCATGATCCGTTTGTGATCCGAGATGGAGAGGTTGGTTTCGCCCTCCTCGAGATAGGCAGTCAAAGTCACAAAACCGTTTCGGACAGAGTCCAAGGGGCGACTCTCGAGATGGGCAATGATCTTTTCGGGGGTGCTGAGGTCTTCGTTCACCAGAAAACGGTCCGGCCCTTCCTCCGGCCCTTCCATGTCTTCCTCTTCCTTTTCCGCCCAATGCCCATGGAGGACATACCAAAACACGGCATAGCTGGGATGGAGTTGGAGCAGCCTGCAATACAGGGGAAAAAGCTCGGGTCCCGAGACGTTCGCCCCAAGGTATTCGATTCCATCCTCATCGGAGCTTCGCTCGAATCCCGGACCGATCTCCGACGTGTCCACCTCTCCCTCTCCAGAAGAAGGGACCACCCCCCACGGAAAGACAAAGTCCGGCTCGGATTCCCCAGGACCCGGATCAAAAAAGACCCGACCCACCGACCAAAACACCTCGGCTTCTGGGCCAGGCTCGAGCCCTTCGACGTCCCCGTCCAACTCCACAGGATCACATTGGAAGACGACAGGGTCTTGGCAACCCTGCTCCATGGCCGCCTTGCGCACCTTCATGATCGCCTCCCCGAGACCCGAAGCTCGGGCAAAGAACTCTTGGAGGAAACCGATGTCCTCACCCACCTCCTGGATCCAACAGGAAAACAGCACGTCTTCTCTCGCTTCCATTTCCTTTTTGCCTCCTTCCTCTCATTCCTTGGTCCCCAAGGCGCAGGGCCAGCTCGCCAGGGATTTTGGACCCGGCATCAAGGAAGACCTGGGCGAACACGCCCTCCCCAACCGTAACCCAGAGCACGACCAAGATCCCCACCAGAGCGCTAAAGTTTCAGGAACAAAGGGCTGTGCGCTTCATTGCAATGACCGCCCTCTATGGCTCTTGATGTCTTCGAGGCAAAGGTTCCATCTCGACCCTGACCCGTCAGGCATATAAGCGGGGTCCAACCAGCTTATTCCAGCCTATTGCCACCATTACTGATCTCCCTTGTTCAAGAGACGCCAGACCGCGCCACGGCCGTGCCCCTTGGAGGTGATCAATGCCAGGCGCTTAAGGTGATACAGGTCATCCCGTACCGTCCCCGATGCGGGAGGATGGGACATGCGCTCCAGGATCTCTCTCAAAGGAATGGAACCGTGAGCGGCGATGATTTGCAGGATCTCGCGCTGTCGGCCGGTCAAGTCATGGGCCACCCGATGGGGGGCGATGTAGCCGCTGGGAAGAAAGCGCACCCACACACTGCCAGCTTGCTCACCAAACTCGGGCTCGGGGTGGCCAGCCTTGACACAGAGCTCCACGATCTTCTGCGTGCCGCGCCCCCAGCGCTCGATGACGCCGCGCAGGTAAAAGACCTTGGCGATGAGGGGATTGCGAGGCCTCGAGGCGTGCTCGCGTTTGAGGTCGGAAGGCGTCAGGCCAAAGGGAAGCGTGCCGTCACTCCAAATCTCCAAGCGATCGTCGAAGATGGCGAGGCTCACCGCGCCACCGGGAATGCTGTAGTCCCGGTGGCAAAACGCGTTGACCAGTGCTTCGCGCAAGGCCTCGAGGGGAAAGAGGGTTCGTCGTCCCGTTCGAATAGGCCGGGCACGACGTGACCCGCCACGGGCAGATGGCGGCGCAAGAAGAGCATCGCCTCGTCGAGCAGAGTAAAAGCATGTCCTTCGAGCTGCCGCTGGTCGAGAAAGATTGACTTATCGACACCCCCAAAGCGCGCCATGCGAAGATGGCACTGGGGATAGTCCGGCATGAACCGCGTACCGAAGAGGACGATCGCTGCATGGTTGAGGGAGCCTCTCTGGGACAGCTCGAGTCGCTCCAGGACATCTATCGGGTCGCTGCCCGTGGACTCCGGCAAACGGCCCGCGGCGATGCCCAGTCGAACGGTTCGCAAAAGCTCCTCGTGGTCCAGCTCGGAGACCTCGTAGTCACCGGCTAGCTCGTTTTCCCAGCGCGTGCGGGCGTGGCACCGCTCAGTCAACAGCCCCTGGTAAGTCTCCTGGGCCATGACCGAAGTCGTCGAGCCCCCACGTTGATATGGCCGCCCGTCGAAGACATAAGGGCGCAACTCCGGGTTAGGTAGCGCTTCCAAGATCAGGACTTCACGACCCTCGCCGACATCAAGCCTTGTCTGGGAGACCGTTGCGGTTGGCTCCAATTTGCCGAGGACTTCCGCCACGTCGCGAAGAGTCTTGTCGGAGATCTCTTGACCGATGATCCGACTGCCAGGGGTCACGCCAATCAAGACCTTGCCGCCGTGACCGTTGAGCATGCCACAAAGAGTCTGGGCAGCCCGTCGTAACTGAGCCGTCGATTTTTTGAGCTCCACGATGTCCGACTCGCCGCCGGAGACAATCCGCTCCAGATCGGAGAGGTTCACGAACCATCCCCCAGCATCTCCTCGAGCTTGCCCAGCAGCTCGAAGATTCGCTCATCCTGGGCGTGGATCGACCGCAGCAGATCGCCAAATGCGTCCACCTCGATCAGCTTCTCGCAATTTTTGAACGTGATCATCCCTGCACCCGGTGTAACCCATAGGGAGGAGCTCGATGAACCAAAGCATCTTATGCCCCACGCCAGGTCAGCGTTCTGCGATGCCATTGGCACCTCCGACTTGGCCAAGTCCAGCCCGCTTTCGAAAAAACCCTTTGTGATCTCTTGGCGATGCAGCGGCTCTGCGACATCAAGGAGAACCATTTTCGCGGCATCTTTCAGGGAGAGGCTCATTGGTCGTCCCCCGCCTTCTTCTTGGTCGTCGCTCCCTTCTGTTTGGCGATCCAATCTTCCGAATCCTCGCGCCTGAACCGCCAGCTCCCCCCTCACCTTGAACCAGGGAAGTTCCCCACGGTTCACCATCCGGTAGACCGCCTTCGGGTCTACGTTCAGATAAGCGACGACATCCTGCACTGTCATGGCAATCGTGCTCATCAGCTCCCTCGGGTCATCGACGTCGCGCGACGGATGGGGATCATAGTCCAATCGTGTCCAACAACCAATTTGTGCTTCGCGGGGCTCCCGCTAGGAGCAAGGGGAGCCTCCTTTTATTGGAACGCTGCTCACAAGGATTGCGAGTAGATCGATCACTCGACCCTGAAGGCGACCAGGAGGGTCCGGGGGCCTATGCGGAGGCCTTCGCCGAAAAGCTCTTCGATGTCAGCGGGGCGATGCGATGGGCGAGGGTGCCCTCAGAAACGATTCTCATTTGGACATTGGGAACCATGAGTAGTTTCGGACCTCAGTGACACGAAGGTTTGGAATACCAAATTGGGGGTATGGCGTTTCGGAGGGCACTGCTCTCTCCCCCCCCACCTCAGCCCTAGCCTCCCCTCGCTGGTAAACCCCGTTTTTTTTGGAGGAGCCTTCCCATACCCTCCCACTCTGTCCCAAAAGGGGTTTCTTCCATTCCAGTAAGCTGTTTAACCAACCCCAACAGAAACCCAGAGCGCGAGCGCGATCCCCATCAGGGCGGCAAGCGAAGTCGCCAGACCGGTTCGTTTGGAGTGGAGCCAACCGCTGAGGCCGATGCTGCTCAGGAGACAGAGCATCCCGAACAGGAAACTGAGGATTCCCAGGACTCTGCTGAGGGTCATGGAGGAGGGGGAGGCCACATTTTTAGGAGCGTGGGGGTTGAGGACGATGACCAGGCCGATGAAGACCAGGACAGCGACGATGAAGAAGCTGGCGGAGAAGGCGGTCAAGGAAAGGATCCAGCTGGAGAGTCTTTTTTTGGGGGCGCTGATCACGAGGGTGGCGAGGAAGGTCGCGGCGAAACCTCCCAAAAAGGCGCTGAGGAAGGCGAGCTGGCGGGCGAGCTCGGCGAGGTACTGAGGGGAGAGGTGTTGGAAATCCATGGGAGGAGCTTAGCTCCGAGGCCTCAGGATCTCGAACCCTCTGCGTTCGGGATCGGGATCACTCAGCCATAGAGCGCGGGCGGCGATGCGGACAACAAGTCCCGCGCGCCACCAAGGCCGCCAAAGACCGATCACTCCGCCATGAGGGCGCGGGCGGCGATCCGGAGACCTTCGTGGAAGAGTTCTTGGATGTCGGCGGTGGCGATGCGCTGGGCGAGGGCGCCGGGGTCGGCGGCACGGAGGCAGGCGCGTTCCTGTTCTTCGCGGGGGAGCATGGAGAACCAAGGGCCGAAGCCGAGGAGGCGGGAGAGGGGGCGGACGCTGTCACGGGTGAGGAGGCGGAGGGTCTCGGCCTGGCCGAGTTTGGTGGGGAAGTCCTGGTGGCCGCGCTCGAGGGTAAGGCCGAAGGCGAGGCCGCGGCCGGGTTTGGCCTTGGCGAGAGAGCCGGCGCCGCGATGGACCAGGAAGCCGTGGACCGTGCCGAGGCCGTGAAGGAAGAGGCTCTGGTCTTCGCTCTCGATGCGGTAGATCACGCTGGGGTCGAGGCCCATCCAGGAGAGCAGGTCCTGGGCGAGGGCGCCCGGGATGGGAGGCGCGGGACGGGCCTTGAACCTGGCGGAGGCGCGGGTGGATTTGCCTGGGTCGGCGAAGACCTTGCCGCTGGCGTCGACGCGGAGGCTGTGGGCGTTACCGCCGAGGAGGATATGGTCCTGCTCGAGGGCCTTCTTGTCGACGGTGCCGAGGCTGCGGCCGGTGAGCTCCTCGAGGACTTCGACCTCGCTGTCCCCCCCGAAGTTGCTGTGGATGTTGCCGATGCGGAAGCGCTCTTCGAGGTCCTCGGTGGCCTGGTAGTGGCCCGGAGCGATGCGCCGGAAGAGGCGGTCGGCGTGGGCGAAGGCTTGCTCGAGCCGCTCCTCGCTCCAGTAGTCGCGCTGGACCCTTGGGAGGCGCTCGAGAACGTGGACGGGGGCGATGGATCGGGCCGGGTTTTGGAAGAGCAGGCTCACAGCCTGCTGCAGAGTGGTGCCCGGGTCGAAGTGGGCACGGTCGACGAGCAGCTTGCCCTCGCGGGCGGCGCGCAGCATGTGTTTGAAGCGCAGCACTTCCCCGGGATCGCGGGCGATCGCCAGGAAGTCCACATCGCCCACCCGGCGCCCGGCCCGCCCCAGCCGCTGCAAGAAGGAGGGCAGATCCGGCGGCACCCCGTAGAGCGCGACGTAGTCGACATCCCCGATGTCGATCCCAAGCTCGAGGGTCGAGGTCGCGACGCAGAGGGAGGTGCGCGCCGCCTGGAAGTCCCGCTCCACGCGCTCGCGCACCCGCTTGGACAGGCTGCCGTGGTGCGCGTAGACCTGGTCGCCAAAGGGCAGCTTGCCCCGCATCGACTCCGCGAGCCACTCGACGTCGGCGCGCGCGTTGGCGAAGACCAGCACCTTGCCCCCGCGCTTGCCCTCGGGACCGGCCACCAGTTTTTGCAATGCCGCGCTGGGGACCTCGCCGAAACCGGCCTTGGCCGTGCGGGCGCGCAGAGGCCGTTTGCGGCTGTCCTTGACCAGGACCGGATCCCGCGCGTAGCGCGCCCCCAGCTCCGCCGGCCGGTCCACCGTCGCGCTGAGCAGCAGAGTCTGGAGGCTGCGATCCTTGACCCGCAGGACCCGCCGCAAACGTTCGCAGAGAGCCGCGAGCTGGTCCCCGCGCGAGGTCCCGTCGAGGGCATGCAGCTCGTCCAGCACCAGCGCGTGCACCGGCAGCAGTCGCCGCGTCGCCCGCGCCAGCAGCGAGTCGAAGGACTCCGGCGTCGTCACCAGCACCTGCGGCGCCACCCGCCCCAGGCTCTGGTGGTCCGAAGTCTTGCGCCCCACCGTCACCCCGAGCCGCTCGAGCGGCAACCGGATCCGCCGGTAGACATCGTTGACCAGCGCGCGGGTCGGCACGATGTAGAGGACAAAAGGCCCCGTCAGCTTGCGCCCCTCCAGGTCCAAGAGCCGCTGCATCAGCGGCGCGAGCACCGCCTCCGTCTTGCCCGCCGCCGTCGGCGCGCCCACGATCACGTCCCGCCCCTCCAGGATGGGCTCGATCGCGAGGTGCTGGATCTTCTGCAAGTTGGGGAATCGATCGAAAAAAGGCCCAAAGGTCCTCGGCAATCGCTCCCGCGCGCGGCGCTGTGCTTCCTCTCGCATACTTGTTTTTAGCCCCTCCCCTTCCCAAAACCCAGCCGGGGGAGGAGACAAGCCCCCAGAAAAAGAAACCCGAACAAGCCCCAGAGCCCCAGCCCGAGCAGCAAGGTCAGGGGCCGGTAGACAAAGCGGACCTTTGCCTCGCCCGGCTTGAGCGGGATTCCCATGAGCCCGCGCTCTTGGACCAGGGGACGCGGGCGCCCCTCCACCTCCGCGCGCCAGCCCGGGTAGACCGGCTGCGCCAGGAGCAGCGTGCCGCCGGAGTGGGGCCGGAGGACCAGGTCCACCTCCCCGGGGCGCATTTCGAAGGAGCGTAGCCCGGCCGCCCGCCTGCTTGCCGCCCAGTGGAGGAGGGAAGCGCTGCTCCCCCGCTCATGGAGGACGAGACCTCCGGCCCGCCCCAGGACCAAAAACTCCGGCAGCTCCTCCCGCGCCACGACCCAACGAACCGCGAGATCGTCCCAGATCGGATCCTGCAATCCCCGCGCTTCGCCGATCAAGGCGCTGAAGGAATCCTGTCGCGTCGCCCGGTGCCCGAGCACGCTGAGAAGCGGACGCACGAGAGCCAGGTTGGGCGTGAGGCACTCCTCCTGGATGAGAACGCGATGAAGGGCCCGCTCCCCCTTGGGGAGCGCGAGGAGAGCCCGGACCATGGGGTGCTCCGCGTAAGCGGCCGCGACGGGGTCCCCGCGCCTTGGCGCCGAGAGCCGGGCTCCGGCCCATCCCAGCTCCAAGGCCAAGGACAGGAGCAAAAGACCCGTCAGCGGCCGGGCGATCCTGGGCGGCAACCTCTTCCCCATCCATTGCAGCCCAAGCCCCCCGAGCCAGGCCCCCGCCAAAGAAAACAAAAACAGAAACCGCACCGGTTCCCGCACCATTCCGATCCCGGGAAGCCGGTGGAAGAGCCGCGCAAGCGGCGTGTGTCCCCCCAGCGCCACCAGCAACGAAAACAGCAACAGGGCAAGCGGAAGCCGCGCCCGCCTTCCTCCGAACACCGCCCCCAGCAGCGCCAGCACCAGCCCCGTCCAACCCAGGAACAGCGAAGCTCCATCCGCGATCGCAACATCCGGCCAGACCAAGCCCAGCAGGCCCCCCGGATGCAGCACTTCCTTGTTCGCGTAGAGTTCGAAGGGCACCCGCTTCAGCGCCCGCACTGCAACCCCTTCTCCCACCGCGCGGTGCGCGTCCCGCAAATACTCATAGCCCATCGTCAGCTGGGGCCCCGCGATCAGGAAGGCAAGGAGTCCGCCCAGAAAGAGGACCTGCGCCGCGCGCACACGGCTCAGGCGCACCTTTGCCTGGGATGGGAGAGGGAGCCGGGTCCCCCGCTCCAGCCCGCGGTCCTCCCAGGCCCCGCTTCCCCCCCCCCCGCACTCCCCGGCCCTGCTTCCTAGCCTGCCACCCTCCTTGCCGCCACTCCCAAGCTTCCCACTCCCCAGAACGGGTGGCAGCACCCCCACCCCCCCCAGCGCCAGCAGCAAAAACCCCAGCCCCGCCGCGTGCCCCGCCAGCAGCGACATCCCCCCCGCCAGCCCCAGCCCATAGAGCCAGGGATCCCCGTAGACCCGCCCCCTCCCCCGCATCGCGCGCAGCCCC
>DROQ01000210.1 GCA_011321845.1 Planctomycetota bacterium | reverse complement strand
CCCGGCGGGGGCGCAGAGGAAACGCCCTAGCTCCACAAAGTAGCGCCGCTCTTTGTCGGGATCCTTGGCGAGGACCTCGGCAAGGCCTTTGCCTGCCTCCTCCAGGTCGAAGGGCTGGTCTCCCTCGAAGTAGGGAACTCCAAAGCCGCCTCCGAAGTTGAGGGAGGGGAGGGGGATCCCCGTGGTCTTTTGCATCTCGAGTGCCCAGTCCAGGAGCCGTCCGGCGTTCTCCACCCAAGCCTTGGCGGAGAAACACTGGGTGCCGGCATAGATGTGGAGACCTCTCAACTCGAGGTGGGAATCGACCCGGATTCTCTCCATCAAGGCGGGGACGCGCTCCAAGTCGACGCCGAATTTTTTGCTTCCGCCCCCCATGCGCATGCGGGATCCTCCCACCGACTGGGGTGGGTTCACGCGTATCGCGACTCCCTGGGTTTTCTTTTGGCGTTCGGCTTCTTCGGAGATCGCGTCCACCTCGGCCTCCGACTCGGCGTTCAGCGAGTAAATCCCCATCCGAACCGCGGCCTGCAGGTCCTCCGGTCCCTTGCCCGGACCGGCGAACTGGACGAGGGATGCCTCGACGCCGCTGCTCTGGGCGAGAAACAGCTCTCCGGCGGAGGCGACTTCCAACCCGGCTCCGGCATCCACAAAGGTCTTGGCCACAGCGAGATTCGAGTTGGACTTGACGGCGAAGAGGACCTTTACTTTTTCCCCGAGCGCCTGTTGCACCATGCTGAGACGCCCTCTGAAGACCTCAGCATCATAAACATAGAGGGGAGATCCGAATCGTCCGCATAGCTCTCTGGCTTCGATTCCTCCAACCTGGAGCGCTTTGCCCTTTGGGTTCCCGAGCTGGACCAGAAAGGTGTTCACGGGGTCGAAGGGGGAGCCTGCGTTGGGCGACATTATTTGGTCCTCCCCTTTTTCTTCTTTGGTTTCAAATGAAGTTCCTTCTGGAGCAACTCCGCCAGGAGTTTTCCGACTACCCGAGATCCCCGGGTGTTGATATGAGTGTTTCGCTTAAAAAAGTAATGAGTGAGTCCGTCTTGATATTTTGGTCCCTTTCGTAAAGCCTCGAGGCAATCGACAAAGGGAATTCCCAGCTTCTTGAGTTCGGCCTGAATCCTCTCCTGAGGGTAGAACCGTTTGTACTGAATCCAATCCGGAATTCTGGGGACGATTTGCTCCCATAATTGGTCTTCTACCTGGAATTCATCGGGAATCAGGATGGCGAAAACGGGAATGTCTCCGGCTAAGTCCTTGATCTCCTTGAGCAACGGTCTCAGCCATTGATAGGATTTGTGGTTGATTTGACAGGAATTGATGGCCCGCTCCGTCTCCACTTCCAGGAACCTTTCTTTTTTCATCCATGGCTTTTCGAGGAGGGGATTGATGAGCCATGGATTGTATTTGAGGATGGTCTTGAGGTCCTGGGGCCCCTCCTTTTTTGCTCTTTTGGGCGGTCGATTCTCCTTCCCCTTCTTGGCGGCTTCTCTTTTTTTCCTGGCTTCCTCCTGGTCCCGTTCCCATTTCAATTGGAACAAGGTAATGATCCTGGGGATGGTGTTTAGGATCATGCATCGGTCGCGGGAAAACCAATCCCGCAGGATTGGGTGGGAGACTTGTTCTTGATCCGTCAAAGGGAGCAAGCCTGTGACAAAGAGGGTAAGGACAATCGCGTCTGGATGGAGGGGGAGGACATCTTTCCGAATCAGTGTGGGGTAATGTTGGAGGCCGATTCCTCTGATTCCCATGCAGTAGATTTCGAGGTTTTCCGTCTGCTGCTCTGCGACGCTTGTGAAGTGATAGCGGAGGGGGGTTGCGATCACATTGAAGGATCCTCCGATGGAAGCGACGAGTTTTTCCCCCTTCTTTCGCTGTTTCTTGGGTTTCAAGGCATCAGAAAAGCCGCGTTCGTCAGCCGCGATATCGAACAAGATGGTTCCAGGCTTGAGTCTCTGCCTCTCGATGTAATCTTCTGTCCCCAAGGTGTCATCAAGGAACACGATGCTCTTGGAAAAATGGCGGGTGATGTGGAGGCCGATCTCCACAGCCATGAGGCCGAAGGCAATATTGAAGAGGAGGGCGAGGGCTCCCCAAAGGATTTTCTTTCTATGGAAAAGGGAGGAAAGGGGGCGGCGAAACAACAGGACCGCGTTCATGGGGAGGGAGTAACAGCCCCAAAGCATGACGAAGGTGGTTCCCAAGAAGGAATTGGTGAAGAAGAGGTAAGTCCACCAGGCGGCGGCAATGCAGGTGATCCATGCCTTGGCAAGGAAGGTGTTCTCCTCCAGATCGGCGGGTGTCGCGATGCTGTAGATTGCTTGGCGTAATGCAAGGGCTCCAAGAGGAAAGGCCAGAATGTTGGCAGCGAAAATTCCATAAAAACGAAGAGGGGACCATTTGGGGATGGGCCAGACCTTTTCCCAGAGGAAATAGAGGCTGAGGGCGTTTGCGGCAAGGAGGCCCAGCGCGATCAAGAAGATCATGACGGCGGAAATACGCCCCCTGATCAAGGTGGACGTATGGGCTGGGATTTCTTTGGCTTGAAGAGTTTCGACGCTCATTTCGATTAAAACTTGTAGTACTCGAAGGGGCGGCTCAACTCGGTGGCATTGCTGATGAGTCCGGCGAGGGTGGCGATCCCCATGGCCCATTGGATCGAGCGCCTCCAGAGAAGGGGGAGGCGAAGAAGGATTTCCTGGTCATTCTTGAGGTAAATCCCGAGATCCATCAGCAGAACAATGCCAAAGAGGGTAAAACCCTGCGAGAGGTGGGCAGCGGTCTTTGCGCTCATTCCCGGATTACCGAAAAGTCCGCCCATCATGGAGAAGGCCTGACCGAGATCCGTTGCGCGAAAGAAGATCTCCCCGAAGATGATGAGGCAGAAGGTCAGGAGGACGCTCCCCATCAGAAAGCTGTTTTTGGCGGGGGTCGACTTGAAACGAGTGTGTTTGAAGAGGAAGGGGCGGAGCTTGTTGTAAAGAACGAGGAGCAAACCCATGTACACTCCCCAGGCGACGTATTGCCAGTGGGCGCCGTGCCAAAAGCCCATGATGGTCATGGTGACGAAGGCGACTCCCCCGGCACCAAGGATTTTCCCCAGTTTGGGGTGGATGGCGAGGGGGAAATACAGGTAGTCCTGGATCCAACTGGAAAGGCTGATGTGCCATCGGGTCCAATAGTTTTGGACATTGTGTGCGAAGAAGGGGGCCTTGAAGTTTTCCATCAGGTTGAATCCCAGGAGCTTGGCCGCCCCCCGGGCGATGTCGGTGTATCCCGAAAAGTCCGCGTAGATTTGGATCCCGAAGAAGAGGGCGCCGATCGCAACGTCTCCCGCGAGATAACTCTCATGGTGGAGGAAAATGGGGTCGACGATCCTCGCGATCTGGTCGGCGATGAAAATCTTTTTGAAGAGCCCTCCGAGGATCAGGAAGAGTCCTGCCTGGAACTGTTTCAGTGTGGGGTTACGAGGACCCAGGATCTGGGGGAGGAGATTGGAGGCCCGCTCGATGGGGCCCGCGACAAGCTGGGGGAAGAAAGAGACGAAGAGGGCGAAATCGAGGAAGTTGCGGACGGGCTTGAGGCGTCCACGGTAGACGTCGATGGTGTAGCTGAGAGATTGAAAGGTGTAGAAGGAGATCCCGACGGGCAGAACCAGGTTTTTCAGGATCCAGGAGGCCTGGGTGTTGGCCAAACCCAGAAAGGCGAAGAAATCGTGGAGGTTCTCGGCGAAGAAGTTGAAGTATTTGAAGAATCCCAGGACGCTGAGGTTATAGACCAGGCTGATCAGGAGAAGCTGCCAGCGCTTCTTCTTGTCCTCGGTTTTGGCGAGTTGCTTCCCGACGAAATAATCGACGATGGTGGAGCCTAGGATGAGCCCCAGGAAATAGACGGAGAACCGGCTATAGAAATAGTAGCTCGCCGCCAAGAGGAAGAGGTTTTGGAGACGGTAGCGTTTCCCTCCCCATTGCAACCCGTAGTAAACGAGGAGAACAATGGACATGAAGGGGGGGAATTCGAGAGAGTTGAAGAGCACTGGTCGGAGAGAGGCGTTGAAGGCAGAGTAAGCATAAAGGCCTCCCGCCTATGGATTTGGGAGGCCCCGGACGTATGGAAGAAAGAACAAATGTATCCCCAAGTCCTGTTTTCGGCAAGGTCCGCCCCAGGGGAGGGGCGCTTCATCTCCTAGGGATGTTCCCGTAAGAAGGTCCAGCGGTACCAGCGCCAGCGCTCGTCCTTGCGCATGTCTCTGGTCAGGGCGTTCCGGATGTAAGTGGCGGCGAGATACTCCGCTGGGGTGGGGGAATCCTCGCGGATGAGGTCCATGGCTCCAACGAGGAAGGTGTGGGCCCCTCCGAGCGGGTTGTCCCCCCAGCGAACCCCGATTCCCTTCGTCAGGTCCCAATAATTCGCTGGTATGGGTTTTTTGTTGTAGGAGACGGGGACGAAGTAGCGGAGGCCGTCTTTGACCAGTCCGTATTTGGGGTCTTTGAAGTTGCGCACCCAGCCATAGATGACCGCAAAGAGAGCGTCGTGAGCGATCCTCCGAGCCGTCTGGTCCCCGAAATAACGCCAGACTCCCATGTAGCCATGGACGATGGCGGCGTGTTGCCAAGGCATGTAGAAGCGGTGGGGGCGGGGAAAACGGGTCTGGTCGTGAGAATACTGGAAGACCAGGGCCCGCGAGGGGTGGTCCTTCCTCCGCTTGGGTTCGATGATTTTGTGGATCCTCTGGAGGATGTGGTCCCGATAGCGGGGCTCCCGGGTCACGAGCCAAGCTTTCACGAGAGCTTGGGCGACCCAGCCCTCCGCCCGGGCCGCGAGGATTTCCTTGCCCGTGAAGTATTTGAAATTGCGGGTGCCCGCGAGGATGGCCTCGCTCATGTTGACGATCTCGTCGTAGGTCCGGTGGTCCCCCGTGAGGATCCAGTAGTCATAGAGAATGTCGATGCTGAAGTGCTCCAGGTCGTAGGCATTCCAGCCATGGTTCTTGTCCAGGGGGACACCGACCCGGAAGGCTTTCCAAGGGTCCGCCTTGAAGATCCCCAGCCGGCCCAGGGTTTCCTGGCTGGTCCGGCGCCCGCCGTTGATGTGGAAGGGAAGGCCGTCGATCATGTAGATGTCGTCATTCTCCTTCACGGTAAGGCCCCAGAGGTGGTAGGGACGAAGGGTCTGCTGCCAGGCCTCGCCTTCCAGTTGCTCAAGGGGAAGGCAAAGCGAAGTCTGGGCCGCGTGGGCGATCAGCTCGGTCATGGGGCCGTTTCGCGGAGTGCCGGTCACATAGCTCTCTTTGAGATCGCCCCAGCCCCCAAAGGGGCCGAAATGGTTTTTGGATTTCCAGGATTGGTACTCGCGAATGGCGAGAGTCCTGCCGTTCTTTGGTCCTCGGACGGGACCTCCGTGGAGGCCCAGCGCGTAGCTCCGTTGCCAGGAGGCGAAGTCGGCGATGGGCAGGACCGAGCTTTTTTCCATGGACTTGGCGATCCCCTGCCAGGCTGTTCTTTCGCCCTGGCTCATGCTCGGGTCGTCGAAGAGGAGAATGAGGCGCCAGCGTTTTCCCTGGCCGTCGCCAAAGTAACTCTTGGATAACAGACGGGTCCAGGAAGACGGGGTCCCGAAGCGGTCCATCAGCGGGGGGCTGATCAGATTCTTTTTGGAAAAGCGAACCAGGGCTCGCGCTCCGAGGACGGCCAGATCCACGGATTGGAAGCCGATGTCCCCGAGGGCCTGATCGTTGGGGCTGTTCGTGGGGGGGTTGTCCGCCCCCTTGTAGTCGTTGGCGACGACCAGGTCGACCACGGCGATGGGCATTTTGCTGAAGAGGGTCATGTAGACGGTCTGGCTCAACAAGTCCCGTCCCAGGCCACCGGCTTCTCTCGTGAAGTGGTAATGCCTGGCCCGGAGGGAGATGAAGGCCGGGCTCGCCTCCAGGACTTCGAAGTCTTTTTGGTAGAGCGGGAGGAATCGGGCGAAATAGGGGCGCCCTTGGATGTCCTGGACGGAGGTGACGATCCCGAAATGGGGAAGGGCCTTGGAGATCGCAGGATGCAGTTTGAAGGGGCTGACGGGAAAGCTTCCCTGGACGACTTTCAGCTGCTTGGAGGCGAAGCCTTGGAGCGGCTCAAGGAATTGGGCCTGAGCGATCCGGACCGAGCCGTCGGGCCAGCGCTGCAGGATGCGCCAATGGGTGGGACGCCCTTGTACATGGAGGTTGGAGGGGTCCTTGGTCCTTCCACGGGGAAAGGGAACCGAGGCGCGGATCCACTCGATCCTTGGCTCAGGGGAGAGGTTTTGGATGTTCAGGATCTGGTCCTGGGCCCGCACTCCCTCAAAAGCTCCGAAAACAAAGGTAGATACAAGGCTTGTAACGATGATGTGTTTCAAAGCATCCCCTCCCGGGAACAACCCTTGGCACTCGGCCGAAAAATGCCCGGACTGGTTCCCCTCGCTTCTGGGGGATCCGGGTTGGGAGTTACGAAGGAGCACTACGGAAACCGCCGCGGGAAGGGCCGGAAAAGAAAGCAAATGGGTGTCCCCCAAGGCAGAATGGGGGAATGGAGATGGTTCAGTTCGAGGCTGCGGGGTCCTTTCCTCTGACCTATTGTGCGAACGCGCACCCTGCGCGAGACCTGGCGGAGGCCGAGAAGGTCCTGCGCGAGGTCGTGGGACCCGTTCTGCGGGGTCGGCTCGGAGCGGGAGTCCTCTGTTTTGGAGCCTGGTGGCCGCAAGACGTTGTCGGCGAGTTGAATGCGCAAGCCACAAGTGAAGGGGATACGTCTTTTCCACATAGGGATCTCTGCCTTTCACTCCGTCTCGCCCCCCGCTCCCTCAACGCCTTTCCGATGAACCGCTTCCACGGGGAGCCGGTCAAGGAGCGTGTTTACGAACCGGATTGGGGATCCCCCGCTCGCCTCTCTTACACCCTGGACTGCGCCGCTCTCCAAGCAGAGATCCTTCGGGCCTTTGGGATCCCTTCGGGGGTCATCAGCACCCTCCCCCTCGGGTTCCGTGGTCGGGATCGAAAGGCCCGCCCCAAACCCGAGCAACGGGACAACCTCGTCCGCCTCGCCCTAGGCCTGGCGGCAATCGAGCAGCGAACCGGCGTCCGCATCCAAGTCGCCCTCGAACCCGAACCCTGGTGCCTCCTGGAGTCTATGGGGGACACCCTTTCCTGGTTGGAGGGGGAGGCGGCGCCCCAGGCCGCCCGGGTGGGTGCGGAGGCTGTGTTGCGGCGCCACCTGGGGATCTGTCTGGATCTTTGCCACGCAGCCGTCGTGGGTGAGGATCCTATCCTTGGGCTGCGACTGGCTTTGGAGCGCGGTTGGCAAGTCCCCAAGGTGCAGCTCAGCTCGGCCCTCGTTGCCGGAAACGCAGCGGGGTTGGAAGCGCTCCGGGCGAAGGCGGAGCCGATTTACCTCCACCAGACCTGGCTCTCGACTGGTCGACAGGGCCCTTTCCTGGACTTGGATGATCCCATGCTCCACGCGTTCGCCCTGGCGGAGGGGGAGGAGCTGCGGTCGCATGTTCATACGCCCCTCCACCTGGAAAGGGAGGGGCCCCTTCGGAGCACCCAGGACCAGGTGCTTGCCTTTCTGCGCTGTGTCCAGGCTGGGGAGATCCCAGAAGGGACTGTCTTGGAGATCGAAACCTACACAACTCCCAGGATGGATGCCGAGCTTGCCTTTGTTTGCGAGGCCCTTGGGCTGGGATCCGAAAATCCTCCTATTTCCTGAAGAGCAGCAGGGCGTTGCCCACCTTGCGCTCGCCCCGTTCATCGAAGCCATGGTTGTCGCTGGGATGGTTGACCACTCCCGTTTTGCTCGCCCCCTTGGCGTAAAGGGTCGTGGACCCTCCTCCATCGAGATTGAGGGCGGAGCGGCAGCCCAGTTTTTTCATGAGCTTTGCGAGTTCCTTGCAGGTCATCCCGTGGGACTTTGGATTGCGCCCATCCACCACGAGAAGGATGAGCTTGCCCTTGGGTGCAATTCCCGCCGCCGTCCTGGGATGACGGTGGAGTTCATGGGCGAAACCTTTGTCGATTCGAAGGCGCCCCTTGTCCAGGAGCTGTGGGCCGGCCGCCAGAATCCATTGCTGCTTCTGGACTTGAGACGCGCTGGCCCGACCGCCTTCGATGCGCAGAACCATGGGTGTCCCCTTTTTCGAGAGGGCGAGGGCGGCGGACATTTTGGGGGCGCGGAGGCCGAGGTCTTTGCCGGCGATGACGAGGGAGCCTACCGCCGCGCCGTCCTTGCGGAAGTAGCCTCCGTTGATCGCAGCAAGGGCTTTGGCTCGTTTGGCGAGGGTGCTGGTCTTCTCCAGCTTCCTTGCCTTGACCAGTTGGATGCGGACACGCTTGGGATCGACCTCGAGGAAGGCCACGAATTGAGGGTGTCCCTCATAGTTTTTGAAGTGGTGTTTTTTGAGGACGATGCCTGGGGCCAGCTTGGTGGTCTCCCATTTGGTGGTCGCGAGGGTTTCTCGGGGACCGCTGGGACCGAGTTGGAAACAGGAGACGAGGAGGGCTGGGGCCAGAAGGCCCGCAAGGAGGGGAGCTTTGCGCATGGAGGGATTCTATCCCGGGATTTCGGAGAGACCTGCCCGGCTTTCTGTGGAAATGAATGAAGCTGTAAGAATCTTCATCTTTTTTCTCCCGGATTCTTCCAGTAAGGCGAATCTCCCCGTTGACGCAATTACCCTGATGGAACGGTCCAGGATGAGGTAGAATCCGCATTCCCAGGTTTCGGTGGATTTTCTCGGAGAATCTTTTTTCTCTGCCTCTTTTTCTTGATTCTCTAAATCCTCTATCTAGTTCATCAAGGAGTTCTGATGCGTCTTTCTCTTCTTCCTCTTGCGCTTCTTTTGGTCGCTCCCCTGGCTGCGCAGAGGAATTGGGTCGTAAATGGTGATTTCTCCAAGGGTCTGACGGGTTGGACCGGCAGTGGTCCCGGGAATAATCCAAAGGTCGAAACCTTTATGACCGATGGGCTCAAGGCGAGTCCTGCTTTCGGGATCAACGCCGGGGGCAAGATCTACAACCCCCCACACGCTCCCTACATTCTCCAACAAAGGATTCCCGCGATTCCCGGGGTCACCTACGAGGTGGTGATGGATGTCGCGATTACCGGCTCTCGGAGCAATGCCCAGGCGGGGATCTTTGAGATCAAGTTTGGTGGGAAGTCGGTCGCCAAACGCGATTTTGGCCGCTTCTCGGGGAGGGTTGTATTGCGGGATCGTCTCTGCGCCCGTTTCACTCTGACCAAGGGTGGCCCGACCACCTTCCAGGTGGAGATCTCGAGGCCGAGATATATCTACTCCTCCCGAACCCCTCGGCACTACATCGACAACATCAAGCTGCAGATCGTCACAGGTCCCACCTTTTGCGTGCGGGGGGATCGTGTCCTGGGGAAAACCAATGTCTGGGAGGTCGGAGGCAAGCCCAAGGACCTCTTCGTCGTCTTTGTCGCTCCCAAGCTTCTCCCCAAGCCGGTCTCCGTCCCCGGCTACAATGGGGTGTTCGCCCTCGATGTGGCGTCGACTCTCGTCCTCTATTCCGGGGCCCTGGATGCGAGTGGACTGCACCAGCTCAAGTTTACGATGCCCAATATCGCCGCCCTGGACAAAGCCCCGCTCTACTTCGAAGCTCTCGGCATCGGCCCGGGGGGGCGTATCTTCGGGAGCTGGCACAACTGGGGTTACCACAAGTAGAGTTTTCTCCTTCAGGTAGCTTCCCAGGGGGGCCGGAAAGGGTTCCCCCTGGGGAGGCCCCCGCTTGAGAGGTCGTGCCGGAAAGGAGGGTGGGCTCAATCCTCCAATAGAGAAACGCTCCCCCGCCTCAGGGGGGACACCCTTTTTTCGGGGGTGAGGATCCCTCGGAGGTTCAGGGGGTCGGCCGCGGGAACTTCGAGGGGGAGGCTGTCCCCCTGCTTTCCGCGTCCCTGTTCTCGGCGGAAGCGGCGAAGGGCGGTGACCGCTTCGCTGAGGGCGAACTGTTCGCCGTCGAAGCCTTCGACGAAGCGTCCTCCGCGGAGTTCGCCGCGCAGCTCGAGGCGGCGGTAACGCCTGAGGAGGTCGCCCCAGCGGATGGGGAGGGACTCGCGGAGGAGGACCCTGCGGAAGACAACCCCCCAGCGGTCGAGGAGGGCGCGGGCGATCTTGTCGAGGTCGCGAAGGGCCTGGTCGGAGTCCCTTCCCTGGTCTGGATGGGGGCGTTCGCTGGAGTCGCCATCCAGGTCCTCGGGGCTGAGCAGGGACCAGCGGCCGGTGGCGCGGAGGGGAGCCTTGCGCCGACTCGGGGGGACGAGGAGTTGCCGTAGAGCGTTGAAGCTATCGCAGGTGAGGAGGCCTTGGGCGATGAGTTCGCCGAGGTGCCCTTCGAGCTGGGAGGGGAGGAGCCGGAGGCGTTTTTTGATTTCGTGGGCGAAGAGGGCGCCTCGCGCGCGGAGCAGATCGAGGATGTCCTGGGCGGTCGCGGAGAGTCCGGGAGAGCCGGGAGAGCCGTTCCGCAAACCCAACCAGAGTTCCTTGCGCTCATAGGGAAGGATGGTGATGGGGGTTGTGCGGATGGGACTGTTGCCCTTTCCAAAGAAGCGGCCCCAAGCGATTTCCCCAGTGAAGGTGAGTTGGTCGAGCCATTCGCGGCGGTAACCGCGGATGCGGGATCTCAGGATGGATGCCTCCCACTGGGCAGCCGGGGCGTGAAAACCTTGGAGCTGGTGGAGGACCCTGTGCAGCCCTTCGGGTCCCACCAATCTCGCGCTTTCGGCGGTGTGCTGCCAGTGCGTGAGGAAGCGGAGGAAGGTCGCCGCGTTCACGGGCTGGATCTCGCCGCGCAGGCGGTCGAGGGTGTAGCGCCGGATGCGTGCCAGCAGCCGCCGGTTGCACCAGCCGTCCCGGTTCTCGAAGCGCACCCGCAGGACCTCGCCTTCGGCCTGGAGGCGGAGATAGGCCGGGTCCTCGTCATGCACCGGCCCGAGGGCTTCGAGCCTGCCGCGGAGGATGTCGAGGGGGTCGCGGCTGGCTTCGACAGCGAAGAAGCGATCTCCCTCCCGCCGCACGCGGCCGGCGGCTTGGAGAGCCTCGAGCCAGGGCAGCCAGTCCGGAGCTTCGTCCACCCGGACGTAACCCATCCAACAGAGGGCCTCGTGCACCTCCTCCTCATTCTGCGGCGAGGGCCAGGCTTCGGCGCGCACCCGCGCGATGGCCTCGGGGTCCAGGGCGCCCAGGTCGTCGGCGGTTTTCACGTCGAGTCCGCGCCGTTGGAGGACCGCCTGCGTGCGCCGCTCCTCGAGGGGCGCGTCGTCCAGAAAAGCGTAGGGCGCCGCGTTGAGGATGCCCCGCGCGAAGGGCGAAGGCTCGGCCGTGTCCACCGCCAGCTTCTCGATGCTTCCCTCGCGGATCCGGGCGACCAGCTCCAGAAAACGCTCCACATCCATGGCCTCGGTCAGGGCGTCGTGGATGCTCTGGGTCACGATGGGGTGATCCTCGGGCACCTCGAGGTCTCCGCCCGGAAGATTCTCCGGGCAGGCCAAAAGGGAGGGGAAGGCCTTGGCCAGCATGTCCTCCGCCCGGAATCGCTGGATGGGGAGGGGAACCTTCTTCCCCCCGTCCATCCGCTTGAGGAGGAGGGCCCGGGTCAGGTTCCAGCGCCAGCGGTTGAGAAAGAGCGGCCGGTCCAGCAGGGCCTGCGTCAGCACGTGCCGTGCCGTCTCCGGATGCAGGAACTCGTAGATGTCCGGCAGCTCGAAGCTCTGCACCGTCCCAAGCGACAGCACGATGGCCTCCTCGTTGGCCGCCGCTTGCAGCTCGAAGCCGAAGCCCCGGCAAAAGCGTTTGCGGATCGCCAGCCCCAGCGCGCGGTTGATCCTCCCCCCAAAGGGCGCGTGCAGCACCAACTGCATCCCTCCGCTCTCGTCGAAGAAACGTTCGGCGATGATCCGGTCCTGGGTCGGGATGGCGCCAAGCGCTTTTTTTCCAGCGACCAGATACTCCGCGATCTGGGCTCGCCCCTCCTGGGGCAGACCCGGCACCTCGGCTTCCAACCAGGCCTCGTCGTGTCCGGCCTCTCGCAGCTCGCACACCGCAGCCGAGAGCTCCACCGTTCGGGCGGGGGCTTCCCCGAACCAGAAGGGGATCGTCGGCGGCGCCCCATGCGCATCGGCGACCCTCAGCACGCCGGTTTCGATGCGCAGGATGCGCCAGGACATGTTGCCCAGCTGGAGGATGTCCCCCCGGCTCGACTCGATCGCGAAGTCCTCGTCCACCGAACCTACGTAGTGACCGTTCGGCTCGGCGATCACGCGGTACTCCCCCGTGTCGGGGATGACCCCGCCGTTCAGGAGGGCGGTCATGCGGGCCCGTTTGGTCGCCATGAGTCTTCCGTAGACTTCGTCGCGGTGGAGGAGGGCGAGCCGCCCCTCGGTGTGCAGCCGGATGACGGCGTCGAAGTCTTCCCGTTTCAGCTCCCTGTAGGGCCAGGCTCGTCGCATCGTCCGGTAGAGGGTTTCCTGGTCCCAGACCTCGGGGACGCAAGCCGCCACGCACTGCTGCGCCAACACGTCGAGCGGCGCCGCCGGGATCTCGATGCTGTCGAGGCGTCCCTGGTGGATCGCGCGCAGCAATCCCGCGGCGCATACCAGCTCGTCCTGGGTCAGGGGAATCAACCTCCCCTTGGGGACCCTGCCCACTCCATGCCCCGCGCGCCCCACTCGCTGCAAGAAGGTGGCGATCGAAGGAGTGGTCCCCACCTGGATCACCAGGTCCACGTCCCCGATATCGATCCCCAGCTCCAGGGAGGCCGTGGCGACCAGGGCCTTGAGTTTGCCTTCCTTGAGACGCTTCTCGGCGTCCAGGCGGTGGCGCTTGGAGAGGCTCCCATGGTGGCTGGTAACCAGGTCGTCCCCCTTGACGAGTTGCACGGGTTCCGAACCATCCTCCCGCCGGTTGTAGTGTTCCTCAAGCGTCTCCGAGAGCCGGGCCGCGATCCTCTCGGCGAAGCGCCGGGTGTTGACGAAGACCAGGGTCGTCCGGTGCGCAACGATCATCTGGACGATCTGCGCATAGATCTCGTCCCAGACCTCGTGCGAGCAGACCGTCTGCAGGCTCGAGGGGGGGAGGGAGATCTCGAGGTCCAGCTCGCGGAGGTGTCCGGTGTCGATGACTTCGCATTCCCGCTCGGCTCCGACCAGGAAGTGGGCGACCTCCTCGATGGGTTTTTGGGTCGCCGAGAGCCCGATCCGTTGGAACTCCCCACACAGGGCGGCAAGCCGCTCCAGGGAGAGGGAGAGGTGGCTGCCCCGCTTGTTCGCGCAGAGGGCGTGGATCTCGTCGACGATGACGGTCTTGACCCGGGAGAGCATCTCCCTCCCTTTGTTGCTGGTCAGGAGGAGATAGAGGGACTCAGGGGTGGTGACGAGGATGTGGGGGGGCCTCCGAAGCATGGCGGCCCGCTCGCTCTGGGTCGTGTCCCCCGTCCGGACCGCGACTCGGATCTCGGGGATGGCGAAGGTGCCTTTCCGGATCCCTTCGAGCGGAACTCGAAGGTTCTTTTGGATGTCGTTGCCCAGCGCTTTGAGGGGGGAGAGATAGACCACTTCGCAGCGGTCCTGGAGGTTGGCGCCCTGCGCCGCGAGCTGGTCGATCGCGCACAAAAAGGCGGCGAGGGTCTTGCCCGACCCCGTGGGGGCCGCGATCAAACAGTTCTTGCCTGAGCGGATGGCCTTCCAGCCGCCCAGCTGCGCCTCGGTGGGCGCCCCCAAGTGCTCCTCGAACCAGGAGCGGATCGGGGGGAGAAAGGAGGAGAGAGGCATTTGCTGATGATACCCTCAGGCCTCCTCTCTTGCCTGAGCCTTCTTTCCCAAGGGGGTCGCCTGGTTGGATGCATGCGCCTGGAGGCTTGGCGAATGCATTCTGCCCATTAGTTGCCGATGAGGCCGCGACCGTAGTTGCTCGAGGTCAGGCCGAGCTTGTTGGCCTTGGAGTCCACGACCAGGAACTGGTTGTAGAAGCGGGCGCAGAGCAGGCTGGGGGAATTGGGGATGGGGAGCTTGAGGCTGGCCTTCCCGTTGACCGCCCCCACGCCGAGGAGAAAGTCGGGCCTCGCGTAGAGGAAACATCCGGGAGCCCCGGCGCTGCTGAGGTCCGCGGGGAGGGGAGTGGCGTTGCTGGTGCTCAGGATGAGGACGGCGGGAACGGCCGGCGTCGGAGCGCCGCTCAGGTTGATGGTCATCGTCTTGCCGATTTTGGGGAGACCCACCGCGGAGAGGGTGGGCGTCTTCGCGTTGCTGCCCTTGCACCCGGCGCCGAAGAGGGCGTAATTCGCCTTGTCGAAGCAGAGCTCCATCTTGAGACCGGCCGTGCTACTGACCCTACCATTGGTTGGGGGGTTGGTGGACCAACTGATGGCAAAGAGCCGGGGAATGTTGCCGGTGTGGAAACCGTTGCGTCCGGTTCGGGGGAAGTCCGATCCCCGGACTTCGACCTCGATCACGAGGTTCCCGAACTGGGGGAGGTAGAGGAAATCGTTCTGGAGGCCGATCGGGTTCCAGGTGTTGGCCGTGTTCTGCCATGCGTAATTCTTCTGGCTGAGGACGGTCTTGAAGGGTTTCCCCAGGTTGGAGGCGAAAAGCCTCCCGAGGTTCGCGCTCTTGCTGTAACCCATCTTGATCACGATGGAGTCGAACCTGCGCAGTCCGGTGCCGCAGGGTGCGAAGCTCAACTCGCAGATCCGAACTGGAGTTTTGGAGATCTTGGAGGCGGGAATCAGGACTTGGTATTTCTGGTTCCTCCAAGTCGCGCTGCTCTTTTGTGTCCCAAAGGGGATCACGTTGCAACCCCCGGAGGCGGCGTTGTTGTCGGGGTAGTACACGCATTTGTTCTGAGCCAAAAGGCTGGGGGTCCACAGAAGAGGAACGACAAGGAGGGATTTCAAACGCATTTCTGATCCTTGGTTTGGAACTCAAGAGGGGAGAGTAAAAAGAGAGGTAGAAGCGGAGAGTATAAGGGTTGCGGCGTCGTTTGCGTCCTAGGTTGTTTGGGAGCTTTACCCGTGTTTGGTCTCGATTTCGGGGGGGTGGGGTTTGACCATGAGGAAGCGGCGTTGGCGGAGGAGGATGGCTTCGATGAAAAAACGGGTGTAGACACCCAGGAAGCTTTTTTGGCGCATAAGGATGCGAAACCAGGATCCCTTTCTTCTTTTTCTCAGTTCTCTTCGGGTCGCGAGGATGGCGCTCCGGTCGGCCCAGCCCGCTTGCCGGGCTCGGAAGACGATCCGGGCGATTTCCAACTGCCCAAGAAGGGGTGCGAGGATGAGGACAGCCAGGTCGCGCGCAAGGATCCAGGGGAGGTCCAGGAGGAGGACTTGCCAGGGCAGGTTGGCCCAGATCGCCACCGTGAGGTTACGGAGGGAGCGCACATGGAACTCCTCGTTGCGCACCTTGGCGATGCTGACGTTGAGTTTGTGGTCGACGATGGCCTTGGGGACATAGAGGCAGTCGTACCCCAGGGCCTGGGCCCGGAGACAGTAGTCCACGTCTTCGAAATTGGCGAAAAAACTGTCATCGAGGAGCCCAACCGTCTCGAGAAGTTCGGTGCGGATCATCATGGCGCCCCCGCAGGCCGCCAGGAGGCGGGTGGGACGCTGGTAGTCGGCAACGGGCCGGTCCCGGCCACGGGGGACCGCGTCTCCATTCCAAAGGATCTCCACTCCAGCGTTTTCCAGAAGCTCCGGTTGGTGAAAAAAACGCATGCAGCTTGCAAAGATCCCGCAGTCCGGGGCGCTTCCTGCCGCGGAGACCAGCTCGAGGACCCAGTCGGGATGGGCCATCGCGTCATTGTTCAGGAGGATGGCGAAGGTGGCCTTTTTTTCTTCCCGGATGATCGAGAGAGCCAGATTGCATCCCCCCGTAAAACCGAGGTTTGTTTCGCTGCGGTGCAGGCGGATTCTGGTTCCGAACTCTTCCTCCAGGCGGTCTGCTTCGGCGTTCTCCGAGCCATTGTCCACTACATGCAGTTCGAGGTTTTTCCAGCTCTGTCTCAGGAGGGCGCGCAGGCAGGAGGCTGTGTCCGCCAGACCATTCCAGTTCAAGACGATGACAGAGACGAGGGGAGGCATGGAGGATTCATAGCCGCCGGTTGGGCGATTGTCACGAAATGGCAATCCTATGGTCTTAGTTCGTTGTCTCCCAAAAGCTTGCTGTTAGTATCCCTCCATGCTCCGTTTCTTTGTTCGCATTGGGCGATTAGGATGCATCCTCTGCCTCTTGCCCCTATGGCCGTTTCTCGCCGCCTATGTCCGGCGCAAGTTCGCCCTGGGCGAAGTCCCTCCTGGGATTCCTCCCCAACGCAAGGCCATCCCGCGCCGTCAACCCCCGCGGGACATTGCCGTTCTGATCGTCAGCTGGAATGGCAAACATCTTCTCGAAGTCTGCCTGCCCGCCCTTCGAAAGGCCTTGGACAGGATTGAGGGAAAACACCAGATCATTGTGGTGGACAACGGATCGGATGACCGGACAGTGGGCTGGCTCAATGAAGAATGGCCCGAGGTCGAGGTCGTTCCCTTGGACCGCAATTGCGGCTTTGGCGAAGCCAACAATATCGGATTCGAGCGTGTGGGCCGCTCCCATGTTTTACTGCTGAACAATGACATGGTGGTGGAGGAGGATTTCCTCGAACCCCTTCTCCGTGGCTTTGACCGGGAGGATGTCTTCGCTGTCTCCTCCCAGATCGTCCAGGAAGAAGGTGTAAGACGGGAGGAGACGGGGTTGACCGGGGGCGCATTCCGAGGGGGAGAGATCCATTACTTTCATGATGAAGTGGACCCCGAGGCAAAGGACGCCGATGAAAACCCTGCTCCCATTCCCATTCTCTGGGCAGGGGGAGGGGCCAGCCTGTACGATATGGAGAAGGTTCGGATCCTCGGGGGCTTTGATCCTCTTTTTTTCCCTGCCTACTGCGAAGACACGGACCTCTCCTGGCGAGCCTGGAAGCTCGGTTGGAGGAGCCTTCTCGCGCCGGACTCGCTGGTCCTGCATCGCCACCGTTCCACATCGAGCCGAGTGTTCAGCAAACAGTATTTGCAGACTCTTGTGCGGGCGAACCAGTGGACCTTCTTGCTGCGGAATCTGACGGACGGTGAATTGCTCGCTCTGGTCCAAAAGCGCCTTTTCGTCAACTTCGCCCGCTCCATTCTCCATGACGGGATATGGGTGACGCTAAGAGCTTGCAAATGGGTCCTGAACCGGGCGCCCAGGATCCGGGAGACGCGAGGGCTGAGTCCCATGTTCAACCGGATCCCGGATCAAGGGATCCTCAGTCTGGACCGGAGGTTCGTGGCGGTGCAGGAGGACGCCAGGGATCTCCCCCGTGTGCTCCTGGTCTCCGCCTTTGTCCCCCGCTTTGGTTTCCACGCGGGGGCGCAACGGATCTACCAGCTCATCAAGCGCCTCTCCCGGCGCTGGCGGATCAGTGTCCTGGCCTTCGCCGAAACCCAAGAAGAAGCGGACGCGGCGGAGCAGCTGGACTTTTGCGAGGAGGTGGAAGTCCTCATTCGAGGGCAGTCCCCGGGAGAGCCCAACCCTTTTGGGGTCGAGCCACCTTCCATTGTTCACGAGTACGGAAACCCCAAGATGCGGGAGGCCATTCGGCGCAAGCTGACTTCGGCTCGCTATGACCTGGTGCAGTTCGAGTACCTCCAGATGGCTTATCTCTTCCCTGAGGGTTGCTCTGTCCCTTCCATTCTGACCGACCACGAGGTGCAATGCTTCAACTTTGAGCGGCAGATCAAAAAGAGCAAAGGCCTTGCCAAGCTGGCGGCTTATTCCTCCTGGATGAAGATGCTGCGCTTCGAACTGCGTGCTTGCAGAAGGTTCGACCGGATCGTCACCATGACCAAGGAGGACGCTGCGGCTCTTTTGGCCTATGATCCTGAACTCCCCATTGTGGTGAACAATACGGGGGTGGATGTCCTGGAATTGCGGCCCAGCCCCGAGCCCGAGGAGAACAGGCTCTGCTTTGTCGGGTACTACCGCCATCGCCCCAACCTGGATGCCATGGTACATTTCGTGAACAAGGTCCTTCCTCTGATCCGAAAAAAAGTCCCCGATGTGACGATGTCCATCATCGGGGCTTCTCCTCCTCCGGAGCTGGAGGCCCTGAGGGAGGTGCCTGGAGTCGAAGTGACGGGAAGGGTCCCCTCGATCGCACCGGAGGTGCAGCGGGCCAAGGTCTATGTTGTGCCCCTTCGGGAGGGGGCGGGCATCCGGGGAAAGATCCTGGAGGCCTGGGCCCTGGGCCGGGCCGTGGTGTCCACCACGGTGGGCTGTGCGGGAATCGCGGCGCAGGATGGAGAGCATCTACGGATCGCGGATGAGGATGAGGACTTTGCCGAGGCCGTGATCCAGTTGCTCCAGGACGATTCCCTTCGCCAACGGATCCGAAAGAACGCGCTTTCCCTCGTGACCCGCGAATACTCCTGGGAAGCCAAGGCTCTCGAGCATCACCGCCTCTGGGCTTCTCTCTTCGAGGAGTGCGGCTGCGTCGGATCGGTGCGCCCCTGGCGCCGCAACCCGGAGGTGCAGTGGTGTTCGGCTTAGAGCATCTTCCCCTGGGTTTCGGTCTCGCTCTTCGGGAGCTGAGGTCCCGCTACCAGGAGTCCGCCCTGGGCTTCCTCTGGGTTCTCCTCAGTCCCTTGATGATGATTGGGATCTACTCGATGTTTTTCGGACGCGTTCTGGGCATGAACGAGAGCGTCAAAGCACCTGGAGGATTCACCCTCTATCTTTTTGCCGGTTATCTTGCCTGGGATCTCTTCGGACGCATGGCGGGAGAGGGGGGAGATATTTTTCTGGGGAACCGGTCCATCCTGACCAAGGTCCGCCTTCCCTTGGACGCGATCATGCAGGCGCGCATCCTCTACCACATCTTCCACTGGCTCTTCGCCACCATCGTTCTCTTTGTCGTGATGTTGTTCATGGGGGTCTGGCCCTCCTGGTCGGCCCTCCTCCTGCCCTTGGTCGTCCTGGATCTTGCCCTGTTCACCATCGGGGTGTCCTCCCTCTTCGCGGTCTTGAGTCTCTTCCTCAAGGACTTCAAGGAGGTTCTTGGGATCCTTCTCGTGGCCTGGTTGTTCGCGACACCTATTTTCTATGACGCCCGCAATCTTGGTATCCTGGGGAGCGGCCGCATCGAAGGAGTGCTCTATCAGATGAACCCGATGTTCCATTTCGTGGAACTCATGCGCAGTTGTACGATTTACGGCAATTGGCCGACCCTTCTCTCCCTTGGCTCGGTGACGGTGGGTTCTCTCCTTGTCTATTTGGCTGGGAGAGCTTTCCTTATGCGGAGCCGTCCTCTGATTCTGGATCTCCTGTGACGCCTTCTGCAAACATCGTGATTCAGGCGGAGAACCTGTCCAAGGCCTATCGGATTTACCGAAAGCCGGCGGACAGGCTCAAAGAGGTGCTCCCCTTTCTACGCCCCAACTATGAATCCTTCGTTGCGTTGGATTCTGTCAGTTTTCAGGTTCATGCGGGAGAAACGGTTGGAATCATCGGCCAGAACGGCGCGGGGAAGAGCACCCTCCTCCAGATCCTCTCGGGGGTATTGGAGCCCAGCGGTGGGCGCTATTCGGTTCAAGGGAGGGTGGGGTCCCTGTTGGAACTTGGGGCGGGCTTCCATCCCGATTTCGATGGGATCCAGAACGTCAAGCTCCAGGGGCGGCTTTTGGGTTTGCCGAGGGGGTTCGTGGAGGAGCGCCTGGAGAAGATCCTCGCCTTCGCGGAGATCGGGGACTTCGTCCATCAACCGGTTCGCACCTATTCGAGTGGGATGTTTGTGCGTCTCGCCTTTTCCTCTGCCGTCCACATGGACCCCGAGGTCCTGATCATCGACGAGGCACTCTCTGTGGGGGATGTCTTTTTCCAGCACAAATGCATCGCCCGCATGAAGCAATTCCAGGAAGAAGGAAAGACGATTCTCGTGGTCTCCCACGATCCGCAGACGATCCGGCACCTCTGTGACCGTGCGATCCATTTGAGGGATGGTTCTGTGGTGGGGGATGGGAGTCCCGAAGAGGTCGTGGCCCACTATCTCCAGGAGAAGACACGCACGAGCGCGCGCATCGGGTCCAACGCTGGGGAGATCCAGGTAGATACCGTGGGAGTCGATTCGGGAGAAGTCTCGGAGGAAAGCCTCCCTCCACCTCCTCTTCTCCGGGGGGGGCTCGACCGTTTCGGAGAGGGAGGTGCCCGCCTCTTGGGGGCGGGACTCTATGACGCCGAGGGTCAGTTGGTGGAGATGATGGAGGGAGGGCAGAAATACCGCCTCCAGCTCATGGTGCAGGCGGAACGAAGAGTTTCTCCCATGAATGTGGGCTTTATCCTGAGGGACAAGAAGGGGCTGGACCTTTTTGGGACCAACCTCGCGACCCTCGACCGTAATCTCTCTTCCTTGGAGGAGGGGCAAGTGACCGTCGTTACTTTTGGTTTCGATCTACCTCGGATCGCCTCGGGGAATTACTCTTTCGCCTGTGCGGTGGCAGAGGGGGACGCGGTGGATTACACGATGTTGGATTGGGTGGATCACGCGCTCGTGATTCAGTGCCGGACGGACGGCCTGGTCATTGGGCATCTTCGGATTCCCATGGAGGCTCGATGCAGACTGTTGGATCCTTCGGCGACGCAGGGGTGATGCTGAAAGAAATGTTGCGAGAGACGCTGAAAAAGGGATCCTTCCCAAAGGGATTTGCGGAAAGGCTTGCTGAAGCATGATGTGGATCGATGTTGCAAACGAAGTTCGTTTAGGAAGCGCTGGAAGCCAGGAATAAATCGATGATCAACTTCGCCCTTTTTCATCTCCTCAAAGGAAAGGCCCCGGATTTTTCTCAGATACAAAGGATTGTGATCTTCGGTTCCGGGACCGAGGAGCAATGCCACAAGGTGGTCTCTTCGCTTCGAAGGATCTTCCCTGAGCAAGAGATCCTTCTGATTGGTCCCTCGGAGATGCGAGTTCCCGAAGGGGTCGAGTTCTTGGACCAGGCGGAGTTGGGCAAGAACCGTCGGCAACTCCTGAGGGAGATTCGGGCGGGGAGACCGGATCTTGGAGCATGGATCATCAACGGTTCTTTCCAGTATTGGAGGCAGTGGATCCTGGGCGGAACCCTGAATGCCTCTCATTACATGGTCTTCAACGAGAACGGGGATGGTTTTTTCCTCATTCCAAGGCATGCGAAACACTTCTTCCGGGTTCTTTTCGGCTCGCGGAAGGGGGGGTTGCGGTGGACCCCGTTTCGTTGGCTGTCCTCCCTGTTTCTCCAGACAATGGGGTATTTCTCGCTCCTGTGGGAATCCTGGAGTTGGCAGCGGCAGAGGAGAAGGAACCAGCTGCGTCCGGCCTTCGCCCTCTGGACTCCCGGCCTGGGTTGTCTGGCCGATCCGGGAGAAAATTTTGGTCCAAGCGCCATGGCCCCGGGGGGAGGCGCCCAAGCTCCCCAGGAGGAGGAACACGGGGATTTCTCCGGAGAGCGCTTCATTCCCGGTGTGGACCCCGATCTCGAGGCTGAGCATCTCGCGCGGTACCAGTTTGTGTTTCCATTGGCCGAAGGGGCGCGAGTCCTGGACGCCGGCTCCGGCGAGGGCTATGGCGCAGCACTCCTGGCCCGGGTCGCGAGCGAGGTCGTCGCCATCGATGTCGACCCCAGGGCGATCGAAAAGGCGAAGCAGAAATACCCTCTCTCCAATCTGCATTTCCAGCTTGTGGAGGCCGACGCGGACTATCCCTTCCCCGAAAAGAGTTTCGACCTCGTCTCCTCCTTCGAGGTGATCGAGCACATCCATGGCTGGGAGAAATACCTCGAGGGGATTGCCAAGGTCCTCAAAGACGACGGGGTCCTGGTGATCTCTTCCCCCAACCGACCCTACTACCGGGAAGAGCGGGGAGAGATCAATCCCTTCCATGTCCACGAGTTCGATCTCGAGGAATTTCGGGAGGTGCTGGGAAGGCACTTCCCCTATCTCCACTTTTTCGGGGAGAACCATGGGCGAGGGGTCTTTATCGATGATTTCTCATCGGACGAGCTGAGAGTGGTGTCGGAAACCCGGGACCATGGTTTGGAGACCTCCCATTTCCTGATCGCCATGTGCAGCCGAAGCCCCCTCCCCCAGATGGAGGGGATCGTCCATGTGAACTCCCGAGGCAACCAGCTCCGTGATCGGGAGCAGGAGATCAAGATCCTTCGCAAGGAACTCCTTCTTGCCCGCGAATCCTACGAGCGCCTGGAGCGGGAGTTCGAAGAGCGCAGCGCTTGGGCCCTCTGGCTCAATCGTCGCCTGGAGGGTTAGGGCGTCGCCTGGAGGGTTAGGGCGTCCTAACGGATCCGGAGGAAGGCCCCGTTGGTGAGTTTGAACCCGCCCTGATGGGGTAGGACGAGCGCCTGGGCGGCTCCCCGAAGTCCGTTGAGTTCGGGTTTGGCGGGGACGGGGATCTTGACCAGGGTTTTGGGGCCGGTCGGCCCGACGAAGGCGAGGATCTGGAGCGTCGGCGCGAGCATCCAGGCCTTGGTGCCGGGCACGGGGACGGGTCTCCCCGGAAGCCCCAAGAAGAGGAGGAAGATGTCGCCTTTGGGCAGGTCGACTTGGATGGGGAGGTCCTGGCCGGGATAGATCTCGTCAAGCGCCTGGAGTTCCCCGGCGAGGCCCTGGGCTTTGAGGGCGGCCTGGAGGTTGGGGCGCACGCCGATCTTGCCCGAGACCGGGGTTCCCGTCTTCTCGAGGAGGTTGAGCAGCTCGTTGGGACCCAAGGGAGGAAGCCCTTGTTGGGACCGCGCGGAGAGGATGGAGGCGAGGACACCCGCCACTTGCGGAGTGGCCGCTGAGGTCCCTCCCCAGGTGTCGATGTAATAGGTCTGCTCGGGACCGTTCTTCCAGAGTTTGCCATAGGCGGTGGAGGTCACCAGGGTTCCCCAGGAGTTCACCCGAACGGGGTAGCCATAGTTGCTCCAGCCTACTCTCTTTTGAATGGGTCCGTAGGTGGCTCCCACGAGAAAGGCTCCGGAGGGGGTGGAGCTGGGCAGATAACGCTTGCCGAAGATTTTGGGGTCCTCGAGGTTGGTCCCTGTGTTTCCCGCTGGAATGGCGAGGGGGATCCCTCGCAGGGCGACCAGCCGAATGGCGTCATAGGTGACCTGAGGATAATCGAAGGGAGCCATGTAGGCTTTGTTTCCCACGTGGAGCCCGAAGACGGCCGAAGAGCTGAACACATCCCCGGGCCTGGCCGCCTTGAGGGCCAGGCTGAACATGTTCGCATAACCGTTGATGAAGCTGCAGACCCGTAACTTGGATTCGGGGATGATCCCACGGATCCCCTTGGCGTCCACGTCGGCGACGAGGATCCCGACCGAAGCGTTCCCGTGATCCCTCCAGGCCGGGATATTGAGCTTGCCGAAGTCCTGCTTGCCGATGGTGTTGGCCCTGGTGAGCATGGAGATGTCTTCGTGCCCATAGGCCCAGGCGGCTTCGAGGTGGAAGACGGTCTGCCCGGGGTTTCCCTGCGCACCCAGGATCCCAAAGGAAGGTTTCAGGCCGAGGCCCAGGGGGGCCGGGGCAAAGTAATACTGGAGGGCTTCGAAATTGGGGGTGGGGATGCGTAGCCCCTTGGCGTTTTTGTAGGGGCTTTTGAGGACGGGGAGGGGAAGAACTTTGGTTCTTGGAGGGGGGAGGGTCGGGAGGGGGGAGGTTTTTTGGAATCCCTGCTGGGCGGGGAGGATGGCTTCCAGGCGGAATTCGGGTTCGGCGGTTTCGATGGAGGGGTCCTGGAGGAGCCGCTTCAGGGCCGCAAGGGTGGCCTCGCGATTTCCCGTGAAGAGCCTGTAGTAATTGTTGAGGTCGGCCGGGTCGTCACAGCCTTGGGGGAGACGGGCGAGAATGGCCTTGCGTTCCAGCTCCAGATCTTGGACGCTCCGGGTGAAATAGCGTTCGATGCGCAGCTTGCCCAAGACCTGTTTCAAAGAACCCAGGTGGAGCCCGTCGGGGGAACGAAGGTCACGAAGGAGGCCCGCATGCTTGCCTTCGGGGAGCCGAACTCGGAAACCTTCGCGAAACTTGAGGATCAGCCGGTCTTGGAAAAAATCACGGGGATCGATCTTTGCACGGATTCCGGGCAGGGGCCGAAGGACGGTTCGAACTCCCTTGGCCTGGGCCTGGACCTCGGTTCCTCCCAGGAGGGGAAGAAATAGTCCGAGGGCGACAAGCGAGGCCTGTAGGGGACGAGATCTTTGCATTGATTGGATCGGAAGTAGGCGGGGACCCGCGGAGAAAAGAAATCGAGGAGTGGATTGTAGCCACGCGTCTTGGGGCTAACAAGCTGGGGGTCCAGTGCGTATTCTCCGGCTTGGCAACCGGAGGCAAGAATTGACGCGAACATCTCTCATCCCCCCCTCTCTCCTATTCTTCTCGTTCCTGTTTTCCCTCGGAAGTCCCGTGGCAGCGGCGCTTCCTAGTCAGGCAAGCAAGGCGGTGCGCGAGAACTCTCAAAAAGCGGCCCAAAAAGCCGTCCAGAAAACCAAGGTCCAGGTGCCCCGGAAAGGGCTCCCGAAGATTGCGGAAAAAAAGGCGGTGAAAAAGAATGCGGGTCCAAACGCGGGCCAAAAGAAGCATAAGGCCACCCGAAAAGAGGTCGTTGCCAGGAACAAGAAGGCGAGCCTCCCCAAACTGGATCTCGGGCAGCTGGGGCTACGCAACCTGGGTCCTTCGGTGATGGGTGGCCGGGTTGTCGACATCGAGGTCGAACCGGGACACCCATGGATCTTTTATGTGGCCACCGCCAGCGGGGGAGTGTGGAAGACCAAGAACAATGGGACCACCTTTGAGCCCGTGTTCGCCTTCGAGAAGAACGGGACGGTGGGAGATATTGCCATTTCTCCCTCGGATCCCCAGCAGGTCTGGGTGGGCACAGGAGAGGCGAACAACCGCAACTCCACTTCCTGGGGAAACGGTGTCTATTTCAGCAAGGACGGGGGACGGCACTGGGAGTGGAAGGGCCTCCCTAAAAGTTTCCACATCGGTCGGATTGCCGTGCACCCCAAGGATCCCAAGACCGTCTTTGTCGCCGCTGTGGGAGATCTCTGGGCTCCCAACCCCGAGCGAGGGGTCTACCGGACCAGGGACGGGGGCAAGACCTGGGAGCTAGTGCTCAAAAAGGACGCCAAGACGGGGGCAACCGAGGTTCGCATCGATCCCCAAAACCCCGACATCGTCTACGCGGCCCTCTATGAGCGCCAGCGGGACCGCTTCGACGGGAACCATCCCGCCAAACGCTGGGGAGAGGGCTCGGGACTCTATCGTTCGGATGATGGAGGAGATAGCTGGAAGCGGCTGACCAAGGGCCTCCCCACGGTGAAAATGGGACGTATCTCTCTGGACATCTACCAGAAGGATCCCAAGGTCGTCTGGGCCCTGATCGAGACGGAATGGATCGGCAAGGCTCCCAAGGGCGCGACCATTCCCAAGCCCCAGACCTCGAACCAGCCTGGATACATGGGCATCCAGGGCGAAGACGGGGCTGGCGGTGCCCTCCTCACGGATGTGATCAGTGGTGGCCCCTCCGAAAAAGCCGGCCTGAAGGCGGGCGACCTTGTCGTCGAATTCGGAGGAAAGGGGACGCCCACCTACCAGGCCATGATTGGAGAACTGCGGAAGCATAAGGCGGGGCAGAAGGTCAAGGTCAAGGTCATCCGGGGTAAAGAGGCCAAGGTCCTGACTTTGACCTTGGGCAGTCGGATGGGGGGGGCTTCCGGCCGAAACCGACGCCTTCCCTACGCGGACCGGATTGGGGGCCAGATCGCGAACAAGATCAAGGGCCAGGGACCCCTGGGCTTCCAGACAGGGGGGACGTTTCGCTCGGAGGATCATGGGGAGACCTGGGTCCGGGTGAACAGCCTCAACCCCCGGCCCTACTATTTTTCCCAGATTCGTGTGGACCCCAGCGACGAAACCCATGTCTATGTCTGCGGGATCCAGTTCCATGAGAGTCACGATCGCGGAAAGACCTTCAAGGTGGGGGCCCGGGGGGTGCACGTGGATTTCCACGCGATGTGGGTGAACCCCCAGGACGGGAGACATCTGCTGCTGGGTTGCGACGGTGGCGTCAACATGAGCAATGACCGCGGCAAGACTTGGGAGGTTTTCGAAAACTTCGATATCGGCCAGTGCTACCACGCGGTCGCCGATACCCGACGTCCTTATTGGGTCTACGCAGGATTCCAGGACAACGGGAGCTGGGGGGGGCCGTCCCGGACAGTCTATACCGACGGGATTACGGTGACGGACTGGTTCAAGGTGGGCTCGGGCGACGGTTTTGTCTGCCGGGTCGATCGCGAGGATCCCAACGTGGTCTTTGTGGAGAGCCAGGGGGGGAATATGTTCTGGCTCAATGTG